>JABGTE010000099.1 GCA_018647445.1 Gammaproteobacteria bacterium
ATTGTCTATAACGTACTGCACCGTGAGCTTAACCTTCACAATGTTTTCGTCTTCGGTCAGCATTTCCGAGTCGTGCGGATGCGAGCGAACTCTTGAGGTGTTGTGAATAATCACTTGGTCTACAATCGGTGGGTACCAACTCAGACCAGGCATGACAACGGCCTCCTGAACCTTACCAAATCGGAGCACAACCCCACGCTCTTGTTCGTCCAGGGTATAAACACCCATGAAACCATAACCAATCGCGAGCACCCCAAGAACGATGGCAACCAGAGACGATTTCACCCCGCCGCCGCCCGTTGAAGCACCCCCAGCGCCGCTTCCGCCGCCGAACATGCCCCCTAAATTTTCTTTAAGTTTCTTAAAGGCCTCATCTAAATCGGGCGGCCCTTGGTCTTGGCGACTACCCCAAGGGTCTTTCTCACCATTATTACCGGGTTCATTCCACGCCATACTCTTCTCCAAATCCTGAGATTTTGTTTATCTTCCCACTTATTGCATCAAGTTGCATTGCTTAACCTGCTTTCATCGCGGTTAACGCCGCATTCAACCTTGCCAAATTCTTCTTTTCTATACGAAGGTGCATCGCAATCGTGCCATTTTCATCCATGACCTCCTCAATTACCGAAGCGAGCTCAAAGCATTTTGCGCGAATCATCCCTTGCTCGGGATTGAGCGAAAGCACCGTTGTCACCACATCATCTGATATCAACTCATCGATACAGGATAAAAGCTCGGGCAATCCAACCCCGGTCAGCGAGGAGACCTGAACGGAATAGGGTTTGTCCGCTGCATCTCGGCGCACCAGCGGCCCTGTCACGCCTTGTATATCAGACTTGTTTAAGACCAACAGCTGCGGCACTTCTCTTGCGCCAATTTCTCCCAGAACCGCATTTACGGCATCCATACGCTCTTGTTTTTCACCTGCTGACGCATCCACCACATGCAGGATCAAGGTTGCCTCGGTTACCTCTTCAAGCGTTGCCTTAAAAGACTCAACCAGGCCATGGGGGAGCGCCCGAATAAAGCCCACTGTATCGGAAATGACGGCTTTACCGGTCAGCGGCAGACTAATTTGTCGAAGGGTGGGATCTAACGTTGCAAACAACTGATCGGCTGCATGCACCGCCGACTGCGTTAATCGATTAAACAGCGTCGATTTACCCGCATTCGTGTAACCCGCTAGCGCAACCGTTGCGGTTTCAGATCGTACCCGCGCTCGCCGGCTTTGATGTCTTTGGCGCTGAACCCGCTCTAATCGTTCTTTAATTTTTTTGTTGCGCGCCGCCAGCAGCCGTTGATCCGCTTCTAGCTGCGTTTCTCCCGCACCGCCAAGCCCCGCGCCCGCACCGCCCCGTTGGCGATCAAGATGGGTCCAGCCTCGAACCAATCGAGACGCGCTGTGCTCTAATTGCGCAAGCTCAACCTGAAGCTTACCTTCATGAGTTCGAGCTCGCTGCGCAAAAATTTCTAAGATGAGGCCCGTTCGACCCAGCACTCGCAGATCTAAGGCACCCTCAAGATTCCGTTCTTGGGTCGACGAGAGGTCTTCACTAAACAGCACCAGATTGGCACCTGCGGCTTCCGCCGCGATTTTTATTTCATCGACCTTGCCAGATCCCACCATCGTTTTCGGATGCGGATCCCGACGGGCGCTCTCGATCAACCCAACGACCGCCATGCCGGCCGACCGAGCCAGCTCTTCAACCTCCTCGTGCGTCGCAAGATCAGAGGTCTTGTTCCGAATAAAAACAAGCATCGCCTTTGAGCCAGGCGCTGGCCGATCAAAAAACATAATAACAGCCTGACGCTTTAATCGAGCGTCTCCATCGGGTCATCATAATCGAGGCTGACCGCTCGCGAGGGCACGACCGTTGAGATCGCTGACTTATAAATCATTTGATTCACCGTGTTTCGCAACAAAATAACAAATTGATCAAACGACTCAATCTGCCCCTGAAGTTTAATCCCACTGACCAAGAAGATCGAGACTGGGATCCGCTCCTTCCTCAATGCGTTTAAGAATGGGTCTTGTAAAGACTGACCTTTCGACATAATGCCTCCTAATTCCTTCCCAACGCTGGAACTCCAACGCATTCGTCATGTTAAAGATAGACTCACGGGGTCGATGCGCGTCAATCAAGCTTGCTCGAGCTACCATCACCTCTTTGCTCGGAAAGCCTCGATCTGCCACTTGCTGCGATCGCGCCCTGCTTCCTTACTTAATTTTTTCAAACCTTAGATTTTATCAAACCTTAACTTTTATCAAAACTTAGATTTTATCAATATGTTGGCGACTGCATCGATTTTCAAGAGCGCATCGAGCGATGGCATCGATATTTTTTCGACCATTTCAAACGACCGCAGCCAAGTGAACTGGCGCTTGGCTAACTGCCGGGTCGCGATAATGCCTTTTTCTCGCATTTCATCGAATCCAAGATCGCCTTCTAGGAACTGCCATACCTGACGATAGCCGACCGCTTTCATGGCAGGCAGCGCATCATGCAAGGCATACTGCTCACGCAGCTGCTCCACCTCAGCCACCAATCCTTGCGTCAGCATCTGATCAAACCGCGCTTCTATTTGGTGATGAAGTTGCGCTCGAGACTCAGGCATTATCGCAACTTCAGTGAGGCTCGCGCCTAGTCCAACCTGACCTTTCGCCTGCAGCGCGGTCAAGGTTTGACCTGTCAACCGCTCTACCTCAAGCGCCCGTTGAAGCCGCTGATGATCTGTTGGTTTGATCCTCAAAGCGGCCTCTGGGTCAATCCGCCTTAGCTCCTCATGAAGCCAAGGCCAACCATTCGTTTTAGCTGCCTCAAGGATCTCAAGACGAACCGTCGGGTTGGCCTCTGGTAAGTCTGCGATACCATCGCGCAAGGCCTTCAAGTACAACATAGTGCCACCGACCAGAACAGGCAACCGACCTCTTGACCGGACAGCTGCGATTGCTTGCCGGGCATCCTGGCAAAAATCAAAAGCGGTATAAGGATCCGTGGGCGCGCGAATATCCAGTAGGTGATGTGGTACCAACGCCTGCTGCGCTGCATCGGGCTTTGCCGTGCCAATATCCATATCAGTATAGACTTGGGCCGAGTCAACAGTAATGACTTCAAGGTTGAACCGGCCAGCTAATGCATAAGCAAGTGCCGACTTACCCGATGCCGTCGGCCCAGTAATAACTAAGGCTTGGGTCAAGCTTATTGACCTCTCATAAATAAACTATCCAGTTCAGAAAGCGTCAGCTGAAACCAGGTCGGCCGACCATGGTTGCACTGCCCGCTGCGCTCGGTCTCTTCCATATCTCGCAACAAAGCATTCATCTCCGGTATCGACAGTTTGCGATTGGCGCGC
The DNA here is from genome assembly GCA_018647445.1 of Gammaproteobacteria bacterium. Taxonomy (GTDB): domain Bacteria; phylum Pseudomonadota; class Gammaproteobacteria; order Pseudomonadales; family Azotimanducaceae; genus UBA9926. The sequence goes on from JABGTE010000099.1 coordinate 3,355, forward strand.
ACAGATCCATGGCAGGCCATCGTCGACAATAGCTCGTCCCGACCATCATTAATTCGATTACTGGAACCAAACTCTAGGAAATCCGATAACACGTCGCGCACCAACTGCTCGGGATTATCTCGACTCAGCATGGACGGAACCCCACGAATGATCACGCTCTCCTCAGAGACAGCCTCAAGCTGCAGCCCAATTTCAGAAAGCTCATCAGCACGATCCGTGACCAATGCAACTTCGCGCGCGCTTAACGCGAGGCTTACCGGGACAAGTAAGGGCTGTGTTTTAAGGCCATCTGCATCCATCGCCCGTTTTAAGCGCTCGTAGGTGATCCGTTCATGCGCCGCATGCATGTCAACCGCGACCAACCCATTTATATTTTGCGCGAGGATATAGACGCCATGTAACTGACCGAGGGCATAGCCCAAAGGCGGAATCTCAGCACCATCATCCTGGTCCGCTCCCAACCCAACGGTTGTTCCCGTCCAGTTACTCGGCATCTGACTGGGCGATTGCGACAAACCAAAGAATCCTGAACCCTGATTCTGGCGACTGGTAAAGGCCATATTCCGCTGCACATAACCCGGATCGAAGGAGCCGAGCGGCGGTTGTTCGCCGGAAAACCCCGCCTCCAGGACTTGGTTGGGTCCGCTCTGACCTTCTGGCCGCACAGATGCCAACACCTGGTGAATCGTCCTATAAATCAGATCATGAACGCCGCGACTTTCCCGAAAACGAACTTCATGCTTGGTTGGGTGGACATTCACATCGACCAAAGTCGGATCAAGGTTCAAAAATATGGCATAAACCGGATGCCTGCCATGAAAGAGCACATCTTTATAACTCTGACGCACCGCATGACTGCAGACCTTGTCACGTATGCAGCGATCGTTTACAAAAAAATACTGTTGGTCGGCCTGACTACGGGAGTAGGTGGGAAGCGAAATCCAGCCTTTAAGCTGCATCGACCCAATCTGTTCTTCAAAATACAGCGCTTGATCTAAAAAACTTTGGCCAAAAACCGCTTTAATACGGTGGTGTTGATCCTCGATCGCTCTCGCAGCCTGAAACTGACGATAAACCTTTCCATTGTGGGTCACCATGATGGCCACCGCCGGATGGCTTAACGTCATTTTTCGAATCACATCGTCAATTCGACCCAGCTCGGTTTTTTCAGCTCTTAGAAACTTTCTACGGGCAGGCGTGTTGAAAAATAAATCCCTAACTTCAACCGTCGTCCCCTGAGGATGAGGCGCCGGGATGACCTCAGAGGTCATATCTACGCCGTGAACCTGTACCGCATACCCAGACTTTTCATCGGTTGCGTTCGACGTCATCACCAATTTAGAAACCGAGGCGATTGAGGCCAAGGCCTCCCCTCGAAAACCCAACGAGCAAATCCCCTCAAGATCCGACTCCGTCGCGATCTTTGAGGTTGCATGACGTGACAAGGCCAGAGCCAAATCGTCCTGCGGAATCCCGCGGCCATTATCCCGGACACGGATGAGTTGGCTGCCACCAGCTTCGAGCACCAAATCAATTCTCGAGGCGCCGGCATCAATCGCATTTTCCACAAGTTCTTTTACAACTGATGCTGGGCGCTCAACCACTTCCCCGGCGGCAATCTGATTGGCTAGTCGGCTAGATAAGCGTTGGATTCGACTCACGAGCGCTCCGGAATTTTCAAAACCTGCCCAACCCTAAGACGGTCGGACTTTAGCGCATTCAAAGATTTCAAGGCGCCTTGAGATACCCGATAACGCTGCGCTATCTCAGACAAGGTGTCCCCAGATTTTATTTTGTAAGCCATCACCTGCGGCAATTGTGAAACCCTCTGAGCCAAAAGAGTGCCCTCCGGCGGGGTTTTTTGAAAATAGGTTGAAACCCCTTTGAATATTGCCCCAGCCATTTTCTTCTGATGGGCCGCGGTTCGCAGTTTCTTGGCCTCTCCGGGATTTGAGATGAACCCAGTTTCAACCAAGATTGAGGGAATATCGGGTGACTTGAGAACGATAAAGGAGGCTTGCTCAACGTTCGATTTGTGCAATTTATTAATCGGCGAGATCGATTTGATCACCTCCGCACCCATTTCTAGGCTCGCGCTCAAGCTCGCAGTCATCGAGAGATCCAGCAGCACACCTGCTAACACATCATCTTTATCATCCAGACTCACGCTGCCAACACCACCAATGAGATCTGCCCGGTTTTCCTTCTCCGCAATCCAACGGGCAGTTTCGCTTGTCGCGCCCCGCTGAGAAATCGCAAAGACCGATGCCCCACTGGCAGAAGCCGTTTTCCAGGCATCAGCATGAATCGAGATAAACACATCAGCTTGATTATCACGTGCCAGCTGAGTTCGATCTCGATGCGCAACGTAGTAGTCACCGCCGCGGGTTAAGACGGCTTTAAAACCTGGTTCGGCGTTGAAGCGATCAGCGAGCCGTTTCGCGATCGCCAACACCACTGTTTTTTCATAGGTTTTGCCTGGTCCAATGGCTCCGGGATCTTCGCCTCCATGACCCGGGTCAATCGCAACGACGATGTCTCTCAGCCGTTGCTCAATTTTTGATTCGGTCGCCAGGACCGATTCGCCGGTAAGCGTTGGAAACAAATCAACCACCAACCGATCGCCATATTGAGCAATTGGGTTCAACAAAAAGCTTCTCGGTTTAACCGATTCAGATAGATCCAAAACAACTCGCAAATCCGCTTGCCTCACTGATGAATACCGAATATCGGTGACGGCCGTGCCTTTGAAATATTTCGATGCAAGTGATTGCCGGCGTACTGATTTTTCCAACGCCGAGCCTGGCAGGTCAATCACCAAACGCAGTGGGTTTTCGAGAACAAACAACGTGTGATCTAAGGGTTCGCTAACATCGAACACCAAACGGGTCTTTTCTGGTGAGGCATGAAGTCTGATGCTGTTAATAGTCGGGCTTGCCAATGCTGAAGATGACAAGAGCCACATCACCACTAAGCCAGAGAATCTTCGACGACCCCAGGACCCAAAAACGCTCGAGCGCAAATTTACTGTCATGTCGGCAACCTTGCGAGCGCGCGCTCACCTTTGTCTGAGCCTGACTGCACAAACAAGCGGCGGCTGCTATCTCCAATGACCCGCATTTCAATCTCCAGATCCGGCTTAGGTAATAGCCCGAGTCCTTTCTCTGACCATTCAATTAAACACAGCGCTTGGCTTGTAAAATACTCATCAACGCCCAAATAGTTTAACTCGTCTGGATCATTGAGTCTGTATAGGTCGAAGTGGTAGACCGGATGCACTGGCAGCTCGTAGGGCTCGACCAGCGTGAAGGTCGGGCTCTTCACCGCACCCGTATAGCCCAAGGCCCGCAACACGCCTCGGCAGAGGGTGGTCTTACCGGCGCCCAGGTCACCTTTAAGAAAAACAATACCGGTTCCTTCGAGCCCGTCGACCAACCGCGCGCCGAACTGCTCGGTCGCCTTCTCGGTATTCAGCAGCCAGCTCATAAAACTATCCCCGAGAGTGAGCGACCAACTTGCATCACCACATCTCGAGCAAGCAAACCGACCTCGCCCTGTTGAGCCGTCGCCATCCGAGCGGCCCGGCCGTGATGCGCAACCCCCAGTTCGGCTGCGCGACTCAGTGGTTCGCCTTGAGCGAGCAAAGCACCCAGCAGCCCTGAAAGCACATCGCCCATTCCAGCCGTTGCCATTGCCGGCCCCCCCAATACATTAATAGCGATACCCGAATTAGATGCAACAAGGGTTGCTGCACCTTTAAGCACAACCACGGCACCGTACTCAGATTGCAGTTGGCCCACGACCGCTAAGCGATCCGGGTCGACCTGATCACGACGGAGCAACCTTGCGGCCTCCAAGGGATGTGGCGTCATGATGCAATCAAGCAGGGGAACCGGCGCCTGAGCCAAAAGGTTTAGGCCGTCGGCATCTAGGACAAGGGGTTTGCCAGCAGCAATCACTTGTCGATACAAGTTTTGAGCCCATGCGTCCTGACCTAGACCGGGGCCCAGCACGACGGCCTGGACGCGATCAAGAAGGTCCGTTATGTCATCGGTTTCAGTGACGCCCCGAAACATCACCTCAGGACATCGCGCTAAAAACCCAGATCGATGCGCCTCGCGACTCACAACAGACACAAGCCCCGCGCCACTACGCACAGCAGCCTCGCTGGCTAGTAGGCCGGCACCGCCGAAGCCCGTATTGCCACCCACCACCAGAAGGTGTCCAAAATGCCCCTTGTGCGCTTTGTTTTGACGCGCCGGTAACCTTGGCGCGTCCAGAACCCGCAACACTTTAGCGGCATGTTTGGTCAACAAGGCTTCCGGCAGGCCTAGATCAGCCAGCATGATCTCACCCGCATAATCTGGTCCATCCTGACTGTATAACCCCACCTTTCGCGCTAAGAAGGTGATGGTGATCGAGGCCCGAACACAGGCCGTCCCAACATCGCCTGAGTCAGGCTGTAAACCAGACGGCAGGTCAACCGCAACCACAGGGCCACTACCAGCATTGATTGCCATGATGGCCGAGCGGTACGCGGACGTAACGTCGCCCCGAATACCAAGCCCTAATAAGGCGTCAACCAATACCGCTCCGGCCAGGACGGATCCTTCAAAATCCTGAACGATTGCCTGGCTATTTTGACAAACTGCGAAGGCTTCGCGCGACGCGTCAGAAAGCTTTTCAGTATCGCCAACAAGCACAACCTGAACCAACCAGCCACGATCCGCCAACCCCGCTGCGATTAAAAAGCCGTCGCCTGCATTATTCCCAGACCCACAAAAAACCTGTGCATTTTTAATGTCGCTATAGCGGGTCAAGATAACCTCGACAACGCGCCGCGCAGCCAATTTCATCAACTGGAAACTGGATATGTCATAATCCTGCGAGTATTGCCGATCAATTTCTTTTATGACCGAGGCCGGGTATAGCTTTGACGCTGTCATAATGACCCTCGTGCCCTGAAGGGGGCCATTATAGCCAAACCTACAGGCACCACTGGAAAAATATTGATGTCGTTGCAAGCCCTTAAAAATCAGATTCCCGAATGGGCCGCAGCGCTGGGCTTTTCAGCAACCGGTTTTGTCAAGCTCGACCGCAGTGATCATGCGCCGCATCTATTAAAGTGGCTGAGCAATAACCATCACGGCAGCATGGGTTACATGGCGCGCAATGTCGATCTGCGGGTCGACCCAGTCGGATTATTACCCGGATCCCTCAGCGCAATTACCGTCAGAATGGACTATTTACCGGCTTCAGAGATGACAAAAATTGAAGGCACCCTTGCTACACCGAGCAGCGCCTACATTGCCCGCTATGCACTCGGCCGGGATTATCATAAAGTCATTCGCCGTCGTCTGACCCAGCTTGCCAACCAAATCAATGAAGCAGCAGAGGCCCAGGGTATAACCGATTGTGTGACCCGGGCCTGCACCGATTCCGCACCCATTCTTGAAAAACGCTTTGCCGAGCAATCTGGATTAGGCTGGATCGGAAAAAATACGCTGCTGCTCAACCAAAGCCGCGGGTCCTGGTTTTTTATTGGCGAACTCTTAACCAACCTGCCATTTGACGGTCCTGTTGAGATCTCATCCAAACATTGCGGTAGCTGCACCCGGTGCCTGGATGTTTGTCCAACCAAGGCCTTTGTTGGACCCTTTGAGTTAGATGCCAAACGGTGTATTTCTTATTTGACGATTGAATCTAAAGCCGCGATCCCAGAGCCACTGAGAGTCGCCATGGGCAATCGGATATTTGGCTGTGACGATTGCCAGATGGTTTGTCCCTGGAACAAGTTTGCCGCAACGTCGGTTGACCCCGTTTTTAAACCAAGACCAGACTTTGAGGAGGCCGCGTTAACAACCCTTTATGCCTGGAGCGAAGCCACCTTTTTAGAAAAAACCCAAGGCTCGGCAATCCGGCGAACAGGTTACTCAGGCTGGTTGCGGAATATCAGTGTTGCACTCGGCAATGCTGACTATGATCCAGAAATTTTAGCAAGCCTTAAGGCTAAACGTGCAACAGCGGATTCCATGGTGCAGGAACATATTGACTGGGCCATTCAGCAACAACTTTCGAAACGTGATGCGAGCAGCCCTCTCCCTACATCTTGAAGACATGCGCTCGATAAACCTTGAGCTCATCGATCGATTCTCGAATATCGTCTAAAGCGCGATGCCTGCCTTGCTTGATGACTAAATCCATAACTTCCGGCTTCCAGCGCATCACCAGAACTTTAATTGAACTGACGTCTAGGTTTCGATAATGGAAAAATCGACCAAGCTCAGGCATATGGCGATCAATAAACCGTCGATCCTGGCCTATGCTGTTCCCGCACAGGGGCGAATCCTGCGGGCCAACATAATCCTTTAAGAATGCAAGGGTTTCCGCTTCAGCCATCGCCTCGGTCACGGACGATGCGATCACGCGCGCGGTCAGGCCAGACGCACCGTGGTGCTCAGTATTCCACTCATCCATCATATTCATCCGGGCTTCGGTCTGATGAATCGTTAAACAAGGGCCCTCAGCAATGATATTGAGCTGCGAATCGGTAATGATGGTTGCAATTTCTAAAACCAGATCTGTATCTGGATCCAAACCTGTCATTTCCATGTCGATCCATACCAAATTACCTGAATCTACCGCCATAAGAATCTCCTCTTTGAACCAAGCGTCGGGCTGCTGACCATCGGCTCTATTTAACCCGAGTCAACCGTAAAATACGAGGATCAGCCATTAACGCTTCGGTGCGTATCGATTATGCATCAAAGCAAGCGACTAACTCGGGCAGTGGCTCAACCACGGCAATCCAAGCAACAAGGATCCATGCGTTGCGCGGATTGCGTTAGACTGCATCCTTTAACGGACCCACATCACACACTCTATGATGTATTAGGCAATCGACTTATTAGCAACTGGCCGCTTTATGACCCGACTCTTTATTTTTCTTCAGTATCTGATTCCTCAGCATTTATTATCCCGCTGCATCGGTTATGTCGCCCGATCCGAGATTCCTTGGCTGAAGGATTTTGTGATCAAACAATTCGACAGCATTTATAAAATCGACTGGACCGTGGCAGCACGCACAGAGCCGGAACAATATGTTTCTTTTAATGATTTTTTTACCCGGGCATTAATTCAAGATGCCCGCCCCCTCACCGGTAGGCTTGTATCGCCCGCCGACGGTCTCGTTTCAGTTACCGGTGACATCAAACACCAGCGAGCTATTCAAGCCAAAGGACACGATTATTCGATCCCTCAATTGCTGGGTGAAACCTTACCGACGTCATTCAATAACGGCAGTTTTTTGACCGTCTACTTGGCCCCAAGCGACTATCACCGAGTGCATTTCCCACAACAAGGCGCACTCCAGACTGCTCGATATATTCCGGGTGCCCTTTTTTCCGTTAACCAGACAACGGCCAACCACGTTCCGGGGTTATTCACCCGAAACGAGCGCCTTGTGCTGCGCATCACCTCAAGCGAGGGCGATTATTATCTGGTTTTGATCGGCGCCATGATTGTTGCCGGTATCCAACCATTTTGGGATATTGCGCCCTTCAAAGCCCAACAGCCTATCGATCAACCAATGCAAGGGCTAGCCGTTGATCAAGGTCAAGAGGCGGGCAGATTTTTGTTGGGCTCTACCGCCATCTTGATTACTCAGGCGAACCAAAAATGGTGCGTTGCTCCAGGCAGCACCATCAAGATGGGTCAAGCGCTCGTCAGCTAATGATTCGGCCAAGAAAATAGTTGCACCTCAGATAAGGTTTTGGCTTTGAGCCAAACCATCACCAATCGATCGATTCCAAGCGCAACGCCGGCGCAGGCGGGCATCAAAGCGCTTGCCTCAGCGAACGCGGTATCAAAAGCAATACTTGGCAGGCCGCGATTGATCCGAGCAGTTGCCATCACTGTATGCCGACTCAAAATGACCGCCGGATCTCGAAGCTCAAGATAACCGTTCGCTAGCTCAGTACCCTGCCAATACAACTCAAATCGTTGGGCAGTATCCGTTTTAGGGTCAATTTCCGCGAGCGCCGCCTGACATGGTGGAAATTCAGTTAGGAAAAAAATATCGCCGAGACTGGGTTGAAGAACCTCTAAGAACAAAAAGTCTAAACAATCGGATCGGAACTGATCATCATCGTGCGGCGCTAAGTGGGTTACCTCTGCACCGGTCTCTTGCACCCACTGCCAAAGGCTCGACAAGGCTGCTTCGTTTGGATTAACCCCAAAGCGTTGCTCAAACACCGCCCGAAACGAATAGACCGGCAAATCGACCTTAGATTGCGCCCGCCAAATCTCCGGGGGCTCAGGCAAGGCATTCAACAGGTCCACCACTTCGGCCATCAGGCCAGATAAGCTGAGGCCCGGGCGATACCATTCGAGCATGGTGAATTCAGGATTATGCTGGCTGCCCTGGTCGCCGCGCCTAAACGCAGGAGTGATCTCGAAGATGGCTTCGCGATAGACCGCTAAGGCCCGTTTTAACGCGTATTCCGGGGAGGTCTGCAAAAACAATTTTTCAGCTTGATCCGAGACTTCAAAGCTCGACAGCTGAGCATCGAACGTACCCGAGCGGCTCAAGGACGGCGTTGAAACCTCGGTCACTGACCTTGCCTCGAAAAACCGACGAATGGCAGCAAGTACCTTGGCCCGCGCCTTCAGCACAGGCCAGGTTGGCATCGGTTGCACGCCCTGGTTCACGCGCTCTTACTACGCCCCTGGTATTCACCCGTTCGGGTATCAACGCGAATGGACTCACCGATATTAATAAATAGCGGTACCTTTACCACAGCCCCAGTTGACAAGGTTGCCGGCTTTGAGCCGCCCGTCGCCGTATCACCCTTCAAGCCTGGGTCAGTTTCAACGATATCCAGGTCGACAAAATTGGGCGCCACCACAAGAATCGGAACATCATTCCACAACGTCACCGTACACCGGCCATTTTCCTTTAGCCACTGGATTCCTTCGCTGACCGCTTCTTTATCCGCTGCGATCTGCTCGTAACTATCGTCGGTCTTCATAAAATGCCAATACTCACCATCTGAATACATGTATTCCATCTCGTATTCCATGACATCGGCACCTTCCAGGCTCTCACCCGACTTGAAGGTCCTCTCCCAGACTCGCCCCGATTTCAAATTCTTAAGCCGAACGCGATTGAATGCTTGCCCCTTGCCCGGCTTCACAAACTCATTTTCCACAATGCTGCAAGGATCCCCTTCAAGCAAAACCTTCAAGCCAGATTTAAATTCGTTCGTGGAATAATTGGCCATAACTACCCTCTACCTGCAATGAGCTTAAACTAACAAGGTGCTATCTTACCGAGATTGTACGGCCGATGGCGAGGCCAATGGCTTAGGACGCGCCAAGCTGGTCCCGATCACTGATTCCCAACAAATAAAGAATACTATCCAGCCCGAGGGTAGAGATTGCGTGCCGGGAACGCTCTCGAACCAAATCCTTCGCGTGGTATGCAATCCCGAGTCCTGCTGCACCCAGCATTTCTAAATCGTTTGCGCCGTCGCCCACGGCAATGGTTTGTGCCATGGAGATCCCTTCTTTATCCGCCAACGCTCTTAGGATTCGTGCTTTGGCTTCGGCATCCACCACAGGGGCCAAAACACGTCCTGTTAGAAAACCGTCAAGAATTTCCAACCGATTCGCAAAAACATGATCGACGCCCAATTGGGCCTGTAAGGCATGACCAAAATAATCAAACCCACCAGACAGAATCGCCGTCTTATAGCCCAACAACTTCAGCGTCTTAAATAACGACTCTACCCCTTCCGTGAGTGGTAATTGGGCGGCAACCTCACTGAGCGTTGTCTCAGGCAAGCCCTCAAGCAGCGCCACACGCCGGATCAAACTTTCCCGGAAATCAAGTTCTCCAGACATCGCTTGATGGGTAATTTTGGCAACCTCGGCGCCAACCCCCTTGTGTTTTGCCAGCTCGTCAATAACTTCGGTTTCGATCAGCGTGGAATCCATGTCAAAGGCAATAAGTCGTCGATGCCGTCGGTAGATACCGTCTTCTTGTACCGCAAGGTCCAGCGTTAGCTCCGTTGCCAGCGCCATAAGTTTTTTTCTAAATAACGGACTTGGCGTCCCGCGAAGTGACCATTCGAGACACGCCCGAGTGGGCTTTTCGGACGGTTCGAGCGGAACGCGGCCAGAGAGCCGGTTAACCTGATCGATATTGAGACCTTCATCCGTCACAATATGCGCTAAACGGGACAATTGTGCCGCGGTAATCTTTCGACCCAAAATGGTTAAGATGCTGCGCGTCTGACCTTGCCGGCTGACCCAGTCAGCATACTCAAGATCTGTTACGACTTCCGCTTCAACCGACAAACCCTCGGCCACAAACATTGATTTTAAATGATCGATCGCCTCATTTTGCTCGGGTGCTGAACGCACCAAAATACCTAAGGTTAGGTAGTCGTGAATAACTGACTGGCCCATATCCAGAACTTCCATTCCGGCCTGGGCAAGAATAGTCGTCAATTTAGCGGTCAATCCACGACGGTCTTGACCGGTGACATTGATAAGAATGACGTTCTGCATCGTTTGGATTCCTCGGCGAGTGCGCATTATCCAACAAATGACGCATCGGCGACAGGGTCCAAGTTAGTGCGATATACTGCGCGCCAGGAATCCTTCGAAGTTTATAATGCAAGATTTGCGGTTTCGCATATTAACGCTGTGTGTCGTGCCCTTTCTGATCGGAAGTGGCCTGGTATTACTGACCGCGTTGATCAGCCTTCAATCTCAAACAGACCAAGCTGAGCAACAACTAGCAACGACCTTACTAAAGCATAAGACATCCGACGCTGCCTTGTATTTAGCAACTGAGGACTGGATCGCGCTCGCCGTGATTCTCGATCAGTTAGCGCAAGCGACCGGTATGGGCCGTGCTGAAGTCATGAATTCTGATAATCGCTTAGTGCTGGCCAGTGGCAAGGCTCCGGCACGTCACGCCGAGTACACAGCGTCCTTAGAGCATGAAGGTTTAATCATCGGGAAGCTTTCGCTGATTGTTAACCAGGCCCCGAGTACCGACGCGATTCAAGCCTTGCTGATCCAGATCCTCTGCATGATTTCGGCCATGACGATCGTCATGGGCTTCACCGCTTGGAAGTTCGGTGACTTCATTTTGATTTGGCTCAGTTTAAAGTTCGGTCAAAAACCGGCTGCACCCAAATCAGTTGTCGAACATATCCCAGCACCTTCGGACAGTCCCATGGTTGGGATATTTTCCATCAAACTCACCCCTGCAAGGCTTGTGCCTTTCGCGGCACTCCAAGCAGCTGCCAGGCAGCATTTTGGAGAACTGACGGAGCTTCAGCCTGGGGATTATGAAGTGCACTTCAAACAAGCTGACCCGGCCCAACACAGCCTTGAGTTCTTTGAGGCGATGCAAGCCCTGGTAGAAGTGGTGGCAGGTCTAAACATCCGCATGGCCTTTGCCATTGATCAAGCCGAGGCCTCGGAAGCCCTTGGCAAGCGCGTTAAGTATCTCGCCTCCTTAAGTCGTGGCGCACTGGTCTTAGATGAGCAGACCAAGACTCAGCTCGCGCACATCACGCACCCTTCTTTTGAAACCGCGCCACTGTCATCCTCATTTGCCTCAGACCTGATCTTGCACACCCTCACAATGAGCACTCCAACTCAAAGTGTTTAATCAGCGCTTCAATTCTACGCGATCAACTTTTTGAAACCCTCGCGGTAGTTTTAAGCCGCGGCGGGCGCGCTCACCTCGATAATGCGTTAGCTCTTTAAGCGTTAACGTAATGTGCCGTTTGCCCGAATACACTGTCAGCGCGTCGGACTCGGAAAAAATTATGACATGACCGAGAAATTCGGTTCTGTTTTTCAGGGCGGCGCTGGGAATATTAATCAGTTTATTACCTTTGCCTCGCCCTAACTCCGGCAATTCTTTCGCTTGAAAAATGAGCAACCGGCCTTCTGTTGTAAAAGCTGCGATTAACTGATCTTCTAACGCCTCAACCCGATAGGGCGACATCGATTGCGCCCCATTCGGCACACTGAGATACGATTTTCCTGCCTTGTTTTTACTGATCATGTCCTCAACTCGGCCAATAAACCCATATCCGGCATCGCTGACAATCAAATACTTTTGTTCCGGTTCATCTAAAATTAAACCGGTAAAGCGACTCCCAGGTGGCGGATTGAGCTTTCCCGTTAGTGGCTCGCCTTGGCCCCGAGCTGATGGCAGAAGGTGTGCCGCTAGTGCGTAACTACGGCCCGCACTATCAAAAAACACCGCAGTTTGATTAGACTTACCCAGGGCCGCAGCTTGGAACTGATCACCCGATCGATAGCTCAACTCCTCGACTTTCACGTCGTGACCTTTCGCCGCGCGAACCCAACCGTTTTCTGATAGAACCACCGTTATCGGGTCATTCGACATCAGATCTCGCTCAGAAAAAGCCTGCGCCTCTTGTCGTACAACAATTTTCGATCGCCGATCATCGCCATAGGTTTCGGCGTCTTGCATCAACTCTTTTTTAATAAGCGTCCGAAGCCGAGCTTTCGAGCCAATAATCTGCTCCAGCGACTGACGCTCAACGGCGAGCTCGTCTTGCTCACCCCGAATCTTGACTTCTTCAAGCTTGGCAAGCTGCCGCAACCTCAAATCGAGGATCGCTTCGGCTTGGCGATCACTCAGCGCGAAGCGGTCGATCAAAACCTGTTTCGGTTTGTCTTCAGTCCGAATAATGTGAATGACTTCATCGATGTTCAAAAACGCGATCATCAAGCCTTCAAGCAGGTGAAGCCGATCCAAAATCTTTTCAAGCCGATACTGCAAACGTTTCAGAACCGTGGTTTGTCGATACTCTAGCCACTGGCTCAGGATTTCTCGAAGCGAGCACACGCCCGGCCGGCCGCTGAGTTGGATGACATTTTGGTTAACCCGATAAGTCCGCTCTAAATCCGTGCTGGCAAAAAGGTGGCCCATCAACGTATCCAGATCGACTCGGTTGCTCTTCGGCACGATCACGATGCGTGTCGGATTTTCATGATCGGACTCATCGCGCAAATCGACCACCATGGGAAGTTTTTTGGCCTGCATCTGACCTGCAATTTGCTCAAGAATCTTGGTACCCGAAACTTGGTAAGGCAGCGCTGCAATGACGATTTCACCGGCTTCGACGCTATAAACCGCTCGAGCCCGAACTGAGCCGCGACCGGTTTCATAGGTTTGCTGGATCTCTTCAGGGCTCGAAATAATTTCTGCTCCGGTTGGGAAATCTGGACCACGGACGTGGGTCATGAGGTCTGCAACCGTTGCCTTGGGCGAATCCAAAAGATGGATACAGGCACTCACAATTTCATTCAAGTTATGCGGCAAGATATCCGTTGCCATACCCACGGCAATGCCAGTGCCGCCATTGAGCAAAAGGTTTGGTAGACGGGCCGGCAACACCACCGGCTCATCCATCGTGCCATCAAAATTGGGAATCCAATCAACCGTACCCTGACCGAGCTCCGACAATAACACTTTCGAATACTGGGTAAGCTTTGACTCGGTATAGCGCATCGCCGCGTAGGATTTTGGGTCATCGGGCGAACCCCAGTTACCTTGGCCATCGACCAATGGGTACCGATACGTAAAGCTCTGAGCCATCAAGACCATCGCTTCATAACTCGCGGAGTCGCCATGGGGATGATACTTACCGATCACATCACCAATGGTGCGGGCAGATTTCATGTATTTCGCATCAGCTGTTAACCGAAGCTCACTCATCGCATAGGTAATACGACGTTGAACGGGCTTCAACCCATCGCCAATATGCGGCAAGGCCCGGTCATTGATCACATACATTGCGTAGTTTAAGTAGGCACTTTCAGTAAATTCAGCCAGCGACTGGCTTTCGATGTTGCCGACATCTTGCTCGAGTGTCATTGTTTTTCCTTGAATCTAGTTCAGTTCGGCGAGGTCGCCTTTGTGTTCCAGCCAAATTTTACGATCGCCCGCCCGTTTTTTAGCGAGCAGCATATCCAACAGGTTATCCACTTCCTGCCTGTCCTCAACGGTCAAACGCACCAAGCGCCGGGTATCGGCCGACATTGCAGTTTCCCTAAGTTGGAGCGCATTCATCTCACCCAGGCCTTTGAAGCGTTGCACCGAAATCTTGCCTTTGATCTTCTGGCTTTCAATACGGTTCAGAATGGCAGCCCGCTCGGATTCATCCAGCGCATAAAAGACCTCTTTCCCGACATCAACCCGATAAAGCGGGGGCATGGCAACAAAGACATGACCTTCTCGAACCAAAGCTGGGAAGTGGCGCACAAACAGTGCAATCAGCAGGCTACAAATGTGCAGGCCGTCGGAATCGGCATCGGCCAAAATACAAATTTTGCCGTAGCGCAATCCGGACAAATCATCGGAGCCCGGATCCATGCCAAGCGCTACAGAAATATCATGGACCTCTTGAGAGGCAAGAATGTCAGCGGAATCCACTTCCCAAGTATTAAGGATTTTGCCCTTGAGCGGCATGATCGCTTGGGTTTCTCGATCGCGCGCTTGTTTTGCGGAACCGCCGGCCGAATCCCCCTCAACCAGAAACAGTTCACCCATCATCGCGTCCTGGCACGAACAATCGGTCAGCTTGCCGGGCAAAGCCGGGCCAGTTGTGACCTTCTTCCTTGCGATTTTCTTCCCCGCACGCAACCGCGCTTGTGCATTATTAATAGCCATTTCGGCCAGCTTTTGACCTTCTTCCGTATGCTGATTCAACCACAAGCTAAAACTGTCTTTAACAGCAGAGGAAATGTAACCGGCGATGTCCCGCGAATTTAAACGATCTTTAGTTTGACCCGCGAACTGAGGATCCAGCATCTTCGCGGACAAAACGTACGCGCACCGCTCCCAAATATCTTCTCCAGAAATTTTCAGACCCCGGGGCAGTAAGTTCCTAAACTCGCAAAACTCACGCAAAGCTTCCAGCAAGCCGGTTCTAAATCCATTGACGTGCGTCCCACCCATGCCTGTTGGAATCAGGTTGACGTAACTTTCGGTTAAAGGTTGACCCCCCTCCGGCAGCCATTGCACTGCCCAATCAACAGCTTCATTTGTACCCGCCTGAGCGCCAGTAAAAGGCTCGCTGGGCAGAACCTCAAATCCTGCAAGTTCCATAGCCAGGTAATCTTCTAAGCCTTCGGCGTACAACCATTCTGTAGTTTGGTCCTCAACATTCGCCTCGTGCTCATTTTTAAAGATGACTCTGAGCCCAGGACACAGCACCGCTTTGGCCCGCAGCAGATGCTTAAGCCTTGAGACCGAGAACTTCGCGCTGTCAAAATATTGGGGGTTGGGTTTGAATTCGATGGTTGTACCCGTATTTCGCTTACTGACCGATTCAAGGATCGTTAAGGGCGCCACCATAACGCCGTCTTTAAAACCCATGTGGTGCAGGTTGCCCTCGCGCTTTACAAACACTTCAAATCGCTCGGACAGCGCATTGACCACCGAGACGCCAACACCGTGAAGCCCGCCTGAGAAACGATACTGGTCGCTGTTGAACTTTGCGCCAGAATGCAGGCGCGTCAAAATTAACTCAACGCCGGATACTTTTTCCTTCTGATGCAGGTCGACCGGCATCCCGCGACCATTGTCACTGATCACCATGGCGTCATCTTTTTGTAGAATCACCATGATTTCACTGGCATGGCCTTCCAAGGCTTCATCGACGCAATTATCGATGACTTCTTGGGCCAAGTGGTTCGGACGAGTCGTTTCGGTATACATGCCTGGCCGTTTTCTAACGGGATCCAGGCCTTCTAAAACTTCGATTGAATCGGACTGATAATTACTGGCCATACTTTTTATATTCCAACGCTTAATGACTTCTTAAGACAATCCATGTGCACGTCACAAGACCGGACATCAAATTTTTTTCGGTAGGCGCTCAGGCCAGATCTCAGCGAGCCCAAGAGCGCACGAGATTATAACGGGAAAGAATCCCGGACGTATCAATCATCGACAATCATTATCGTGTCTTGGGTTCGACCGTGCTCAATACAAACTGCGAGCAACTCACCAAGGGCACGATTAACCTGTGATTTTTCATCTGGATGATGCAGCGCTTTATTTGGCACTTCGTAGCGCTGTCGCAGCTTTTGATGATCGCCAATCCCAAGCACTTCGGCAGTCGAGAGATCGTGGTACAAGCAAATCGATAATCGTGGCCAAACCAACCAGGACAGTTGGTCCAAACCACCTTTCACCGAGATCGTCATAAAGGTCGTGTAAGGGCAGCGCTCGGTCACCCTCAAGTCTACTTCAACCTCACGCTCGCCAAGCAATACCACAAACACCAAGGCATCAACCGTTTGATGATTAGGGAACAGCTGCAAAAATCGAATGTAGTTGGCATCGCAACTTTCCAAATCAGCACTGAGATTTGGTACATAGCGACGATTTTTCCGAGTCTCTTTAACGTTCATCAAAGCCTTACCTCAGGGGTAAGCCTATCATCTTTTCGGGATCAAGCGTTCAGCCGCAGCCGGATTTAGACAGTCATATTCGATCAAAAGCGCCTGCACCCGATCCCGAATATCATTGCGAGAGGCTCTAAAAACGGTCTCAATATCCGCTGTTAAACCCTCAGCACTCGCCGGATCCAGGAGCGGCCAATGGATTTTTCGAATCCTCGCCGGCACAACAGGGCAATGCTCATCAGCATGCCCACAAACCGTCACAACCAGATCAAGTGCATCAAAGTCGCACGCATTGATCACTTTTGAGGTCTGAGTACTGATATCTACCCCAGCTTCCAACATCGCCTGAGCCGCTCGTGGATTTAAGCCGTGAGCCTCAATCCCAGCTGAGCGAATGACCGCCCCAGGCTTTGCCATAGCCCTTGCCCAACCCTCAGCCATTTGTGAGCGGCAGGCATTCCCCGTACATAAAAACAATATTTTCATCTTGGCGTAACCGCTCGACTAGGCAACCAAGGCGACAATCCTATTAATAATTGATCAAGCGCTCCGCGGCTCTCATCAACCAATTGTTGCGCGCGATCGATCTGCTGCTGCCTAATCACGGGATCCACCAACAGCGTCTCGAGCGCGGCAGTCAGCGCACGCTCATCCGCAACCAGCGTTAGCGCCTCGGCGCGCTGAAACTGTTCGGCCTGAGCTTCAAAATTAAAGACCCAAGGACCGGTCACAATGGCACACCCACACAGCGCCGCTTCTAAAAAATTATGTCCACCGTGGGGCACAAGACTGCCGCCCACAAAGGCAACGGCGCTCGCACCATACCAATATAGCAGCTGGCCCATAACATCGACGATGACCACATCCGTATCCTCGGCAACCCCGTCGAGGGTTGCTCGGCAAGACAACAATCCCATCTGAGCTGACAAGGTTTGCAGCGCACTCACCCGTTGCACATGGCGCGGAACCAACACCATGAGCAGGTCAGGATGCGTAACCTTCAGGGCCATAAAAGATGCTAACAATATCTGCTCTTCGCCAGGATGGGTGCTGGCCGCAAGCAAAAGCGTCCGATGGCCGCACTTTGTCCGAATGAGGGTAACTTGTTCGGTGTAATCCGCTGGGCGCACCTGATCAGCTTTAATCGATCCCGTGACCGACAATTGATCAGCCTTGGCACCGAGGGCCGCAAAACGATTCGCGTGAGCAGTGGACTGCACCGCAATCCAGCTGAACTGACGCAGGGTAGCCCCCATCATTGATCCTAATTTTTGATACCCTTGAAACGATCGCTCAGAAAGACGGGCATTCAGCAATGCAACTGGAATCTCTCGCGACGCGCAAGCGGTCATCCAGTTGGGCCAAATTTCGGTTTCAATCATTAGTGCGAGTTTTGGCCTGACTTGATTTAAAAAGCGCTTGATACAGCGCTGCGCATCAAAGGGGCCGTAGCAAATCACAGCACGACCAGAAAATTGGCGCATCAACTGAGCGCGTCCAGTCGGCGTGGTCGTTGATAAAACCAGCGTATGGCCTTGGGCTAACAAGGCTTCAACCAAGGGCGCCGCCGCAATGCTTTCACCGGCCGAAACCGCATGCAACCAAATATCCGCGCCCGGCCCCAAGCTGGACGGCATATATCCAAAGCGTTCTGCTATGTGATGCCGGTAAGCAGGCTCGCGTCGACCCCGGAACCAAAGCCGAATCAGGGCCCCTGGAATCAATAGCGGAATCAAAATATTGTAGAAAAATCGAACCATCATAACGTCGCTGTATGATTAGGGCCTTAAAAGGCACTACAAGATTAGATGCGGACTAAAAGTTTACCATAGCCGAATTTCTATCAAGACCGGTTTTCGCCTTTCCCTGGCTCATCGATTAATGACCCGGATGTTCTTTAGACAATCTCGACGCAATAAACACCATTTCAGCGTAATAACCCGCAGAACCGATCAACAACCGACGGTATTTTTGAATGCCGGCTCATCGATGACACATTCTTAAGATTTTCAACCGGCCGGTGTTCGGGATCAAAAGGTCGACTTGTTAAATTTTTAATCCCGCTTATTGAAGCGGAAGCCGCTAGAGAAGCAACACAGGCGACTCCTAAGATAGCAATAATTTTTAGCATGATAAAAAATTTTATTCTTTCTGACCTCAAGGTCTGTGTGATCTGTTCCAAAAGACCCCCCGTAGTTCAGTGATTAAGATCACAATAATGGATAACACTCATGCGATTACTCAAAAGATTCAGCGGTCTTTTCTTTGCTTGTTTAGCACTAACAGCTTGTGACACTAACTTTAAGAAAGCACCAGAGCCGATACCCCTTGCGGATTTGCCCGCCCCAACGCCGACCATACTAGATGTTGCAACAGAGGCGGGAAGCTTCACCACGCTTATAGCCGCCATCGATGCGGCAGGGCTGACAAGCACAATCGACGATCGAGCGGCAACGTTGACGGTCTTCGCGCCGACCGATGCCGCCTTTGCGCTGCTCGGCGAGGCCGCAATCACTGATCTTTTGGCTGATCCTGAAACGCTATCAGACATCCTGCTCTATCACGTCATTAGTGACGCGGCACTAGATTCCGCCAGCGCCATTGACGCTGTTGGGACGACAGTTGAAATGGCAAATGGCGATCGGGTTGGCGTTTCAGCCAAAAACGATTCGTTATTTCTGAACCTATCCAAGGTTACTGCCACCGATATCGAAGCCGTCAATGGGGTTATCCATGTGATCGATGCCGTGCTGATACCACCGGCCGATGCAACGCCCAGCGAAAACACCATCGTCAATATCGCGGCGGCTGACGAACGCTTCACCACCCTTGTTGCCGCCCTCGGTGCGACTGGCCTTGATACCGTCCTGGCCAGCGAGACCGACACCTTCACTGTCTTCGCACCGACCAACGATGCTTTTGAGGCAATGGGAACGGCCAACGTGGCGGCGCTTCTGGCCGATCTCGACAATCTAACGGCCATTCTCCAGCAGCACGTCATCGCAGGCACTGCCGTCGATGCCGTTTCTGCCTACGCACTCAGTGGCAACGCTGCCACAACCGTGGGCGGCGCAGACCTGCCGATTTCAATTTCTTCCAAGCGCGAATTACGCGTTGGTGGCGCGAAGGTCGTCATCGCTGACATCTATGCGTCCAATGGCATAATCCATGTCATCGACACGGTCCTTGTTGGCGCAGCAGGCTTGCCAACGCCCCCACTCAACCTCGCTGAGGTGGCATCCGCCGCGGGCAGCTTCGAGACGCTCCTCGCCGCCCTTTCCGTCGCCGACCTTGTTGGTGCATTAACCGACGCGGGCAAAAGTTACACCGTATTTGCGCCCACGGATGAGGCCTTCGAAAAACTTGGAGCAGACGTCCTTACCGGGCTTTTAGCCGATCCGGAACGCCTCGCCGACATCCTGCTATATCATGTCTACGCTGACGCGGTCGTACTTGCCGACACAGCATCCGCCATTGCGGCATCCGATCAGTCCATTATTGAAATGGCCAATGCAGGCGACAGAGCTGCCCTTTCCTTAACGGATGCTGGACTCACGGTTAACTTGGCGTCTATTACCAACGCAAATGTCATGGCGTCGAATGGGGTCATTCACGTTATCGACAACGTCATGCTACCTCCGACTCCGCAAGGCGAGGTAACTGCGAATATTGTAGATACTGCCGTGGCCGCAGGGACATTTACAACCTTATTGACAGCACTTGAAACGGCTGGACTCGTCGATGCACTGAGCGATCCAAACAGCGCGCTCACGGTTTTCGCGCCCACCGACGCGGCATTTGACTTGATTGATGCAGATCAACTATCGGCCTTGCTGGCAGACACCGAAGCACTGACATCGCTGCTGACCACCCACGTCATAGCGGGCTCAGCAGTCGACTCCGTGACAGCCTACTCGTTGAACGGGACCGATGTTGAAACGCTCTCTGGTAATACCGTGGGGATCAGTATTGAAAATGGTAAATTACTCATCCAAGGCGCGACGGTAATTTCCAGCGACATCTACACCACCAACGGCATCATTCATGTGATTGATCGCGTTATTACCGACGCTGAAAGCGAGTAGGCTCGATCGATCGATAGCTGGCCTTCTGAACAGCCGCTTCTGTAAACATCGTATTGAGGATGCTCCGTGCATCCTCAACCCTTGTTGAGCTTTTCGAATCCTCTCCCGCTTTCAATTTATTGGGTGCCCGCGGTCTTCACCGGGCCCGGCATCAGCCACGTCGCGTGCTCAGCTTGCTTAGCTATCTAACAAACAATCCTGAAGCGACCTCCTGAGAGCTGCCTTCCCGAATTTTATAAAGACGCGCTTTCACCTTACAATGGCTCATCGATGGAGCCCTTTACCGTGCAAACGCGTTATCAACCGTCCCGTGCGCTTTTTCATCCCCGTTACTGGCTTACTTGGGCGGGGATCGCGCTTGCCTTTGTTTTAACCGGATTGTCTCAACCAACGCGCCAGCGACTTGCAAGCCTGCTGGGGCGTGGCGCAATGTACCTCCTACCCCGGCGCGTCAGAATCGCCAAGGTGAATCTCTCGCTCTGTTTTCCAGATTTAACCCCCGAGGCACAAACGCAATTACTGCAGGCCAATCTTCGCTCAACCGCTGAGGGGTTGATTGAAACCGGAACCACTTGGTTGCACCCTGAAAAACTTAAGGACTTGACCGTGCGCTTTGTTGGCCTTGAACACCTGGATCGGACTGAAACCGATCCAGGTATTCTGATCATCGGTATGCACTTTGCCACCCTTGATTTGGCCGGCGCCTTACTCAGCCAAAAAAGACCCTTTAACGTGATGTATAAAACCAATAAGAATCCGGTGCTTGAGTGGCTAATGCAACACGGCCGGGGTCATCATTTCAAACAGGCACTGGACCAACATAATATTCGAGGCGTTATTCGAAATCTTAAAGCTGGCAATCGCCTCTGGTACGCCCCCGACCAAGATTATGGACGACAGAATACGGTTTTTGCGCCGTTTTTTGGTTTGACGGCGGCGACCACAACGGCCGCGAATCGTATTGCGCGCTTAACTGGTGCGAAAGTGGTTTTCATGAGTCATTACCGGCACGCCGATGGCAGTTACTCGGTTGTAATCAAAGCGCCGGATGCCCCTTTTCCAACCCAGTCCGATCTAGAGGATACTAGCCTCATCAACCGCCATATCGAGCGTGCCATTATTGATGCACCGGAGCAATATTGGTGGGTCCACCGCCGGTTCAAAACAACCGAGCAGGGTCGCTCAACCCTGTACGACGCCTAGGGTGAAACAAGTCCAAGGGCATCACTCATAACTTGAAACGGGTGCAACCCGCAGTACTTCCGCAATGCTGGTTTCACCCTTCGCTACTTTTTCTGCGCCGCTTAATCGCAAGGTCCGCATCCCGGCTTGCATCCCGGCTTTGCGAATCTCGCCAGCATCTGCATGACCAACCACCAGTTGCTTCACAGGATCACTCATAGTCAAAAGCTCATAAAGCCCGGCGCGACCTTTAAACCCGGTTTCTCGACATTCCTGGCAACCCGCCGCTGAGGCCATTTTTACCGGCGGCTCAACTCCCCAGGGATGTACCAGCTCGGCCCAGCCGTCAAGGTCCGGTTCAATGTCGTACCGACAATGCGGACAAAACGTTCGCACCAGCCGTTGCGCCATAACACCCAACAACGTTGCCTTAATTAAATACGGCGCAACCCCCAATTCAAGCATCCGTGTAATGGCGGCTGGCGCATCATTCGTATGCAACGTCGAAATCACCAAATGACCTGTCAATGCGGCTTGAATCGCCATTTCGGCGGTCTCGAGGTCTCGGATCTCTCCCACCATAATAATATCTGGATCCTGTCGAAGCAGCGCCCGCACGCCTTCGGCAAAAGTTAGGTCTATATTCGCCTGGACCTGCATTTGATTGAACGCGTCTTCCACCATCTCAATCGGGTCTTCGATGGTGCACACATTGACCATTTCGGTCGCCAACTGTTTTAAGCTGGTGTAGAGCGTGGTGGTCTTTCCCGAGCCTGTGGGGCCCGTTACCAAAACAATACCATTCGGCTGACCAACCATTTGTGACCAAACAATTTGCTCTTGCGCTTCTAAACCCAGTTCCGAAAACGATTTCAGAAGAATTGCCGGATCAAAGATCCGCATTACCAGTTTTTCGCCAAAGGCGGTGGGTAAGGTTGAGAGTCGAAGCTCTATTTCCTGACCGTTAGGCGTCCTCGTTTTCAATCGCCCGTCCTGAGGCCTGCGCTTTTCAGCAACATTCATGCGCCCTAACGTCTTAATCCGACTGATAACAGCACTTACAACAGGCATCGGTAATTCGTAAACGGTGTGCAGAATACCGTCGATTCTGAAACGGGTTGCACCCTTTTCACGGCGGGGCTCAATATGAATATCACTGGCACGCTGGGTAAAGGCATACTGCAACAGCCAGTCAACGATATTCACAATATGCGTGTCAGTGGCCTCCATCGAATCCAGTTGACCAAGCTCAACCATTTGCTCCAAGTTACCCAGTGCACTCGCCGCCAATCCTTGGGCTGAGGCTTTTTTGACCGAGTTTGCCATGGCGTAGAACTCATCAATATAGCGCCGAATCTCAGCCGGGCTGGCTAGCGCTCGCACAATCGTTTTTCCGATTTGAGATTGCTCAATCATACTGACCCAGCTGGTCACATAAGGCTCACTGCAAATGATCAGAATCTCTCTGGCATTGACCTCTACCGCCAAGATCTGGTGGCGCCGAGCAAACTCGCTCGACATGACGCGGGTGACCGAAGGGGTGTCGATTTTAAGCGGATCAACGCGATAGTAAGATAGATCCGATCTCTTGCTGAGCCAAAGCATCAAGGCTTCAGCCGTAAGGGTTTGCGACGGATTACCCCTATCCGTCAAGCCTGCCGAATCGATTAACTCAATCGGATGACTCAGTTTGGCCCGACTTTGTCGCAGCCCGGCGGCAAACAACTTTGCATCGGCGGCAGACAGTCGTTGATCCGAAACCAGATCTTGAAGTAATCCCGGGACCGTTAACTTCTCTTGTTGCATAGATTCACAATCCTTTAACTGCTGCTCAGTGCTATTAAGACATGCTATCAATATTAGCAGGGGCTTGATCCACGGCGGTATTGGTATCGGCCACTGCGCAACCCCACAAACGCATTTAGCCCCTCTGCCACTAAACGAAAACGCCCGATGGTGAGTATAATCACCCCTCGCAAGCTTAATTCAACTAGGACCAGCATGAGCGTCGAACAAGATCCCATCCGATGGTTTAGAACCGCATCACCTTATATTTACGCTCATCGCAATAAAACCTTTGTGGTCAGCTTAGATCAAGATGCTCTCAGGCCGAAGGCGTTTGCCAGCATTGCGAGAGATTTAACGTTGCTGCATGCCCTAGGGGTTCGCTTGGTCGTGGTGCACGCAAACGCCGGAATCCTGCAAGTTCAAACCGATTCGGAACCAGGGCATCCCGTTATTACAGCAGGCAATCTCGAGGCCTACCTTGAACAAACCGGGGGCACAACCCAACGCCTACTGGCACAGCTCTCAGCAGGTTTGCCCAATGCGGTTAGCCAATCTTCAGATCTCGTTGCAGTCTCTGGCAATTTTATCAAGGCGCAGCCTCTTGGTATTCTCAATGGTGTCGATCAAGAACACGACGGCATTGTTCGTCGCGTGAATCACATTGAGATGGCAAAGAGTCTGGATCAGCACGCTCTGGTGATTGTCCCCCCTTTGGGTTATTCGCTTTCTGGCGAAACCTTTGGCTTGGACTCAACGGTCCTCGCCGGCGAGATCGCAACCGCACTCGAGGCAGACAAACTGATTTATTTTATCAATCAAGATCGTCTGATCGATGAAACAGGACAGGCCATCAGTGAGTTGACCACTGACGCTTTGGACCCAGCACAGTGGCCCAGTTTAGTTAATCTCTTAACAACCGCCAAAAAGGTCGTTGGTTTAACGTCCGCAAAATGTCATCTGATTCATCCTGACCATGACGGCGCCTTATTAGAAGAACTGTTCACTCGGGAAGGCTGCGGTACCCAAATTGTTCAAACTCCTTCCGCTCAACTTCGACCCGCTCAATTAATCGATATCCATGGCATTTTGGCGCTCATTGAACCGCTTGAAGCGACGGGCGCACTGGTTAAACGTTCACGGGAGTTGATCGAATCAGAGTTAGACCGATTTTGGGTTGTTGTTCAGGAAGGCCTGATCATTGGCTGTGGCGCTCTGTATCCGTTTCGTCATGGCGCCGAGATTACCTGCCTTGCGACCGACCCACTACACCGAGATTTGGACCACGGCGATAGGTTGCTTAAGGCGCTCATTCAGTCGGCGAAAGCGCAAGCTATCGATCGCGTCTTTGTCTTAACAACCCAAACGGCTCACTGGTTCAAGGAGCGCGGCTTTGAAGCAACGTCGGTGACAGAATTGCCTGAAGACAAACAAGCGCTTTATAACTGGCAAAGGAACGCCAAAGTGTTTTTCAGAACGGTCTCATAATTTGAGATGGTTTCACTGCCGCAAGTCTGCCGATCGGTCGTGAACAAAATCCACCAATGCCTTGACGTGGTCGACAGGCGTCTCAGGAATAATGCCATGGCCTAAATTAAAGATATGGCCGGGTCGTGCGCCGACCGTCGTCAACAAACGATCGGCTTCGTCCACAACGGCGGCCTGGGTTGCGCACAGGACAATTGGGTCCAAATTACCTTGCACGGCGGTAACTCCAGTTTCATCCCACGTTGCCATCAAGTCGCTTCGCCAATCAAGCGCTAAGACGTCGCCACCGCTGCGAGCCATCGCGCCTGACAACGCTGGATTACCAGTGCCAAAATGAATGACTGGCACTTGACCACTAATGCCATCAAACAATCGTTGGCTATGGGGTTGAACAAATCGCTCAAACTCACTGGGACCCAGTGCACCCACCCAGCTATCGAAAATCTGCACAGCCTGAACTCCAGCATCGATCTGTTCATTTAGATAATCGATCGCAGCATCCGTAATCTTTTCCATGAGCACATGCCAAGCAACCGAGTCGCCGTACATTAACTGCTTTACGTGAACATAATTTTTTGAGCCCTGACCCTCGATCGCGTAGGAAGCGAGCGTAAACGGTGCCCCGCCAAATCCAATTAAAGGAATATCCTCCGGTAACTCAGCGCGAATCAGGCCAATCGCTTCACGAATATACGGCATCGACTCTCTGCTCGGGGTCAGCCGAACCGCATCAATATCGGCATTGCTGCGGATCGGATTGGCAATCTTTGGCCCAAAACCTGGCAAGTAATCCAGCTCTAGCCCCATAGGCTCTAGGATTGGGAGTAGATCTGCAAACAAAATTGCGGCATCAACGCCCAGAATCCGCTGCGCATCACAGGTGACCTGGGCGGCCAAGTGGGGCGTTTTAAAAAAATCTAAACTCGGAGTATTGCCTTTTACTTGGTGATACTCAGGCATATAGCGCCCAGCCTGGCGATTTAACCAAATCGGTGTGTAGTCTGTGGCGTCACCACGACAAGCCCTCAGAAAAGCAGAATTTAAAAGCGCGTCATTCATAAGCCCGATCCACAAAAACTTTGATTATACCGAGTCTTGAGCGCAAAAGGGTTAATCGAGTAGCGCGCAATGATTCAAGGGACGTTTCAAACCAGAGACGGTTGCTGGCGGCCGCGCGGCCAGAACAAATTCTGCACCAAGCAGTTGTGCAAACTCTTTCGAGACTAGGATTTCGTCAAGGCCAGCATGCTGCTCCAAACGCGCCGCCACGTGCACCGCACGCCCGAGAATCGTAAAATTCAGTTGCTCGGCGGGCCCGACGCTACCGGCAAGACAAACACCGGCATGAATACCCATCCGCTGTCCGGGTTTAAACGGCCGAATTTGCGCTAAACAATCTGCCTGAAGCTCTTGAAAAGCCCGCCGCATTGCAAGCGCCATGAGCGCGCATTGGCGCGCTAAAGCCTGCTGCGTCTCGGACTCCTCTAAGCCAAACACGACCATCAAACCATCGCCCGTGTATTTGTCGAGCGTGCCATTAAATCGCAAGACCAATTGACCCATTCGCGTCAGATAGTCGTTGAGAAAGTCCGTGAACGCTTGTTCGGCAAGCTGCTCTGCAGCGCCAGTAGAGTCCTGAAGATCCGCAAAAAAAATAATAAGCGGTAATCGCCGCGGGGCCCTTGTTTGCAAAGCGGACGCCAATAGCGGTTTCGACAAATAAGGCTTCACGCGGGTCAATTGCTGAGTGGTTTGCTGGTGCGCCTGCTTCGCAGCTTTAAACAACCGGGCGCGTTCCGAGCTGACCAACCCGACTGTCCGAGCTGAAAAAAAACACAGCCCAAGCAATAAACCCAAACCCAGGCTCTGCTGCAGGCCAATGTGTTTTAAACCCTCAATGACAGACGCGCCGCACTGCGCTAGGGCAACAATGAGCAAGAGCCGAATTACTTGGTACGACGGTGACGACGTCAGAAGGCATAAGCGCGCGACAAAAGCCATGCCGCCAATCAATGCAACCTGGCTCAGGAGGCTCAAGGGTTGCGTTGCAAGAACCGCAAAAATCATAGCGGTATCGAGTACAAAGGCGCGGTCTGGATTATCGGCAATGATTCTGAGTCGGCGCAAAGCCCAGTGCAAACCAATCGGGTAGCTCGCCAAGGCCGCAGCCCAGCATAGACCCACCTCTTCGAAATCATTTGCCAACCAAACGATCAAGGCCGTAAGGCTAAACGCAAACTGTCGAAGGCGTGCGATCTGATTATCGAAGTGAAAAGCCAGCATGCGCCAGATTGTCTCAGAATCCAGCAAACCGCCTACCGGACGATACTGCAGGGGCTGCGCGTTTTAACGCAAACTCACATAAGCCTTAGAAATCTTGCACGGCCATCGGAACATCTGGTTCCTGCTCGTCTGAGTAATCAACACCCTCAAAATCGAAACCATGCAAATTCAAAAATGCCGCTCGATAGCCTTCGAAATCAGTCAACTCATCGAGGTTATCTTGGGTTACCTGCCCCCAGTGCGATTGGACGTAATCTTGGATCTCCGGCTGTAACTCCCAGTCATCCATCCGAATACGACCCGACTCATCTCGTCTTTGACCCGCACTGAAGAGCTGAGTTCTGAACAATCGATCGACCTGCTCTAGACAACCCTCGTGGGTGCCTGCTGCTTTCATTGCCTTGAATAACAAGGACAAGTAAACACTCATCCCAGGAATCGCGGATGCGGCTTGGGTCAATAAGCCCTTCATGACAATGACCGTCGCATGACCGTTGACCTCGGTGAGCTGCGACGAAAGCGCCTGCGCTGCCCGATCTAAGTCTTCTTTAGCCCGTCCAATCGTGCCGTTGTAATAGATTGGAAACGTGACTTCGCTGCCTAAGTACGTATAGTTCGTGGTTACACACCCTTGTGCTAAACATCCTTGGTCTTTCAACTGCCCGATCCAGTCTTCCCAGTCTTCACCACCCATCACTTGAACCGTTGCCGCAATTTCAGCCTCATCTGCGGGCTCAAGAGCAACCCGACGTAACTCGCGAGAATTAAAATCAATGGTTGCGCCGCTAAAGGATTCACCAATGGGCTTGAGCACACTGCGAACCGTCTCACCCGATGCTAAGGTTCTCGCGGGCGCGGCCAGCGAATAAACCACCATATCAACTTTCCCCCAATCAGCTTTGATCGTCGCAATCACCGCATCTTTCATAGCCTGAGAAAAGGCGTCCCCATTGAAGTTTTTAGCGTAGAGGCCCGCCGCCTCGGCCGCTTCAGTAAAGGCCGCCGACTTGTACCATCCAGGCGAGGCCGTCCGCCCCTTTAATGCTGGGCGCTCAAAGAAGACGCCGATCGTTTCGGCGCCACCCCCGAAGGCACTGGTGATACGGGTTGCCAAGCCATACCCGCCGGAAGCACCAATCACCAGCACCCGTTTTGGGACATTCAAAATAGGGCCGCCGCCTTTAATCTGATCAATTTGACTCATAACGTCGGCCGCGCAACCCGCAGGATGGGCCGTCGTGCATAAAAATCCTTTAATTTTCGGCGCGATAATCATTTGGTTTTCCTTTTTCGGGTCCGCTTTCGAACAACTGCAATGGCGCCCGTCTCAGCGTCTATTTGAGATTGAGATCGGATCATTAGAAACAACCCCAATATTACCATAGGCACGCAGAGCACTTGGCCCTGGGTCAGCCAGCCCAAAGCGACAAACCCCATGTGCGGATCAGGCGCTCTAAAAAACTCTGTAATAAACCGGAAGGTAGCGTACAGCACCAAGAAAGCACCAGAGTTAAACCCAAGGCCCCGCCGCTGACGCGCGATTAGATAAACCAATCCAAACAACACGGGCCCTTCAAGGCTCATTTGATAAAGGCTCGATGGGTGTCGGCCGACCAGATCGCCTGGGTAAATCAAAGCCCAAGGTACGTCCGTGATTCGACCCGGCAACTCGCCATTGATAAAGTTACCGATTCGGCCAAGCCCTAAGGCGAGCGGGGCGCCGGGGGCCACAAAATCAGTGACCTCTAAAAACCGACGACCATGGCGCCGTGCATACAACGCAAGCGCTGCAATGACGCCCAAGAGGCCACCATGAAAAGACATGCCGCCCTGCCATATCCGTAGTAGCGACAAAGGGTCATTTAAAAATTGATCAAAGCCATAAAACAGCACATAGCCCATTCGCCCACCTAAAATGACGCCAAAGACCCCATAGGAAATCAAGTCCCAAAGGGCATCTCGCGTCCAGGGCTGGCTTTGCATGGGGCTCATGCTCAACAAGATGCGCCAACAAACGAAGAAGCCTAAAAGATAAGAAATGGCATACCAGTGAATATTGAGAGGTCCAAGCGAAATAGCCACGGGATCAATAATGGGATAGTTGAACATAGCTGGCCCTCGGTGCCTTCTGCTAACATGTTACCTTCACCGCGCTTTTGGATTGCCCGCGATATGTGCCTCATCTTATTGGCCTACCAACACAATGAACACCATCGCCTTGTCGTGGCTGCCAATCGGGACGAATTCTACGGCAGACCCTCAGCTTCTGCCAAATTCTGGTCCGATGCCCCAAATCTTTTAGCGGGTCGTGACTTGGAAGCCGGAGGTACCTGGTTAGGTGTGGACGAAAAAGGTCGTTTTGCCGCGGTCACCAATTACCGGCGAACCCCAAGCGATGAGGATAAAACCCGAAGTCGCGGCGATTTAGCCCAACAGTTTTTATGTGGCCAGCAGTCCGCTGAGACCTTTTACCAAGAGGTGGGTCCCTACCGGGAAGATTATCGCGGGTTCAATTTATTACTGATGGATGACACCGGATTGTTCTATGGCAATAATTTGAGCGACAGGCTGCAGCCTTTGCCGCCAGGAATCTATGGGTTATCCAATCAGCGCTTAAACTGCGACTGGCCAAAAGTAACGGAGGGTCAGGATCGCCTCGAATCGACCTTAGCGGGCCCAGACCTTGAAATCGATGCCCTTCTGGAAATTTTACGCGACGCTGGCGATACACGCCCCTTCTCGAACAGTTTCATTGCATCTGAAGATTACGGCACCTGCGTCTCGTCGGCCCTAATCGTTCAACACTCCGGAGACGTTCTTTTCACAGAGCAAGGCTTCCATTCAGGCGGCGGGGCAGGTGATCGAGCCAACTTCAGTTACCGCGCGCGCCCCTAACGACGAACCCGAATTAATTGGCCCAAGCCTGCTTCGGCCAGGGTCTCATCCGTCCGGCGTTTAACCTCTTGAGCCGTTTCAAGCTGTAATACCTCATCCAGCAAGGCTTTTGCCGCAGCCAAGGTGAGGCTGGTCAGCACTTTTTTGACCACCAACAGGTTAGGCGAATTCATTGACAGCACCTGATACCCCATCGCCATAAGCAGCAACGCGGCGCCGGGATTGCCGGCCATCTCGCCACATATGCCAACGCCCTTGCCAGCCTTAATCGCAGCATCCGCAACCTGTTTAAGGGCTTTCAAAACGGCGGGATGAAATTCTTGATAGAGTCCAGCAACCTGCGCGTTATTTCGATCAACCGCCAGCATATACTGGACCAAATCGTTGCTGCCAACGGACAGGAAATCCACTCGCTTCAGCAAAGCTTCCGCTTGATAAACAGCCGCCGGCACCTCAATCATCACCCCAATATCGGGTCGTCTGAAAACAACGCCCTCTTCCTCAACTTCTCGAACGCACTGATCGATAAGTTGCCGGGCCATATCCACTTCAGCAATGCTACTCACCATTGGCAGCATAATTCTAAGATAGCAATCAATGCCTTCACTGGCGCGAATCATGGCGCGAATCTGGGCAATAAAGATCTCCGGGTGATCCAGAGACACCCGAATACCGCGCCACCCTAAAAAGGGGTTCTCCTCTTGGATCGGGAAATAGGGCAGCGCTTTATCGCCGCCAATATCGAGGGTTCTCATAGTGACGGGTCTGGGTGAAAAGGCTAGCAAATGCGCTCGATAGATTTGACGCTGCTCTTCTTCGGTCGGAAAAGCCTCGCTCATCATGTAATGGATTTCCGTACGATACAGCCCCACACCTTCGGCGCCTCGCTCCAACGACCGAGCGACATCCGAAAACAACCCGGTGTTGACCCAAAGCCGAGTTCGATGCCCATCCGGCGTGATACACGGCGCAGGGGCTAAACCTTCCAAGTCTCGTGTGAGTTCAGCCTCTTCTTCCGCACGTTTTCGGTATTGCCGACGCTGGGTATTGGTGGGGGCAGTGACAATCACGCCTTGAAAGCCATCCACAATAATGTCGCCGCCATCAATCAACGGCATCGGCAAGTCTTGGACGCCCATGACTGTTGGGACCGCAAGCGCTTCGGCCAAAATCGCGAGATGCGAGTTCACCGAACCGCGACCAGAAACAATCCCTTTCAGTCTATCTCTCGGCACGGCGGCCAAATCTGACAACGACAAATCATCCCCGACCAGAATCGTGTCCTTTGGGAAATGAAGCCTGCGCCGGTTACGCTTTTCAAGGTGACTGAGCATCCGATTGCCGAGTTCCCTTAAATCGTTGGAACGCTCTCGCAAATAGGTATCTTCCATCAAATCAAATCGAGCAAGATGAGTCTCGATCGTTTGCTTTAACGCGCCTTGCGCCCACTGTCCCTTTTTAATGCCCTGAACTACTTCCTTCGGAATCGCGCCTTCATCCAACATCATCAAATACGCATCAAATAACCCAAGGGTATCTTCGCGAAGGTCATTTGCCATTTTTTTGGCAATGCTCTCCACTTCAGCCCGGGTCTCCGCAACCGCCTTGGTAAATCGATCGATCTCACGCGCAACATTTCGTACTTTTCGGTAAGGCACTTGGCTCAGATCGACCGAGGGATAAATCACGATGGCGACGCCAAGAGCAACACCCGGCGCTCCCGGGGCGCCATGAAATGTTCGCGATGATTTTCGGCGGCTCACCGCCAGCAGCCCCGTCACTTTCGCATGCGCAATCAAACCCGCTAACTGCGCCGAAAGTGTCACTAAGAAGGCTTCTTCACTCTCATCAAAGCGGCGCTTTTCTCGCTGCTGAACAACCAAAACGCCCAGCGTGTGTCCTTGGTGGATGATCGGCACACCTAAGAAAGCGTTAAACTCATCCTCACCAATTTCAGCAATATATTGATTACGTGGGTGCTGCGTTACCGCTTCGACGTTAAGCGGCTCGGCGCGCTCAGCAACATAGCCCACCAAACCCTCGCCGAGTCCCAGGCTGACCTTTCCCACAACGGACTGATTCAAGCCCCGGGTTGCTCTAAATACATAACGGTTTTGCTTATCATCGAGCAAGTAAACGCTACAGACTTCGGTTGTCATGATGCCGCGCACACGATCAACGGTCACCTCGAGCGCCGCAGTTAAATCCGGCGCCGTGCTAACCTCTTGAACAACTCTACGAAGTGCTTCGAGCACGATTTTTAACCTCTGGTAGGCATTGCCTTAAAAAGGGCGCGAGTTCTTTTAAAGCCCGCCGATACGCATCTTGCTTTGGCGCCCAAACCGCCCCGACCGGATACCAATAAGGAACCCAGTCCCAATCATCAAATTCTGGATGCCGATCCTGATCCAGTACAAACTGATGCGCATCATCCAAGATTTTAAGTAACCCATACTTTTGTTTTTGTCCGACATAGTTAGACTGGTTGTTTTTCAACATGTGCTTCGGCAGCCGGTAACGGTACCACGGCTTGGTCACCGCAATCAGCTGAACCTGTTCTGCGACCAGGCCCGTTTCTTCCTGGAGCTCTCGATATAACGCCGCCTCGGTTGATTCTCCCGCTTCAATACCGCCCTGAGGGAACTGCCAGGCTGATTGCTGGCGCCGCTTGCCCCAGAAAACTTGTCCCGCGCTATTCGCGATGACGATACACACGTTGGGTCGGTAACCCTGTTGATCAATCATATTGATTTGTTCCCAGACACCTTATACTTTAATCAGCCGCCTTTTGGCGACCTATGCACCTATACCATGGATCACCCCCGCAATCGAGAGGAGACCGGTTTTGCCCCTAGCTATTTTTGACCTTGATGAAACGCTGCTGAGTGGCGACAGCGATCATGCTTGGGGCGAATTTCTCGTTTCAAAGGCGTTGGTCGATGGCGTGCAGTTTAAATCCGAAAATGATCGTTTTTACGAGCAATATCGCAACGGCCAACTCGATGTCGCGCGCTACTTGGCATTTTCCTGCGCGCCACTGGCCCGCATTCCGTACCAAACCTTAGAGATCCTGCATACCGAATTTATGGCAACGATCATCGAGCCGATTATTTTACCAAAAGGACGCGCTTTAATCGCGCAGCATCAGGCGCAAGGTGACTTTGTCATGGTGATTACCGCAACCCTCGATTTCATTACGCGCCCGATCGTCTCAGCACTCGGCATCAACACCCTGCTCGCCCCCGTTGCAGAATTCAAAAACGGACAATACACCGGCCAAGTGCCGGGTATTGCAACCCTGGGTCAAGGCAAAGTAGATCGCCTTGCGCTCTGGTTAGAGGACCAACCCTTCACCCTGCAAGGCAGCACTTTTTATTCCGACAGTCGCAACGACCTGCCGCTGCTGCAACAGGTCGATCATCCGGTCTGTGTTGACCCGGACCCCGTGCTACGCGCCCACGCCGAGGCCCATGATTGGCCCATTATTAGCTTGAGGGGCGCAATTGACGGTTAAGCGTTGACCTTGACCGCCAAATCTAAATCTCGAGCGGCCTTAACATCATCCAAGCGGGTGACGGGCAAAGTGTGCGGCGCCGTCGTCACCAGCGTTGGGTCGGTCATCGCCTCTTGTCGAATCTGAGTCATCGCCGCGACAAAACCGTCGATTTCTGCTTTTGACTCCGTCTCTGTCGGCTCAATCAAAAGACACTCTGGGACCAATAGCGGGAAATAGGTCGTCGGTGCATGGTAACCATAGTCCAGCAGTCGTTTCGCAAAATCCATTGCCGTGACCTGTTGGTGCTTGGCTTCACTCGAGAGGGTGACTATGAATTCATGGGTCGCACGGCGCCCGGGATAAGCTAACGTGTAGCCCGCCTTCTCCAATGACGTCGCCAGATAATTCGCATTGAGTGTTGCGTATGCGCCCACGCGATTCATGCCCTCGGCGCCCAGTAAACGTGCGTAGGCGTAAGCTCGGAGCAAAATACCGGCGTTGCCCATAAAACTCGATAAACGGCCGATCGTGTCGGGAATATCGTTCTGATCCAACCAGCGGTAGGTCCCATCTTCATCCCTGCCAACCGTTGGTGTCGGTAAAAAAGGCGCCAGACGCGCGCCCACACCCACCGGACCTGAACCTGGACCACCGCCCCCGTGGGGGGTGGCAAAGGTTTTATGAAGGTTCATGTGCAGGACATCAAAACCCATATCCCCGGGTCGGACTTTACCCAAGATCGCATTCAAGTTCGCGCCATCGTAATACAAAAGCCCACCGGCCTCGTGCACGGTCTCCGCTATTTCCTGGACCTGGCGCTCAAAGACACCACAGGTTGATGGATTGGTCATCATGAGACCAGCAGTTCTTGGACCCACCGCGGCCTTGAGCGCCTCAAGGTCGACATCCCCTTCTTTTGTCACAGGGATTTCTCGAACCACGAAACCGCACATCACCGCGGTTGCAGGGTTTGTTCCGTGAGCGGCTTCTGGCACTAGAATCTCAACTCGCTCGTTATCGCCGCGCTTTTGGTGATAAGCGCGAATCATCGCAACCCCCGCGAATTCGCCTTGGGCACCCGCCATGGGGGTAAGTGACACGGCCTGCATACCGGTCACATCTTTTAAATAGTTTTGCAGTTCATAGGCGCATGACAAGTACCCTTGGCTGTTGGCTAGAGGCGCTAGTGGATGTCGTTTTAGAAACCCGGGAATACTCGCGACCGCATGGGCGCCGCGCGGATTGTATTTCATCGTGCAGGACCCAAGCGGATAAAACTGTTTATCAATGGCGAAGTTCTTGGACGACAGGTTGGTGTAATGCCGGACCACTTCCAGTTCAGACACCTCCGGCAGCCCGAGAGCGCTCAATCGCACGTGAGCACCCAGATCGTTCGCCAGCTCGGAAGAAACCCCTTTTGCAGCAACATACTGGGCTCTGGCCATTCGGCCAGGCCGACTGTGTTCGTAAATCAACATGTTGCTTTGACCTCCTCGATCATCTCAGCCAACAACCGCGCAAACTGATCGATATCTGCAGCGGTTTTCGTTTCGGTCACGTTCACCAGCAGGCAATGGTCCATGCCGGTTACCCAATCTCCGAGGGCAAGGCCTGGCAGGACCCCATGTGCCGCCATCTTTTCAACGACCAAACTGGCGTCTACTGGCAGTGCCAAAACACGCTCATGAAATACAGGCCCGCTAAAGCGCGCCGTGACACCATCGATCTGACAAGCTAACTCCGTTAACGCGTTCATCCCTGAATGGGCGGTAAGCGCGACCTGACGCAGGCCCTCATTGCCTAGCAAACTCATATAAATCGTGGCTGCGGTCACCAACAACCCTTGATTAGTGCAAATATTGGAAGTCGCTTTGCCCCGGCGGATATGCTGCTCCCGAGCTTGCAACGTCAGCGTGTAGCCTGGCTGACCCGTTTGGTCCACCGTCCGGCCAATAATTCGACCCGGCATTTGTCGTACAAATTGCTGCCGACAACACATAAATCCCAAATACGGGCCCCCAGACGCGAGCGGTATACCAAGGGGTTGACCCTCACCAACGGCAATATCGGCACCCCGAGCGCCCCATTCACCCGGCGGTTTGATGAGCGCCAAGGCCGTTGGATTGACGACCCCAATCACCAGCGCGTCGGCGCTCGCTGCCTGGTCGGTCAAATAATCGACGTCATCCAGACCACCGAAAAAGTTCGGATAACTGATGACCAACGCCGCGGCATCGTCTAGAGCCGCCTCGACGGACCCGAGCAGGCAGCCTGTATTGGGATCGTAATCGAGTACATCGAGGATCAAGCCCTGATTTTTAACAATCGTCTGGCAGACCGCGTGATAGTTGGGGTTGAGGTTGCCCGCGACCACGATACGATTGCTTTTGTTGGTTTTGTTGGCTCGAACCGCCATCAACATGGCCTCCGCCAAGGCGGTTGCGCCGTCGTAGACAGAGGCATTGGCGACATCCATTGCCGTGAGCCGCGTCATCATAGTTTGAAATTCATAAATGAGTTGCAACGTACCTTGAGAGGCTTCCGCTTGATAAGGCGTAT
Source organism: Gammaproteobacteria bacterium (assembly GCA_018647445.1). Taxonomy (GTDB): domain Bacteria; phylum Pseudomonadota; class Gammaproteobacteria; order Pseudomonadales; family Azotimanducaceae; genus UBA9926. The sequence continues at coordinate 39,601 of JABGTE010000099.1, forward strand.
AGGCTGTCATAAATTCGCCGCGCCCCACCAAGTCCCAAACCGCCGCCGGGATATGATGCTCGTAGGCACCTGCGCCTAAAAAGCTCAAGTCAACTTCGTCAATTCGCGCGCGTTGATCCATCAACCGCTGCAGCGCCATCTCAGAAATACCCGCGGGCACCTCAGTTAAGGACGCAGCGCGCAAATTTTCTGGGATTTCATCAAACAACGCGTCGATATTGGGCACCCCGATGGCGCCTAACATTTCCTGCTCGTCTAATGCCGTATGGGGAATAAAGGGCATCTAGGGTTTCCTCAAAAGCAAATCAGTGATCGTCCGCCGCGCAGAGCGCCCGATAATCCTCTGGTGTCAGTAATTCATTCAAAGCATTGCCATCAACGGGCTGCAGCTTGAAAAACCAGCCCCCTTCAAAGGGCGCCTCATTGACCGTTTCCGGCGCAGAATCAAGCGCGTCATTACAGACAAGGATCGTGCCGGCAACCGGCGCGTAAATATCAGAGGCCGCTTTAACAGACTCAACAACAGCCACTTCTTCACCGGCCTGGACCGTTCGACCTACCTCCGGTAATTCAACGAATACGACGTCTCCCAAGGCATCCTGAGCGTGATCACTGATGCCAACCGTCACGGTGCCATCAGCTTCTAATCGCGCCCACTCATGGGAAGACAGATAGCGAATATTGTCTCGAGTTTCAGCCATAATTCATGGTCCTCATGGTGGTGATAGATTTTACGAAATTACTGTGTAAACGGGCTTGCCGTGCCGCACGAACGGTAACGAAACGGGTTCTACCGGTAGTCTTTTTCCCCGAATTTCGACAAACAACGGCTGGGCTGATGCGCTGACTCGCGCAAATCCAATGCCGCACTGTAACGTTGGCGAGAAGGCCCCACTGGTCAGCTCACCAACACACGCGTCCCCGCTATAAATCGGGTAATGGGCTCGGAGCACACCCCGCTCTTTTAGCATTACCCCAATTAAACGCGGCTGAACATGAGCGGCACGCGCAGCTTGCACGGCCCCTTCCCCACTGAAATCTCGGCCATTATGAACCACCGTCCAAGCCATGTTACAAGCAATCGGGGAGACCCCTTCATCCATATCGCTGCCATAAAGATTCATGCCCGCTTCGAGCCGCAAGGTGTCGCGCGCGCCCAGGCCAATGGGGCGAACGCCGCCCGCTAATAACGCTTGCCAAAGCGTTTCAACGTCTGCGTTCGGTAAAATGATTTCCGCGCCCTGCTCGCCGGTATACCCCGTACGGGCAATAAACCAATCGCCCACAGCGCCACTTTCAAATACGGCCAATTGGCTGAGCAAACTCGCTTGGGCTGGGTTAAGGACAGACTGCAGGATGCTCAGCGCTTCCGGGCCTTGCACGGCGAGAATGGACAGCTGCCCAGGCGTTGCGACAACCACCCCAAAGGGTTCTGCACAAGCCCTGATCCAGGCCAGATCTTTTTCACGGGTGGCACAATTCACAATCAGGCGGTACCCGTCAGCCAATCGATAAACGATCAAATCATCCAGGACACCGCCCTCGTGATTCAGCATGGCACTGTAAAGGGCTTGGCCCGAAGCCTTCAATCGATCAACATCATTCGCCAATAATTTTCGCAGAAAGAGTTTGGCTTCCGAGCCAAGAATATCAATGACCGTCATGTGGGAGACATCAAACATCCCTGCAGACTCTCGGACCCATTGATGCTCATCCAACTGGGAGCCATAGTGAATGGGCATTTCCCAACCCCCAAAATCCACCATTTTTCCGCCAGCATCAATATGGCATGAATTGAGACACGTTTTCTTAAGCATAGGGCGTCCTTGAGTGACGCCGAATTATAACCAGATTCAATCGGTCTTGCGCCGAAACTAAATCAGCTTCACGCGGAATTTTCTTCATGTCGGCAAGCGTTACAGATGGCCTGCTGCCGCCAAGCTGAGCGCTTGTTTCAAGCGAGGCTGATCCTGCAACCATCGCATGCCCGTGCTTCGAGCCAGTCTCAATAAAGGACTTGGGGGATCAAACACGCGTTTGAGCAGATCCGTCGCGGCGGTCATCCTTAAGTTGATAGGGCGTCGTTGCGCCTCGTAGCGCCGCAGCACCGCGCTTAATGGCCGTCTTTGATCGAGTCTAAGGTTTTCGATGACTTGTGAGAGGGCAGCAACATCTGCAAACCCTAAATTTAACCCTTGCCCAGCCAGTGGGTGAATACTATGAGCGGCATCACCCACTAAGACCGATCGACCTTTTGTGTAGCGGATCGCATGCTGCTGCTGGAGCGGGAACACGGCGCGCGCGCCGATCGCCGTCACGGGACCTAAAGGGCGAGCACTGTGCGCCGAAACCATGGCCGAAAATTCTTTGTCGCTGCAATGCAACTGCGCTTGCGCTTGGGTCGACGACCAAACGAGCACACTATGATTCGGCTCCGGTAACGGTAAAAAGGCCAATGGCCCCTCTGACGTAAAACTTTGCCGGGCAACGCCCTGATGGGGCAGGGCCGTTTCCGAAACGCACACCAACGCCGATTGATCATAGCGCCAGGCAACGCTTCGAATTCCCAGCAAGTCGCGCGTGCGTGATGCACTGCCATCCGCACCAATCAAAAGGGAACTTTCAATTGTCTCACCAGTCGTCAGCGTGATCGACACCGTCGCGTCATCCTGCTGAAGATCAACAATGCCAACTCCAAACTGTTGCGTGAGCATATCGGCAATCGATGGCTGGCAGATCGCGTTGGATAATGCGTCCTGTAACCGATAATTTTCAAGGATATAACCTGCAGACGGCAGCGACAGTTCGCCACTGCCATCACCGTCCCAAACCGTCATACCCGAAACAGAGCAACCGGCTTGATCAAAAAATGTCGGCTCAACTCCCAATTGAATGAGAAAGTCGACCGATACGGGATTGATGGCGCTTACCCTAGGAGAGCGATCAAGTCCCAAAACCTTGGTTGTTGTACTGGCACGCCTCGGCGCTGTTCCGTGATCAAAGATGAGGCCCTTTAATCCTTGGCGCGTTAACGCTAAGGCCGCCGAGAGTCCTACTAGGCCCGCGCCAGCAATGACAAAATCATATTGCGCCATGGGAAGGCTCCTGACCAACTGGGCAGCTCACAAGCTCGACTTCATGCTAGGCGGGCCTGCTTGGGCTGGGTTCCGCGTCCATCGCGATCGTCAAAACCACCACGCGAATATATTCAAGGATTTCCATAAAATCGCTTTCATTGTCTTCCGAATCCGGGACTGGGGCCAATGACCGAGCGATTGTGGCAAGATCTTCAAGCATTTCTCGAATATCGGGCTGCGCCAACAAGCCTTCGGCATGTTGCACCAAACCAAGGCCGTGTAAGAACCCGCTACACCAGCAGGTTAATTCCGAAAACCGCTCATCCATTGGTGCATTGTCATCCGGCAAGAGCAGCGTCAAATCAAAGTCCGAGAACTCGTCTAAACTTTCGACCGCCGCCTGATGCAGCTCATCTGTTACCTGCATCAAATTTTCGCTGACGGATGTCAGCGCTAGCCAGACTGCAACGGTCTGTTGCGTGAGTTTTTTTGTGCGCCCATCAGACAGCGCGGCGTGCGCGACGATTTGACCATGGAATTCTGCGGGCCCGCAATCACTGCCTGCGGCTTTCAATAAATCTGTAATAGTGTCGGTCACCGTAGATTGTCCCAATATTAACGCCCCTATTGTATGAGAAAGTCTTGTCCCAGGCGAGGTTCAGCTATCACAGTGTCCGCTTTGAATTGACCTTAGTCCTAGCCGACCTATATATTAACGGATTCGCTAAGGAGCCGATTTTGAGCCCGACTGATCTGGAAACCAAACTCGACGAACTGACGCAACTCTGCGAGGCTTTGCTTTCGAAGCAACAACAGCTCAGTTCAGACAATCAACGTCTCACCCAGGAACGCGCCCAGCTTCTTGAACGGAATGTGGCTGTTAAAAGTAAAGTTGAAGGCATGATTCTTCGACTTAAATCTCTGGAGCAAGACTAAAATGGCGACGTCTGAAACCATAACCGTTTCGATTTTTGATAAAGACTACCAGGTCAGCTGCCCTGCCGATGAGGTCCAAGCCCTTAGAGATTCGGCTTTCTACCTAGATCAAAAGATGCGCGAGATTAAGAAATCAGGCAGCGTCCTCGGCTTAGATCGTCTTGCCGTCATGGCCGCATTGAACATTACGAACGATTTCTTGTCCGTTGACCGAGAACATCAAAACTCACGACAATCGCTTGTGGATAGTGATGACGTGCTTAAACACAGCGAGCAGCGTGTTGACGCCTTGATCCAGACCTTAAAGGCCAGCAACCTCTAACCCGTATTGGCGGACAATCCGTCGCGCCTTTTATCCCTAGACTGTTATACTAATCGAGCGCCCTGGGTTGTTTGCCAGTCGATATGTCCTCGACCCTTTAAGCGACCGCTAGGGGGTCTTTTTTCGATACTTGTGCGCATATCCGTTTTGCGGGGAGCCTTCGGGTCGTTGGAGACCACCGTCTTGAACCGCAGGGTTC
>JABGTE010000188.1 GCA_018647445.1 Gammaproteobacteria bacterium
CACGACTCGGTCTTCCGCTTTTAGGTAGGCCAATAAGTAACCGCCGCCGCCATAGCCGCTCATCCAGGGCTCCACCACGCCGAGCATTAGTCCCGTCGCGATGGCCGCATCAATGGCGTTGCCGCCTTCTTTCAAGGTCGCGAGCCCCACCTCCGTGGCCAAGTAGTGTTGGCTTGCAACCATGCCTTTGGTGCCGCGCACAGCGGGTTTCGAGAGGGACCAGCTTTCTTCAGTTGTCCGGGCTTGCATGCAGCGTCTCCTTGGTTGAACAAGCATTCTGCCTTTGTTGTCCCGATACTGTAGTGGGTTTTAAGGGTCAGCGAAATGGTTGCTGAGTTGCGCCGGATGCTTTTCTGAAATCAATGGCAAGATGGAGACTATCTGGAGGATGCGTTCGGCTCTGTTTACGTTTGCCGTGATGATCCTTCCTTGCCCCCGCCTTCGGATCTTTGTGAATTGGGTTCAGACGCACGCCTCAGGAATCATAGAATCATCATCCGATGCGCACCGGGGAGGGTTGATAAGGCGTATACTTTAGTTTTAAGGCATATGAGCTAATCACCGCTGGAGGCAGGCATGGACGAGCAGAACGCAAACCCAACAGAATTCGATGTCATTGTGTGGGGTGCGACGGGATTCACTGGCAAGATTGTTGTGGAGTATTTATACCAGACGTATGGCAATCAGACCGATCAATTGACTTGGGCGATTGCGGGTCGCGATGCCGATAAACTTCAGGCAGTGATTGATGAGGTCGGCTGCGACAAGATTCCTTGTTTACTCGCGGACGGATCGGATCGAGCGTCTCTTGATGTCTTGATTGCGTCGACGCGAGTTGTACTGAGCACGGTAGGGCCTTATGCCCTGTATGGTAGTTTGCTGGTCGGAGCGTGTGCCGCGTCCGGGACTCACTATTGCGACCTGACCGGAGAAGTACAGTGGATGCGGTTAATGATTGATGCGCATCATGACGAGGCGGTTCAATCTGGCGCAAAAATTGTGCATACCTGCGGCTTTGATAGTATCCCGTCGGATTTAGGGGTTCATTTTTTGCAGTCAGCAATCCAAGCCCGCGAGGGCCAGCCGGCTGAGCAGGTTAAGTATCGCTTGGTCAAGGCGGCGGGTGGCGTTAGCGGCGGCACCGTTGCGAGTATGCTGAACATGATGGATGAAGTCGCTGAGAATCCGCAATTGGTCACGGTTATCGCTGATCCTTATGCCTTGAACCCACTGAATACGGTAACTGGGCAGGATGTTAATGAGGCGGCGACGCCGATCTATGATGATGTTTTGGGCCAGTGGGTGGGGCCCTTTGTAATGGCCGGGATTAACACTCGTGTGGTGCGCCGAAGTCATGCTTTGCTCGGAATGCCGTACGGACCCGGATTTGCCTATGAAGAGGGTACCTTGATTGGCGCTGGTCCGACGGGCTATCTGAAAGCCTTAATGGCCTCAATTGGCACGCGATTGGGCATGCTGTTGTCAGCAATTGGTCCAACGCGGCGTTTGCTTGCGCGGTTTTTGCCAAAGCCGGGTGAGGGCCCGGAGCGAGCAAAACGCGAAGCAGGGTTTTTTGAGGTTATCCTTCACGGCACGACGGGCAAGGGTCAGAACGCGCGACAAATTCAGGTTCGAGTAACGGGTGATCGTGATCCAGGGTATGGCGGCACTGCCAAAATGATTGCTGAGGCGGCGGTTTGTCTTGCGCTAGATCCGTTGAATGGACCGGGCGGGGTTTTGACGCCGGCCGTTGCCATGGGGCCTGAATTAATTGCGCGTTTAACCAAAAATGCGGGGCTCACCTTTGAGGTAATTGATTAATTCAACGCAAAACAGCGCCTCTGATGGGCAAGCGTTTTGGTCTGATGATTTCTCGTATATGATGAGCTGAGTCCTCACTTACGTTGATCCGATCTCATGACCCAATCCTTTGTTCATCTACGCGTTCATACAGAATATGCGCTGGTGGATGGAACGGTTCGCATAAAACCTTTAATTGATGCTGCACGCACCGGCGGCATGCCAGCCGTTGCTACCAGCGACCTCAACAACCTCTTTGGGTTGGTTAAATTCTATAAAGCCGCAACCGCCAGAGGGATCAAGCCGATCGTCGCTTGTGATGTTTGGGTTGAAGATCTCGATCCGACGATCGAGCCTTCGTTGCTGGTGCTCATCGCCCAGCGACAAGCCGGTTATAAAGCGCTGAGTCGATTGTTGTCTCGCGGTTATTCCGAAAATCACCATAACGGTCGAATGATTTTAAAACGGTCCTGGATTCAAGCTGATTCAGAGGGCCTGCTTGCGTTGTCTGCTGCCGCCGACGGTGATGTTGGCAAAGCGATTGTCTCGGGTCAGCATGATGAGGCGAGTCGTCGTGCCGTATTTTGGCAAGAACTCTTTCCAGAAGGGTATTACTTAGAAATTCAACGGCTAGACCGTGCGAATGATGAGCACCATATCGCTGGCGCCGTTCGGTTGTCGGATGAGTTGGGTTTGCCATTGGTTGCAACCAATGATGTTCGCTTCTTGAAAGCAGATGAGTTTGAGGCTCACGAAGTGCGCGTTTGTATCCATCAAGGACGAACACTCGATGATCCAAGGCGTGAGAAACGATATAGCCAGGCGCAGTATTTTAAAAGCGCTGATGAGATGGCACAGTTGTTTTCGGACCTTCCTGAGGCAATAGAGAACACCCATCGAATTGCAACGCGATGTTCCGTGACGTTGCGCTTGGGAGAGTCCTTTTTGCCGGAGTATCCGGTGCCTGAAGGGCAGACCATGGCAGGATTCTTGGAAACGGTGACGCGCGCCGGGCTGATGGATCGGTTTGAAAAATTTAGTGATGCCAAAATGCCTGCCGAGGAACCTTGGCAACAGCACTATTTTGATCGTTTGGCCTTCGAACTGAATGTGATTAATAGCATGGGATTCCCGGGCTATTTCTTGATCGTGATGGAATTTATCCAGTGGGCGAAAGCGCAAGGTATTCCGGTCGGGCCGGGTCGCGGCTCGGGTGCGGGCTCGCTGGTGGCTTATGCGTTAAAAATTACCGACGTCGACCCTTTAGAGTACGACCTTCTATTTGAACGGTTTTTGAATCCAGAGCGGGTCTCCTTGCCAGATTTCGACATCGATTTCTGTATGGACGGCCGGGATCGAGTTATTCAGCATGTGACAGAGCGTTACGGCTATGAAGCCGTGTCGCAAATTATCACGTTCGGCACGATGGCGGCAAAGGCGGTGGTGCGAGATGTGGCACGGGTGCAGGGCAAGTCCTACGGGTTGGCGGACAAGCTTTCTAAGCTGATTCCGTTTGAGCCCGGGATGACCTTGACCCGGGCCATGGAAGAAGAACCGCTATTAACTGAGTTCGTCCGCACAAGTGATGAAGCTGAAGAAATTATGGAAATGGCGTTCAAACTAGAAGGCCTCGCTAGAAATGTGGGTCGCCATGCCGGTGGCGTGGTGATCGCGCCGACCCGCCTCACAGATTTTTCACCGACCTATAGTGACGAATCGGGTGGCGGGTTGATGACCCAGTTTGACATGAACGATGTTGAGCAGGCCGGGTTGGTAAAGTTTGACTTTCTGGGTTTGCGAACCCTGACCATCATTGATAATGCCGTCAAAAGTATCAACCAGCGCTTAGCGCTTGCTGATGAGCCGTTAGTTGATATCGATACCCTGTTTTTGGAGGATCCGGCGATTTATCAGGATCTGCAGGCGGCCAAAACCACGGCGGTGTTTCAGCTCGAATCCCGCGGCATGAAGGATCTTATGAAACGGGTTAAGCCGAACCGGTTTGCGGACATTGTGGCGTTGGTTGCTTTGTTTCGACCGGGTCCTCTGCAGCTAGCCGATGATTTTATTCGCCGCAAGCATGGTCTTGATGAGGTTGATTATCTGCATCCCAGTTTAAAAGAAGTGTTGCAAGATACCTACGGTGTGATGCTCTACCAGGAGCAAGTAATGCAGATCGCGCAAATTCTGGCAGGCTACTCGCTAGCCGATGCAGATCTGTTGCGACGGGCCATGGGGAAGAAGAAACCGGAAGAAATGGCCAAACAACGCCAGGCTTTTGTTGATGGGGCCATGAATAACGACGTTTCAGAACAACAAGCCGGCTATATATTTGATCTGATGGAGAAGTTTGCAGGGTATGGCTTTAACAAACCGCACTCGGTTTGCTATGCGCTGGTGGCGTATCAAACCGCGTGGCTTAAACATTATTATCCGGCCGATTTCATGGCGGCAGTTATGTCCGCTGACATGCAAAACACTGACAAGATTGTGATAAACGTCGAAGAGTGCCGAGAAATGGGGCTCCTCCTAGACCCGCCCAGTGTTAACAGCGGCGCCTTTCGATTTGTCGCGCAATCTAAGACGCATTTGGTCTACGGTTTGGGTGCGATAAAAGGGCTTGGTGAGGGACCTATTGAGGCGTTGACCCAAGCGAGGCGCGCCGAGGGGTTCAAAGATTTGTACGACTTTTGTCATCGGGTTGATATCAAACGCTTGAATCGTCGCGCACTTGAAGCGCTCATCCATGCCGGTGCTCTGGATCATCTTGCGCCCGATGCGGCGAGTGCCAAAGATGGAATTGATGGCAGTCGGGGCTGGTTGCTACAACATCAGGAAGAGGCACTGCAGATTGCCGAGCAAACGGCCCGAAATCAGGAAGCGGGCCATACTGATTTGTTTGGTGAACTCGAGCCGGTTTCAGCCGATCCGGTCTGCATTGATCACATTGACACCCGTAACGTCCTGACTATGGCGACTCGCTTGGCTCGGGAAAAAGAAGCGCTAGGCTTGTACTTAACGGGTCATCCGATCGATATTTATCGTGATGAGCTCAAGTATTTTGCAAGTACCCGAATTAGTGACTTGCGCGCAAGCCAAAGCGAACAGCTTTTTGCCGGGTGGGTCATTGGCTTGCGCAGTATGAAGACCCAACGTGGGACGATTGTTTTCGTGACCCTTGACGATCGAACGTCGCGGATCGAGGTTGGCGTGTTCTCCGATCTTCTGGAGATGACTCGAGATAAAATCAGCAAGGACAATCTTTTGGTGATTCGGGGATCGGTAGCACAAGATGATTTTTCAGGTGGGCTGCGGGTGCGCGCAACAGAAATATTTTCTCTGGTTGAGGCGCGCCAGCGGGCACTGCGAGGGCTTACGGTGCGGGTTCATCACGCAGGTTTAGATGATCAGTTTTCAAAGAATTTGGCGGATTTGTTAAGTCTTCACCAGGAGCCAAAACGAAACGGCTGCCCAGTGATTATTGATTATTGCACCAACGGGGCGACCGCCGAGCTGCAGTTGGGTGATCAGTGGCGAGTGAAGCCCAGCGATGAATTACTCGACGGTCTTCGAGCGCAATTCGGGTCAGACCGCGTCGGGCTTGATTATCACCCCCACAGTGGCGGTGGTTAAGCGCAATGTCCCTTCTGCCTGAAACGGCGATCCAAACCCTCACGGCGCCGGATGTCGATTGCCTGATTGTAGGCTTGAGTGGCGGACTGGATTCCACGGCGCTGCTGCATTGCGTCGCCCAGCTGGCTGATCGACCGCCGCTTAAGGCTATTCACATTAATCATGGTCTGCAGGCTGAGGCAGATGCCTGGCAAGCGCACTGCGAGGTCCTCTGCGCGCAGCTTGGTGTTCCCTTGATGTGTCAACGAGTCGAGGTTGCTACAATCGGTAGTCTTGAAGCCAATGCGCGGCTGGCGCGCTATGAGGCTTTTGCCGAGTGCCTGGGGCCGCGAGATCGATTGTTGCTGGCGCATCATCAACAGGATCAAGCCGAGACGGGTCTCTTCCAGCTGTTGCGTGGGCATGGAGCGATGGGGCTGTTCGGTATGCCGCAGGCGAGGCCCCTTGGCTTGGGGCAGCTGTATCGACCGTTGCTGGACGTGCCACGGGTCGTTCTTGAAGCCTATGTCCAGGCACATGAACTGTCGTATGTTTCGGATCCCAGTAATACGGATCAAACCCATGATCGCAACTTTATCCGGCATAGGATTGGGCCTTTTTTGGATGGCCGCTTTCAAGGTTGGTCGGCGCGTCTTGCGCGCCAGATCAGCAGCGATGAGACCAACCGATCCTTGCTCGCGGCATTGGGTCGGGAGGATTTATTAAAGCTGCAGACCCCTGCGGGTTATTCTGTCGAAGGCTTGCAGCAACTTGATCAAGACCGGGCCTTGAATGCGCTCAAAACTCAGATGATGGATAGGGCGGATGCGGTGCCCTCAGCCGGACAATTGCGTGTTTGTCTTACGATGCTTGCGTCATCTCGGCAGCAAGAGCCTGCAAGCCAGGCGGTGTTGGGATACGAATACCACCGTCATCGCCAGGAATTCGTTTTGGTGCCCGCCATTCCGGTCGAGAGGCAAGTCCAGACTGGCTGGCCGTTTGAGCGCGCTCCAGTCGATTTAGGCGGGGTCACGCTCGCGGTTGAATCGGATTTAGGCGGTATTGACTCTGGCCTATTGGGGCTTGCCTGGATGCTGGATAAGCAAGGACAGAAGCGTCTAAAAGGGCACAATAAACGGATTCTTGACCGTCTTCGAGAAGCCAAGGTGCCGCACTGGGTCCGGCAACGGCTGCCGCTATTGATGCTTAATGGTGAAGTGATCGCGACCCCCGCGCTGCCGGAATGGGGTTTAAAGCAAGAGGTTGCACAAGGCTTTGCAGCGGCCAAAAATAGCGCAGGATGGCGTGCGTCTCTGACCCGAGTTTAATCCAGCAGGTTGAATTTATATTGAGCCAAAGCGACGACGGTGTTAGTCTATAAACCCATCTCGGGCGGGTCCTTCCGCCTGATCAACAGAGATGGAAATTCTATGAGCCGTTTAATATTCGTCACAGGCGGAGTGGTTTCCTCGCTAGGAAAAGGCCTAACTGCAGCCTCTTTGGGCGCCGTTTTGGTGTCCCGCGGTCTCAAAGTGACGATGCAGAAGCTGGATCCGTACATTAACGTTGATCCGGGCACCATGAGCCCATTGCAGCATGGTGAGGTATTTGTCACCGCCGATGGCACCGAG
>JABGTE010000169.1 GCA_018647445.1 Gammaproteobacteria bacterium
ATTAACGCCAAGCCGATGGAAACCGGGGCTGTTTTAGGTCTCATTTTCACGATGAATGCGGTCGCCTTACTGACCTTCCCCGCAATTGGTCAGTTCTTAGATCTTAGTCAGGCCCAATTCGGAATCTGGTCAGCGCTGGCTATTCATGACACGGCCAGTGTGGTTGCAACCGCGCAGCTCTACGGAGACGAGGCAGCCCAAATCGCAACAACCCTCAAGCTCGGCCGAACGCTCTGGTTGATCCCGACCGCGCTGCTGCTCAGCGTCGTCTATCGTCGAAAGGGTCGCGGCATTGGGCTGCCACCTTTTGTTTTGCTATTTGTCATCGCCAGTATAGTGGGCTCCCTGATCAGTCTGCCGCCGCTAGTACTCGCCAGCGCCGCTTGGCTTTCAAAGGCACTATTGGTTTTGGCGTTGTTTCTAATCGGACTCGAAATCTCAGTCGCGACCCTGCGAAGCATTCAGCCAAGACTATTTTTCTTTGCGATCGGATTATGGTGCTTGGTCGCACCAAGCGCCCTAATGTTGGTGATCACCCTCGTTCCTTAGAGTATTGAGATCTAACACGCCGTCATTGTTAGCGTCCTTGGCGCTAAGCATAGGCGAAATCGGTATTTCTCCGCTTGGCGCGCCTTGACTACTATCGCGGTCATGAAATTCAAAACACCCCTCCTCGACACACAAGCCCTCATTGCACTGACGGTATTTCTGGCGTATCTGGCCTTTGGGTTCCAGGGCTTAATTTTTTAGCACGTTGAGATTTTAGAGCAGCCAGAGGCCGGCGACAGCCTTTACCCCGGTTGCGAGGGTTAGAAACTCTATGCGACTATCTACGTCCTTGCTCAGGCAGATCAGCTATGAAAATTCTAACTGGCGTCCCCGCCGAGCGACTCAATGATATCCCCAGCCTAGCCCAAGCAGCAGAGCGCAACGGTTTTTCGGGCCTATCAACACAAGAAAACCGTCACAATCCGTTTTTACCGCTGGCCATAGCAGCCGTACACAGCCAGCATCTTGAACTGCGAACCAATGTGGCAATTGCATTCGCCCGCAGTCCAATGGTAGCCGCCGGTCTCGCGTGGGATCTGCAATTCGCCACCGCCGGCCGGTTCGTCTTGGGCCTGGGTAGCCAAGTGAAGGGACATAACCAGAGACGGTTCAGCGTCGCTTGGTCTCCGCCAGCGCCCCGGCTTCGTGAATATATCGAAGCAATTCAGGCAATTTGGGCCTGTTGGCGGGATGGCACACCGCTGAACTATGAGGGCAAGCACTACCAATTCAGCCTGATGACCCCAAATTTTACACCCGAGCCGCTAACAGGTGCCTTACCAAAATTACACATTGCGGCGGTTGGGCCGGCCATGATGAAAGTTGCAGCAAGCGCTTGCGATGGCGTGATGCTGCATGCCTTTTGCACGCCAAAGTATTTAACGGATTCCATCGTACCAGGCTTAAACCAAGGCCTCACCGCTCGCGGGCATGCTCGCGCGCAATTTGAGATCTCCGGTGGCGGCTTTGTGGTCACGGGCGCCAACCAAGCGGCACTCGACAAACAGTTTGAGTGGGTTCGAGCACGAATCGGGTTTTATGGCTCTACACCCTCTTATTGGCCTGTGCTTGCAAGTCATGGCCTGCAAGACTTAGGAGAAGAGCTCAATGCTTTGTCTAAAGCAGGCCGATGGGATGACATGACCCGAAGGATCTCGGATGACCTGGTACATGAATTCGCAGCGGTTGCGCCCTATGACCGCCTCAAAGAGGCCATTGAAGCGCATTTTGGCGGACTGGTTGATTGCATCAGCTTGCCTGCCGATACCCCACCGGAGCTTGTTCAGGATTTGAAGACTATTGCCTGCTTGTACCAGTCGAGTTCGGCATGAATATCGGTGTGCTCGGTGGTGGCAGCTGGGGAACCACAGTTGCGCATTTATTGTCTCGTCGATACAACGTCACACTTTGGGCTCGAAATTCCGATATTGTGAACGAAATCAATGTCCACCATACCAACCATCGCTACCTTTCATCAGCGCAGCTATCGCAAAAGCTGCAAGCGACCGATCGGTTACAGGACGCAACAAACGGTCAATCGGTTTTGGTCATGGCCATTCCAGCACAAAATTTTAGAGCGGTACTGACCGACGCAGCGGGTTACTTGGACCCTTTGACGCCGATCGTGTCCCTTAGCAAAGGCTTAGAGTTTTCGACCGGCGCACGGATGACCGAAATCATTCAAGCCGTTTGTCCCAAACATCCTGCTGCAGTTCTAACCGGACCCAACTTAGCCCGGGAAGTTATGGCGGGTTTTGCGGCGGCAAGCGTTCTAGCTACCCCGAACGCAGCCGACCAAAGCCACTTGCAAAGCATTTTCCACTCCCCCCTATTCCGGGTGTATACCAATGATGATGTCATCGGTTGCGAGCTTTGCGGCGTTCTCAAAAACATCATTGCGATCGCTGCGGGCATGAGCGATGGCCTAGGGGCTGGCAACAATACCCGTGCTGCGATCATTACGCGGGGCCTGGCAGAAATAACCCGCTTGGGCTTGGCGATGGGTGCAAAATCCGAGACGTTTTCCGGGCTGGCAGGGATGGGCGATTTGGTCACAACCTGTACCAGCGCGCAATCTAGAAATCACACCGTCGGTTTCAAACTGGGGCAGGGCGACAGTATCGATAACATCATTCAAGAGATGTTCATGGTGGCTGAAGGCATTAAAAGCGCGCCGGCCGTAATGCGGCTGGCTGAGCAATTTGGCGTGGAAATGCCCATTGCGGCGGAGGTCATGCAGGTTGTTACGGGACAGCGCGATGTTCAAGGCAGTTTCAAAGCTTTGCTTCGAGCCGGCGTGGGCCGGGAGGATGAACCCTTCTAGCGAAGGCGTCTATTCAAAAATTCCCACGCAACCCGGCCCAAACCCGATTAAACCCCTTCAATAAACTCGATCGGGCTTTTTATCGGAGACGGGCTTCGGCAAGCGCTATCAGATGCAATTGATAATGATTCTTATTTAGATTAGCATCCAGCTCTCTGAATTTGGAACTATCGCGTCATGTCTAATCTATTTCGCTTCATCGGCTGCTGTAGCCTCAGTTTTGTCGCCACCCTCAGCGCAAGTCTCGCGGCCGCTGCTGATGCGTCAGACCGTGAAAGCGCTCAGATTGAAGAAATTACGATTGTCGGCTCGACCGCAGGTGCAAAACAGATGACCGGCGCCGCACGTTTTATCGGCCCGGAACGTTTGGAAGCTTTCCATCACTCGGACATCCAAAAAGTATTACGCGAAGTGCCTGGCGTTTCCCTTCAAATCGAGGACGGCTATGGCCTGCGTCCAAACATTAGCATTCGGGGTGTTGCCAGTGAACGCAGCAGCAGAATTACATTGCTCGAGGACAACATCCTGATTGCGCCGGCGCCTTATTCAGCGCCTTCGGCTTATTATTTTCCGACAATGGGCCGGATGCACGCGGTCGAAGTTTTAAAAGGACCCGCCGCAATTTCGCAAGGGCCTTACACCATCGGCGGTGCCTTAAATCTGGTTTCAACCCCCATCGCCAACCGCGCGAAAATGGACCTGTTTGCAGAAGCTGGAAGTGACGCGACCCAAAGGCTACATTTTACTGCGCAGCAACCGCTGAATGATCAAGCAGTCCTACTGATCGACGCGCATCATTGGCGCTCTGATGGCTTCCAAACAATCGACCGCAGCGATCGCGAAACGGGTTTGTCCATAACCGACTATACGGCCAAGCTTCGGGTGCGATCCAATGATGCCCGGCATGAATGGGTGGCGAAACTGCAAACGACGCAACAGTCGTCCAATCAAAGCTATTTAGGCCTGACGGATCAGGATTTCGGACAATCCCCCACCCGTCGTTACGGTTTATCAGAGCTGGATTCCATCGAGACCGATCATCAGCAGCAGGTGCTCTTCTACCGGTTTAAAGCCACGCCAACAACCGAACTAGAGATCGCGCTGTACAATAACGAGCATGCTCGAAATTGGTTTAAGACCGAAAAACTTGATATTGATGGCAGCCAGAACGCGGATTCTTTCGCGGGCAAAAATTGGCTCACGGTCATTCAAACCATTAATACGGCTGCCGTTTCAGGTCTGGCAGAACCCTATCAAAGTATTTTGGACGGCGCAGCGGACACGGCCCCAGGCAGCATCGGACTTCGAGCCAATGCCCGAGAATATTTCTCCCGAGGCGTTCAGGCCAAGCTCACCCACAGCCTTCAAACCGAATCGATTGATTATGATTTTGAGGCCGGTCTGCGCCTGCACAAGGACGGCGAAGACCGACTCCAACGCGATAGCACCTACCATCAAAGCGGTGGTCAACTCCTGCTCGATGACCTCGGGCGCTGGGGTAATGCGGGCAATCGATTACAAACCGCTGAAGCTGTAGCCGCCTATTTTCAAAGCCGTATCACATTCAAGTCCGCTGTGCTTTCACCGGGACTACGCCTTGAGCGGATTCGACAGGATCGAACGCGCTGGGAAACTCGAGCGGATCGAACAACCGATCCCGCAGACCGCAGCCTTGATAACCTGCGTGATCAGCGCAGGAACAAAGTGCAGGTACTGCTGCCCGGCGTTGGTTTGCTATGGCCGCTTTCGCCAGCGGTATCCGTCGTCGCAGGCGTGCACAGAGGGTTTACGACGCCAAGCAATGCACCAGGGGTCGAGCCCGAAACCGCGCTGAATTATGAATTGGGCTTTAGAACCAGTGGGCGAATGGCGATCGAAGCAATCTATTTTCTCAGCGACTACGACAATCTTCTTGGCCAGTGCACGGCATCCTCAGGGGCACAATGCAATCCGGGCGACAGCTTCAACGGCAATGCTGCAACAGTTCAGGGCCTTGAACTTACGGCGCAACGCGATTTCGCAACCCAAACCGGACTGACCTTTTCGGTGAATCTAAACTACACCTACCTTGACGGCCAGTTTGACACTGACATCGCCGACACAGCCTTCTTTGGCGACGTCCGAGCAGGGGATCCTATCCCCTACTTACCACAACATCAGTTGCATATTGGCCTTGGTTTCCTAACCAGTCACTGGTCACACTATTTGGACTTTAGTTATCAGGATGCCGTCTGCGTCAAGGCAAGCTGCAATCTGTATGAAACTACCGAATCGCAGGCCACTCTCGACCTGTCCAGCCATTATGAGCTGAACGCTCAAACCTCGATTTTTGCAAAGATCGAAAACTTGGCGGATCAAACCAATTTAGTGGCCCGCCAACCTTACGGCGCACGACCGAACCGAGGTCGCACTATGGCCTTTGGCTTCAGCGTTTCGCTCTAGAGTTCGACCAATGCTGCGTCGGGCAGAGCCTCTAGGTTGGTTTTTTCGAACAGGAAGTGTCCGACCATCCAGGTTTCCCCGCCTTGAACCGCAAACATTTCCTGACAAGCCATCACAAACATTCGCCACCGCTGCCAAAGGATTGACGCAGGATCTGGGCTATCCGAGGCCGCCAACGTCTCTAAAATTTCCGCTTTATATTGATCGAGGTTGCTCAACCAGGCCGCGCACGTCTTCGCATAATGCTGGCCATTCACCAACCACACTTTGCGTTGCTGCAACGAGCCTTCAAACAGTTTCGGCAGATCCAACGATGGCATTAATCCGCCCGTAAAGAAGTGCCTCGCCATCCAATCTTCTTCACTGTCATCTTCGAAGAAGTACGGCTGATTGCGATGGCAAAAAATATGGAAGAACAATAGTCCGTCCAAGGCTAGCCAACCTGATACCTTATCGAACAGGCGCTGGTAGTTACGCATATGTTCAAACATTTCAATCGATACCACTCGATTGAATTGGCTGTCTGGCTCAAAGTCATTCATGTCCTGCGTCAACACCGTAATATTGGTCAAACCTCTGGCCTGCGCCTCGGCCTCAATAAAGAGCCTTTGCGAGTGCGCATTACTCACTGCAGTAATATTGCTCTCGGGGTAGGCTTCAGCCATAAACAACGTGAGTGATCCCCAACCACATCCCAGCTCTAAAATTTTCTGATTCGGACCTAATTGGGCGCGCTCGCAGGTAAGTTTCAGCATCGCCGCCTCTGCCTCAGCAAGGCTCGCATTCTCTTGCTCAAAGAGCGCACAACTGTACTTTAGATGGGGGCCCAACATGCGCTGAAATACGGCAGTTGGCACTTCATAATGCTGGTGATTCGCATCCGTTGTCCCGACCGCCAAGTCAGACGCCCTCATCGACTCGACAAAGGCTGCCTTGCCTGCGGCCGTCGCATTCACCTGGTCTTGTGCGAGTCGCTTAACCAGCAAC
This sequence comes from Gammaproteobacteria bacterium, assembly GCA_018647445.1. Lineage (GTDB taxonomy): Bacteria > Pseudomonadota > Gammaproteobacteria > Pseudomonadales > Azotimanducaceae > UBA9926. The sequence goes on from JABGTE010000169.1 coordinate 6,302, forward strand.
CGCCGCATCCCAAACCTAAGCCAAGGGTCCGGAATCCAACCGCGTTCCGCCAAGTCCACTAAATTAATCATGTGCTGCCACCTCAAGTTGAAATCCCGGTAAATGTAACTGCATATGAACACAGCCGATTGCCCGCTGCCGAAACCCAGCTTCGCAATAGCAAAAATAGTAACGCCACATGCGCAGGAACGTCTCGGACAACCCCAGCGCTTTGATTTCAGTCAGATTGGCCTCGAACGCGTCACGCCATCGCGCCATGGTTAAAGCGTAGTGCGGCGTTATATCTTCTAATCCATACACTCTAAAGCCGGCTTGCTCTGCAGCACTCACCTCCACCAACGTCTTGACGCACGCCAGAGCGCCGCCCGGAAAGATGTAGCGCTGTATAAAATCAACCGAATGCTTGGCGGCTTCAAATCGTTGTTCCGCAATTGTTATGGCCTGCAGCAACATGCTGCCACCCGGCTTGAGTAGTCTCGCGCAAACCTCAAAGAACTGCGGCAGATAGTCGAGCCCCACTGCCTCAATCATCTCGATTGATACAAGCTTGTCATACCGACCTTCAAGGCTTCGATAATCCGATTGTAATAAGGTCACTCGGTCCTCAAGACCTGCGGCGGCAACGCGCGCCTTGGCTTCTTGGAACTGCGCATCCGAAATCGTGGTTGTGGTTACTCGGCAGCCATAATTACGCGCAGCAAAACAGGCAAACCCGCCCCAGCCCGTACCAATTTCTAAAAGGTGGTCCGAGGCGCACAGCTTAAGTTTCTGACAGATCAGATCCATTTTCTGTTCTGACGCCGCGCCCATCGATTGCGTTGCATCCTGAAAATAGCCTGAAGAATACATCATCGTGTGGTCTAGAAATTGTTCAAAGAAACGATTTCCAAGATCGTAATGCGCTGCAATATTGCGCCTGCTTTGCGCTGGCGTGTCCCGGTTGAGCCAATGTTGCACGCGCAACATTGGCTTTTTGAAAACGGCCCAACCCCCGTCCAAGTTACCCATCACATCACGATTCTTTAAAAACAACTCAAGGGTAGCTAGAAGGTCTGAACACATCCAATCGCCATCCATATAAGCCTCGGCCGCGCCAAGAGAGCCCCCTAACGCCATCGATTGATAGGCTTTTGGCGACAGAATGGTGACCGTGATCAGTTCCTGCTCTGGCGCAGACCCCACGTCAAGCAACTGGGTCTCTCCCTCGTAGAGCTTTAACCGTCCAACCATGATTTTTGATAGCACGGTCACAACTCGTTGCCGCCAGAAACTGAACGCCAGGTTCTTGTCAGCCGTTACGACCTTACTGTGATCATTATTGATCGTCATAGTTTCACCTACCGATTCTGATTAGGGTGACTGTGAAAAGGCACCTGCTTTAAAAACAATTTAAACGCTTGCCAATAAATTCTACCGATGGTCTGCACCGCGTGAAATGGGCGAGTCAAACAATATCGACTGATATTCCTTGATGAAAAGCGCTGTGCAACCAGGTTGAATTTGGCGCTGAAAAATACCTGACCCAATCGACTCACTTGGATCTGGGCGCGGCAGGCGGTTCCAGGCGCAGATAATTGCCAAAGGTATTGGGTATTCATGGGCATAAATGGCGAAACATGAAACTGTTTTTGGGACGTCATGTCGGAACTTATGGGCACCACATAAACGTATCGCTCATTCCAGGGCGTGTTGTGCACTTCCGCGACCACCTGAATCAAGCGATCATCTTGAAAGCAGTAAAACAACGCAATGGGATTCAGTAAAGCGCCAAAGGATCGCCAATTGGCAAGCAACGCAATCTGTCCATCGAACGTGGTGCCGGTCTGTTCCTGGATTTGATGAACGACCTCGTCTCGAAGCGTGCGATGCGAGGGTAAATAATCTTGACGATGAAAGCTGACCCAATTGAATCGTTCAAAGGATAACAATCTCGAGCGATCGCAGAGATCAGGAATTTCCTCAAGATCACAGTAAAAGGTCGCGAAGTTATAATCAAACCGATGCGCTTTCGGTGAGCTCCTGACGTGGGTCAGCGCGCCTTCATAGATAGCGGCGTCAAGCACCACTGGCAACCAAAGCATCAATCACTCGAAGGCCACTGACGACCCCATCTTCGTGAAAACCATACCGCCAATAAGCTCCACAGTAATGGGTGCGACCGACACCCGAAATTTCCCCATGGCGGCCTTGCGCAGCCAGCATTGCCGCATCAAAAATCGGGTGCTCGTAATGCACGCGTTTCAGCACGAGGTTCTCATCAATGGTGCCCACATCGTTCATGGTCACCAGCACCGGTTGAGTGGACGCAAAGCCTTGTAGCCGATTCATATAGTAGGTCAGGCTGGCTTGGGTTGCGCCGAGCGGTGCATGATAGTTCCAGCTCGCCCATACCTCAGGGCGCACCGGCATGACACTTGCGTCCTGGTGCAGGACCACCTCATTACCTGAATACCCCATTGTACCAAGAACTTCGCGCTCCGCCGACGAGGCATCGGTCAGTACCGCGAGCGCCTGCCCTGAGTGGCAGGCAAACACAACCTCATCGAAC
>JABGTE010000263.1 GCA_018647445.1 Gammaproteobacteria bacterium
CCAAGCTTATTTTATCAAACTCGCATTGATTGGGATCGGTCGCATGGGGCCTGGGTCTTAAAATCCAGCAATGCTCCGGTGTAAAAGACAACACCGTATTGGGAAATAAATTGTACTGCCAGACATCTGACAACTGATCCATCGTAAACCGCTCGTAAGGCATTCCCCGCTCAGCGCCGATCAAGCGTTTTTGGGCTTGGATCGCACCGCGAACATCGAGCACACGACCGTTGAAATCTTTGGGATCCAAATCAAGGCTCGTAAGCTGCTGCGATTGAATATCGGTTGGCACCTCTGGCACACCAAATTTTTGATTCACCGTGCCACCCGGCACCTCAACACCAGTATGTCCGCCATCAAACAAACGGACGAGATCATTATGACAATCCACCATCCGCTTGTGCTGCGGATGCAGGTAATCGACGTGGTACAACTCTGAAAAATTATCAACCACCGCTTTCCAATTACAATCGAGATGAACCGTCTGATCTTCGACCAGCGTCATAGCACCAAAATCGTAAGGCGCGAGAATCGACGCAACCGGACCCAGAAATGCCAACAATGGCTCGGGCTGCTCGCCTAGATGCACGAAAACAAATCCGTTCCAGACGTCGAGCGCCACAGACTTTAAGTTTCGATCCGCGCAGCGCGGGTCTTCTGAAAACTTATCAACCAAGGGGACCCCCTTGAGTGTGCCATCTAAATCATAAGTCCAAGCATGGTAAGGGCAACGAAAGTGCGTGGCATGCCCGTGTTCGGCGCCGACCAGCAAATTACCCCGATGTTGGCAAACGTTATAAAAACCATGGAGCTGACCTTGCTGATCCCGACTGATTAGGATTTGTTCTGAGCCAACTTCAAATACGAAAAAATCTCCCGGATTTTCAACATCGTGAATGAGGCCTGCCATCAGCCAGCTATTGGACCAAATTGCTCGAGATTCGGCGGCCATCGTATCCGTGCTGAGATAGCGCGCCTTGTTAAAAGATTGGTGGCTTCTTACGCCATCTGTCTCGATAATTGTGACTGTCATATCGATGTCCTTTGGGGTACCAGAAGAGAATAAGCGCAGGCGGCCAACTGAAACAAGCCTTACAACTCATTGAGGCCAAACCAATCTCCAGGTTCACAACCCTTCGGGGGTTGCCGTCGGGCGCGGCGCCCTACCCCTAACGCCTGCGCTGAACAAACCCGTAGGCTCTGGTATGCTCAGAAACAGCTTTAACCCTAAAACCCACTCAACCTCAATTGATGATGATCAAAATGCTCAAAACTGCGACCGACAATTTAGTGCCCACCCTCAACTTAGCAAATGCTGAGGCGACTGGAGAGGGCCTGCAGGCTTTAGATAAGGCCTGCCGAAACCACGGCTTTTTCCTACTTCAAAACCATGGTCTGGATCGAGAGATCGAAGCCATGTGGCAGGCTTCGGAAGATTTTTTTAAGCAACCCCAAGCAAGCAAACGCGCCATCAAACGGACCGAATCCAGTCCTTTGGGATACTTCGATCAAGAGATGACCAAACGCCAACGCGACCTCAAAGAGGTCTTTGATTTTATGCGCCCAAACGCCACCGGCAGAAACCTGAACCAGTGGCCAGATGACGAGGCTTTCAAACAAACGCTATCTGAATTTTTCGAATCAGCTTCAACCGTTGCGCATAGAACCCTGGGGTTGATTTATAGAGCGCTGGCAGCCCCTACGAACGAGGCATTACCCATGGGCGACCCAGCAACCAGCACGGTCCGACTTAATTTTTATCCAACCCATGACCCCTTACCCGCTAACGAACGTGCCCAAGCCGGCGACCTAGGCAATATGGCGCTGCATCACCATACCGACCCAGGCATCCTGACATTGCTACTGCAAGACCTGACGGGCGGGTTACAAACCATGACCCAGGATCAGCACTGGGTCGATGTGCCGCCTCAAGCCGGCACCATTGTTGTGAATCTTGGGGATGCCATGCAGGTGTGGAGCAACGATGCCTACCGTGCCGCTATTCATAGGGTGACGCCCCGCGACCGTTCTGCCCGCTATAGCACGCCCTATTTTTATAATCCGAAATCAGATGCCGTCCTGGCACCCATTGCACACTTGACCGAGGACCCGCCCCATTTTCGGTCCTTCACCTGGCGCGAGTACATTAAGGGCCGTGTTGACGATAACTTTACCGATTTAGGCGTGGATGATATTCAGATCGATCGTTTTAGAATTGCCGTCTAAAGGACAAGACGTTACGCTCAGCCAGATCGATTTTGAAACGCGATTCATTCAGCACCATGAGCGTGATCAGCATCTTGTTCGGATCGTTTCGCGCTTATGACCTTTGACCCAGTCGCGAGGCTTTACTTTTATCGCGGCTATAACCGCGCAAGGTAAAGCCTTTTTTTAGGAGCAAAAACCGATGAAAGACTCTACGGAAACCAAAGCACTTTACAATGCCATTGCAATCGACATAGCAGATAAGCTCCACGCGGTTCGCAAAACCGTTCATGCCGAACAAAAAACGCGCCCGCCCCAGATGGACGCGCTCTTTCCAGCCTTTAATCGGGTTCCGGTTGGGGTGGCGCGAGAATACGAAATCATGGGGCATCGAGCCGTTTCCGAAGGGTTGGATGCGCTTGCGGAGCACCACGCCGTTCAGTTTGAGCATCTCGCAACAACTCTCGGCACGGTGGTCCACGGGATTGACTTAAAGCAGCCACTTAGTCCAGAAATCATTGCCCTGATCCGACAAACGCTGCTAGAACGGAAAGTGATTTTCTTTCGAGGCCAAGACCTTTCGGAAGACCAGCAGGTTGCGTTTGGTCGATGTTTCGGCGAGCTCGATGCCTTCCCTTTTGGAAAACCCGGTCAGAACCCCTACATTCTTGAAATTTTACACAACGCCTACAGCCCCGGCACGGAGAACCTTTGGCACACTGATGTCACCTGGATGGAATCCCCATCGCTCGGCTCGATCGCCCAGTGCACCAAGGCGCCACCGTATGGCGGCGATACCCTGTTTGCGGACAGCCATGCCGCCTACCACGGTTTACCGACCAAGATTCAGGAACAGATCCGAGACCTTTCCGGCATCAACGACTACCGGGTCTTTTTAGGTCGTGGCGGCGTTGCCATGCCTGAAGATTTGATCAAAGAAATTAAAGCGCGGATTCCTTTTGGGGTTGCGCACCCCTTAGTTCGAACCCATCCAGAAACCCAGAAGCCCAGCCTTTACCTGCATGGCGGGTTCCTTCGTCAGGACGCGCTCTTTAACCATAAAACCAGCACGCCCTTGACCGCCCCTGAAAGCCTAGCGCTTGTCGCTGAGCTCCTTAAACAGCACACTCGCCCTGAATACCAATGTCGGTTTCAATGGACGCAGGGTTCAATTGCCTTCTGGGACAACCGCGCGGTACAGCACTATGCCGCGAGCGATTATTATCCCCACGAACGCAGGCTTCGTCGGGTAACGATTAGCGGCTCTAAACCATATTAATCGAGCTGCAGGCAGGGACCTTCAGTGACCTAAGCCCGCGATCGTAATTCGATGCAGCAGACGGTCGAAACCTTCATAGCCTCCAGTTGCAGCATGTAACACGCAACGGTTGTCCCAAAGGGTCAGCATACCGGCTGACCAATGATGCCGATAAATAAACTCGGCTTGGGTCTGGTGCTCAAAGAGCTGCATGAGTAGCGCGCGGGCCTCCGCGTCTGCAACGCCCTCAATCCCGATGGTATAGCCTGGATTCACAAACAGCGCCATTCGCCCCGTTTCAGGATGCCGCTTGACCATTGGATGAATTTGGGTTTTCAGGGCGTCATCGGAATACCGGATCGCCATCGAGCGACCGACATCTTTTGCCCCATAGAGCCCATCCCGTGCATATCCGTTGCGCGCGGAATGAACGCCATTGTGGCCAGAGATCACAGCCTTGAGATCTCGGGGCAAGGCATCCCACGCAGCGTATTGATCTGCAAAGAGGGTGTCCCCGCCCTGGGGCGGGATTACTTGGCCATGTAATAACGTCGCGGTCGGCGGTTTGGCTAGAAAGCTCCAATCTGAATGCCAGCTCTCAGCGAACAATGGGGTTGTTTCAAGAGCGTCGCGGCGAACTTCAGCAATGTGAGGGTGACCCGCAATACTGTCGAAAAAAGGATCATCGCCAAAATCTCCGAAGGCCTCGGCAAATCGCTCTAGGTCATCCAACGCCAAGAACTGATCGGGGAATCCCAACACCTGATGTTGCAACCAAACCGCTCGCAGCTCTCTGATCAGCGCATCGGTTAGTGGTTGTTTCAAGTCAATATCAGTGACCAGGGCTCCACAGCCAGACTGTGATTGCGGCGTAATGATCATGGCAAACCCTTTGTTTATTTTCGTAAGGTCACCCAAAAATGGGTCTAAAGCAAGCAATGTACCAAGGGGCTCGCTTGATTACAATCATCCAATTGATATCACTTTATGACGATGCATGCCCGCGCCACCTTTTTCGGCTTGCCTGCGGTTACACAAAACCAAGCCTAAACCTAGTTAGTAGTCGGTCTTGATTTTTGAATTAAACGGCAGGGAAAACTGGTAGACCAAATTGTCAGCCTGCGCTGCATCAACAGTATCGAGTCCATAGCGCACAAAACCCGGATCCTGATAAGTATAGGTTCCGAACAATCGGTCCCAACACGATAAAATATTACCGTAATTGGTGTTTGTCCACGGGCGCGCATCGTGATGATGGAACTTATGCATGTTGGGCGTCACAAAGAGCAAACTTAGCATTCGGTCGAGCGCTGGCGGCAGAGCAATGTTGGCATGGGTAAAGTAAGCGAAGAACGGCGTGATAATTCGATACAGCACATACCAATGCGGGCCAATACCAAACACCATGATGACGCAAAATATCAAACTCTCTCGCACCAGCATATCACCTGGATGATGCCGGGTGCCCGTGCTAGCGTCGACCTCGGTGTCACTGTGGTGCACCAAGTGAAGCTTCCAGAGCCACTTATTTTGATGCAAGCATACGTGAACAAAATATTGGCCAAAAAAATCCAACACAATGAGCGACAGCACCATCTCAGCCCACACGGGTAAGGTAACAAGGTTCAGCAAACCATACCCATAGCGCTCTATCTGAATGATCTCAAAAGCGAGGTACGCCAGAGCAATTGTCACGATCCCGGTCGTCACGACAAAAACCAGGTTTCGAGTCACATGCTGAAATTTCTGACCCTTAAATTCGAACAACGGTATAAAAGCTTCGAGCACAATTGCGAACGCCAAACAAAGGCAAACAAAGCCGATCCGGTCTGCACTTGTGACCGTGTTGAGAAAGCTAATGAGGGCATCCATGGCTAAAGTCTAATCAATATCTCTGGCCGGACAAAGCGCTTGAGATCGAATCATTTAATGCCAGCACCAATTAGTTGCGCTAAACTTTTGAGATGAGCCGCTCGAAAATGAAAGAAGCCCCAAAACTCAGTCGCCGTGAGGCTACTCAAACCGCGATTATGCGCAGTGCTGAGTGCCTTGCTGCAGAGAAGGGCGTCGAAAATATTTCAATTAGAGACATATTGGCGCGGGCTGGACAGAAAAACGAATCTGCGCTGCAATACCATTTTAAAAATTTTTCCGGCCTGCTCACCGCAATCAGACGCGCCCGCACACAAGAGGTCTCTGCCCGTCGGCAGCAATATCTTGAGGCCTTGTTAGCCAAAACGCCTAGGCTTGACCTTAGACAGATCTGCAGTGTCATGGTTATGCCAGCATTTGACCTTGCTAAAACATCACCTGCCTTCAAGACCTATATCCAAGCTTTTGGACACGAGTTAATGACCGCGGATAGCGAGTACGTAAAAGCCCACACTCAGGCTCTAGGTGACAGTGCGCTGGAAACTGGCGCTTTATTGCAGAAAGCCTTACCACACTTAGACCGTGCCACTTACCTTACCCGGGTGGAACACGCACTTCGGTTTATCTCCGCAGCAATGAATCATCATGCCCAGCAGCCTCGTGGTTTCAAAGGAAAGTCTGCTGATATTTTTGTTCAAAATTTAATCGACTCGCTGGAGGGGCTCTTAAAAGCGCCCATGTCACCAGAAACTCGCGCCACCATTGATAAATAATGGCTTGGCCCGCGACAAAAACCGCTTAGTTTAACAACCCTGAGTTCGGAACTTCCAAGACAAACCGTTGAGCAGCCCGTTTATCCTAGCCGGCTCGGCTGCGCAAAAAGCAGCGTAATTCACTCGCCTTTAGCGTCATAGATGGACGAGTTGACCACAGCGCATCTGCAGCATTTTCCGAAAAGCTTTTAAGGCTAGCCGTTTGTTCAAAACGATGTCGCTGGAACCCATTTGCCAGCCCGCATCATCGCATTAGCCTAACTCCAGTCCCTGCAGATCACCTTTGGATCGCCATTTCTTCATGAGCGCAAAAAACTCAATTGGACCACCGCCATAGGTGTTGTTCTGAGGGTTCACATTCACGTGGCCCTCGTTATTGTAATAGCCCGGTGTACATTGCGATTGAAATTCTGCTGTTAACCGTGCCTTTTCAATAATCGTCTCAACCCATTGTTGCTCCGCTGCCGCACTCGCCTCGATCCGCTCGCAACCCCGCGCTTTGGCCTGACTCAAGATGTGGGCTAAGTGAATACTGTTTTCATCGAGCGAGTAGGTGTAAGTGGCTGTAAAAGCAGATTGAGCTGGCCCAAAGAAAAAAGCATTCGGGAAGCCTCGGGTATGCATGCCATGAAAGGTCGACAATCCTTCTGACCACTTCTCAGAAATTGTCACGCCATCACGTCCGGTGATTTGATAGCCTGCCCGGCGCGAATAGTCAGTGCCCACTTCAAACCCAGTGGCAAAGATAATGCAGTCTACCTCGTAGCTTACGCCGTCGAAGACAATCCCCGTTTCGGTAATCTGATCTAGGCCACGACCATCGGTGTTCACCAACGTCACATTTGGACGGTTGAAGGTCGGCAGGTATTCATCATGAAAACAGGGACGCTTACAAAACTGACGATAATAGGGCTTTAAAGCCTCCGCAGTTTCTGGGTCCTCGACCACTGAGTCCGCTCGCGCGCGGACTTTTTCCATTTTCTGAAAGTCCGCAAGCTCGAGCGCTCGAGTCAGGTCCATATGGACCGCAGCTTTGTGGGTTAAGTATTCTTTCAGCCCAAGCTCATAGCGCTTTTTGGCGACCAGGCCTGTAACAGCCCAACTCAGGAGCCTTAACTTTGAGGGCGCCTTTTCTCTTATCGAACCAAACAGCAATCGAAAGGCCTCAGTCCAGCCATCCGAGACTAAATCTTCTTTGACCACGGCACCCGTCATGATCGATTCAAAATTCTTGCGGCGATCATCCTGCCAGCCCGGTTTTTGAGCTGCCATCCAAGCCGGATCCGTCGGTTGGTTATTGCGGACATCAATTGAGGAAGGCGTGCGCTGAAAAACATAAAGGGCTTCTGCCGCGGCACCCAAGTGCGGTACACACTGAACCGCGGTGGCACCAGTGCCGATCACAGCAACCCGCTTGTCGGCTAGGTTTACAAGATTGCCAAGCGCGCTGCCGCCCGTGTAATTGTAGTCCCAGCGGCTGGTGTGAAAGGTATGGCCCTTAAAGTCATTAATCCCTTTAATCGCAGGTAGCTTAGGGCGATTGAGCGGTCCATTAGAATGTACAACGAAGCGCGCTTTAATCGCGTCCTGGCGATTGGTTGTGACAATCCAACGCCCCAAGTCTTCATCCCAATCCGTCGCACGGACTTCAGTCTGAAGCAGCGCGTTTTCGTACAGCTCATAGTGGGTCGCGATTTCGTGGCAGTATTCGAGCGTTTCAGGCGCATTGGTGTACTTTTGCTTCGGCACAAATTCGGTCTTTTCAAGCAACGGGAAATACACATAAGATTCAATATCACAGGATGCGCCGGGATACCGATTCCAATACCAGGTACCGCCAAAATCGCCACCCTTTTCGATAATTCGAAAGTCATGGATGCCCGCCTCCCGCAATCGCGCCGCCGCTAGTAATCCACCGAAGCCGCCGCCAATGATCACCACTTCAACTTCCTCGAGAAGCGGATCTCGTTTTAGCGTTTCATCAATGTAGGGGTCTTCAACAAAATAGGCGAATTCACCGACCACTTCTTGGTATTGTTCGTTGCCATCAACGCGCACGCGTTTATCCCGTTCTTGGCGATATTTCAGCGCCAGCGCATCGGGATCAAAGCTTAGGGTTTCCGTTTGAATTGACATTAATCTCTCCGTTTAAACTGACCAGGTACTTTCGCCAACCTTGACCATACAAAACTGTTGGCTTTTGGACAATCGCCTTATGTTATGGCTTTACGGGAAAGACCACCTTAATCGAGCGATCAAACTTCATCGCGCGGACCCGAAAGGTACGCCCGACGGCGAGAGCCCTAGTTGCTGGTCCTATGTAAGGCCTCAAAGGCTTGATAAACAGACAAGTAAGGATCATGTTCAAGCGCGCTGAGGTGCGTCTTAATTGTCTCACTGTCCCGTCGAGAGAAGGGTCCGGTTATAGTCAGCCCTGGATCAAGGAGTACCGCCTCAGCAGATTGCCGCAGCAGTGGCTCAGCAAGCTTTGGATCCAGCCCGCAGGACTCAAAGCCGGATTGGATTTTTTGCCAAAGCATTTGCGTGCCACTGCATGCCAGGACGCAGAGCGCGTGATAATAGGGTTTGTCAGATTTCCGAATGCGCGCAACCGGGTTCGGAAACCCTGGAAACAGCTCGAGTATGGCAGCAGCGTCCGTCTCAACAATGAAAGGGATCCGGTCGTAGTCAGCAGAGGTCATCAAGACGTCACCAAACGTTTGGAGCAGATGGACCCCTTCAGCATACTCACTCACCAGAGCGCCGGAACAATGCACCAGCGGTACCGCCCGTAGATCTGGATGCATAACAACAAAATCATCGATGGCATCATCACTAATCGCGAGCAGGATGACATCGGCCGTAGCAAGGTATGCCTCAACAGATGCGCTGCGCCCTTCCACCGCTCTAGACCAATTGAGAACTCGCAACCCTTTGCCGCGAAACCAATGCAGAAGGTGCGTTGCTAATCGGCCATTGCCGATCACGCCATATTGCAGTTCGTTAGTCATCCTTTTCGCCCTTTGAAAGATTAATTGGGTCTGCCGCATCTTGTCCTACCCCGCATCAGAAAAGCGTCCCACACAACCACCTGCTTCCAGACGCGCCTGCGGCAGCATTGTAGTTTGTCATGAAGCGACGATGCCACCGCGGCCGAGTCAAAGGGTCCGTCACTGCAAAATTGATGATAAAATTCTGTTGCGCTCAGGGAGATACAGGCATGCGACGATTTATCAGAGGCAGTCATAAATACGTCAGCTTGGCTGTCTCCATTCAACTCTTGCTTTGGACGATTTCGGGGCTCTTTTTTGCCTTCAATAAAATCCAAGACGTTCGAGGCGAGCACGTCATGACGCGAGGTGTTTTTGACGTCAACATCAGTGATTTTGCAGTCGATGTCGCCAAAGCGAAAAGCATTCGCGTTGTATCCCGCCTCAAAACACCGATCCTCATCCTCCAAGCGGCCAATGGGACGCAGTACCTCGATCAAACTGGCATGCCCCTCGCACAAATGTCCAGCGATGAGGCCAAGGCCGTGATTACCTCGCAAACCCGGTTACAAGCCTTGCAAGTAGAGACCGTTACCGAGGTCGAGACCGGTGACGAATTCAGAGGTCGCCCGCTCCCGCTCTATCGTGTGATCAGCGAAGATCTCGACGGGACCCGTTTCAACGTTTATGTCAATCCATTTTCAGGCGAGATTACCGCCGTTCGATCTACGCGCTGGCGCATCTGGGATTTTATGTGGGGCCTACACATCATGGACTGGCAAGAACGTGACAATATCGACAACCTCCCAATGAAACTGTTTTCTATCCTGGCACTGATCAGCGCCATTTCAGGTATCTGGTTGTTTTTCGCCACCTGGAAAACCCATCAGCGCAGTTGAGCGGTTGCCGTCGCAACCCGCTTTGACCTAATCCAAGGCATTTGAGTCGAGCGCTCAACCCCAGACAACGAACCGGGCCAAGAACAAAAGGGCGCAGCAAACACTCGATCCCGGCGACTGTTTAAGCTTTGCCGCAATCAACGTCCTTCAACCTAACCACACTGTTTAGTCTAAATTGGGAAGCGACATCACCTGCGCCCCTCCAAGCAAGGCAATTTTTTTATTTCGACAACACCAAGACCTTTGCTTTCCAAAGATAAAAAACAACCGGCAACACGAACAAAGACAACAGCAATGCGCTCAACATGCCACCCACCATAGGTGCCGCCAAGCGTTGCATCACCTCAGAACCCGTGCCCGTGCTCCAGAGAATCGGCACCAAGCCTGCAATCGTGGCACAAGTTGTCATTAAAACTGGCCGGACACGCCGCACGGCACCGATCAGTATTGTGTGCTGTAGGTCCGCGCGAGACAGCGGCCCTTGATCTAATGGCGTTGATGCAATTTGACGCGCGAGCGCTTGATTTAAGTAAACCAGCATAATCACACCCAGTTCGGCGGCAACGCCCGCGAGTGCAATCATGCCCACCCCCACCGCTACCGAGAAATCAAACCCTAACCAGAAGATGAGCCAAAGACTTCCAACCAAGGAAAGCGGTAGGGTTGCCATCAAAATCATGACCGCCATCATATTTCGAAAATTGAGATAGATTAAGATCGCAATTAAGAGCAGCGTGATTGGTACCATGATTTGAAGCTGCGCTTTGGCTCGTGCTAAGGACTCATATTGACCCGACCAGCTGACCGAATACCCAGGCGGCAGGACCAACGCCGTGTCGAGCAGCGCTTGTGCACTGGCAACATACGCGCCAAGGTCAACCCCATCAGTTTCTACATAGGTCCACCCGCTGATTCGGCCGTTTTCAGTTTTGATGCCCGCAGGGCCATCGGTTATTTGAACATTCGCCACATCAGATAGCTCAATTTGATTGCCATTGCCTAAGACCAAAGGCAGCCTGCGTAGGTGCTCAGGGGTATCCCGATAGCTTTGCGGGTAACGAAGACTGATCGGATACCGCGCCGGGCCCTCAACCGTTTCGCTCACGACCGCGCCCCCGGCGGCGCTACCAACAATTGCCTGGATGTCTGCGATGTTGAGGCCATAGCGTGCCGCCTTGACCCGATCAATATCGATCACCAGGTACCGTCCACTCAACACACGCTCAGCGTATACCGACGTCGTCCCGGAAAGCCCTCCGAGCAAATACTCTAGCTCTGCACCCAAGCTTTGAATGACCGATAATTCCGGACCTGAAATTTTTATTCCGATCGGCGTCTTGATGCCTGTGCTCAACATGTCGACCCGATTCATGATCGGCATCACCCAGGCGTTAGAGACGCCCGGGAATTGAACCCGATCATCCAATTCTTTTTTGAGCGCCGCAAGCGTCAAACCTTCACGCCACTGATCTTTCGGTTTAAGCCGAATAAAACTTTCGATCATCGTCAGCGGCGCCGGATCGGTTGCAGTTTCAGCGCGTCCGGCCTTACCATACACCGAGATCACTTCCGGGACCTCTCGAATCAGCTTATGGGACTGCTGTAATAGCGCTCGCGCCTTGCCGATTGAAATACCGGGGAAGGTTGTCGGCATGTACATTAAATCGCCCTCATCGAGGGGCGGCATGAATTCACTTCCAATCTGTTGCAGTGGCACCAAAATGCTGCTGAACAAAAGACCTGCTCCAAGCAGAACCGGAATTGGAAACCTCAAAGCCGTTTTTAACAGTGGCGTATAACCTGCCGCCATCCAGCGATTGATCGGGTTATCTCGCTCACGCCGAATGCGACCTCGAACAAAATAGCCCATCAGCACTGGCACCAACGTCACAGTCAAGGCGGCCGCGGCCGCCATTGCATAAGTCTTGGTGTACGCCAGCGGGCCAAATAACTTGCCCTCCTCTGCCCCTAGGGTAAACACAGGGACAAAACTCACCGTGATGATGAGCAGACTGAAGAACAAAGCGGGGCCGACTTCGATGGCCGCCTTCGTGACAATCGACCAATGATCTTCCTTAGAGAGTGTTTTGTCTTCTAAGTGCTTGTTCAAATTTTCAATCATCACGATCGCGCCATCAATCATCGCACCGACAGCGATGGCAATGCCGCCAAGCGACATAATGTTGGCATTAATGCCTTGGACTTTCATGATCAACAGCGCGATGACAATGCCGAGGGGGAGACTAATGACCGCGACTAGGGACGATCGCAAGTGGAACAGAAAGGCCAAACACACCAACGCAACGATGACCAGTTCTTCAATCAGCGTATCGGACAAGTTGGCGATGGCACGATCGATCAAATCGGAACGATCGTAGACCGTCACCACCTCAACGCCTTCTGGCAAACCATGCTTCAGGGCGGCCAGTCGAGCCTTAACGCCTTCAATGGTGGCTTGGGCATTCTCCCCCGCACGCATTACCACAATGCCTCCCACCGCTTCGCCCTCGCCATTCCAATCGGTCACTGCACGACGCGCTCCCGGCCCCAATCGAACGCTTGCAACATCCTTCAAACGCTGCGGCGTGCCTTGATCATTAACCCCGAGGGCAATATTTTCCAGATCTTCAATGCTTGCGATATAGCCCGTTACACGCACCATGTACTCCGCTTCAGACATCTCAATCACCGAGGCCCCCACCTCCTGATTCGAGCGTTTGATTGCGGTTTCAATATGCGACAGCGGTATCCCGTAGGCCCGCAGCTTTTTAGGCGAAACCACCACCTGATACTGCTTTACCATGCCCCCAACCGTTGCCACTTCTGAGACACCTGGTAGGCCTTGCAATTCAAACTTTAAAAACCAATCTTGCAGATCTCGAAGCTCGCTTAAATTCAGTTGCCCGGAGCGATCAATCAGCGCATACAGGTAAACCCAACCGACGCCTGTCGCGTCTGGGCCGAGCTGCGGCGTCGACCCAATCGGCAAACTTACAGCTGCCTGGCTGAGTGACTCCTGTACTCGGCTTCTTGCCCAGTACAGATCGGTTTTTTCATCAAACAAGACATAAACATAAGAGTCACCAAAGAAGGAATATCCACGAACCACCAAAGCCCCCGGCACGGACATCAATGCGGTGGTTAAGGGATAAGTGATCTGATCCTGAACCACCTCCGGCGCCTGCCCCGGATAGGCCGTCTTCACAATGACCTGTACATCAGACAGATCCGGGATGGCATCAACCGGCAGGTCTTTCAGGGTCACGAGGCCAAGCACCGCAATCAACAAAGCGCCCAGCACCACCAACCCTCGGTTGAAAATTGACCAGCGAATAATCGCGACAATCATGAGCGCAAGTCCGTTCGCCGGCGTGCGAAGGATGTTTGTCCCAAATGATCGGCGCCCACCAGCAGCCATTTAATAGTCAAGGCCGCAGGCACTGATGGCGTAAACTGCGCGCTGTGATTCTGTTCGCTCGCATCCTGAGTTGCTTCCGCATCGCCGCTGGGCGCCTTTAGCGCGTTATGCTCTGGGTGCGCAGGCGTCGCGTCTTTCTCGCTTGAATGGTGATTCGGTTCAAACGACTGTGGCCCAGCGGGTGAATCATGAGCACCCCGCCTCTGGTGTAGGGCATGAACGGCATGGGGGGCTTGCAAGCCGGTGCGGTTGTGATCAGTCTGTCCTGCTTCATCAAGACTTTTTAAATCCTCAATCGCTTCTTGTTCGTTCTGTTTTGCGGGTCCGGAATTAGTCGACTCTGATATCGATGGCGACATCAAGTGATCGCCATGACGTGCCCCGAGATCAGTTTTAGGCTTTGAAAGACTTTCCGACGAAGCCCCATTCATCCGTGCGAAACCGGCGCCCTTGTTAGATTCAGAGTCAATCAAGAACTGTGCATGGGTCACAACCTGATCGCCAAGATTTAAGCCACTTAAGATTTCAGCGCCCAGATCATCCACTTGGCCCACCGTTACCATGACAGACTGAAACCGACCGCCGCCCAGCGCCAGAACGGCGCGGTCGGCCTGACCCGTTCGAATCAGAGCATCTCTCGGAATGACGATTCGCGCGGCCTCGCTGCGCTGATGAATCACTACCCTGGCAAACATATTGGGTTTGAGTTTCAGGTCGCGATTATCCAACACCACCCGAGCACGAAGTGAGCGAGTCTCACGGTCGAGGGTCGGATAAATAAAGTCCACCCTACCTTGCCAAACAGCACC
Organism: Gammaproteobacteria bacterium; assembly: GCA_018647445.1. Taxonomy (GTDB): domain Bacteria; phylum Pseudomonadota; class Gammaproteobacteria; order Pseudomonadales; family Azotimanducaceae; genus UBA9926. The sequence goes on from JABGTE010000263.1 coordinate 14,225, forward strand.
CGGAAAATAGTCAAGCGTCATCGTGATGCCATCTCCGGTCTTGACCAAAGCCGCCTGCTGCTCGGGTATATCTACACCAACCCAAACCGACTCAAGCTGACCAATGCTCATAAGGGTCATGGCAGGGTCGACAAAAAACCCTTCCCGAATATTTAGTGTATCGACGATGCCGGACTGAGCGGCATAAAACGCAACGGCCTGGCGAACCGACAAGGTTTCTTTCAAGCTTTGAATGACGCTGTCCGGCACTTGTAAGGCCTGAAGCCGGGCCTCTGCCGCCGAAATTAAGCCCGGGTTTGCGCGCTTTAGGGCAATAATCAACTCTTCCTGAGCATTTACCAACTCAGGCGCATACAAGGTGTACAGCGGCGTATCAGCCTCGACCGGATCACCCGCTGCCGTCACGTACAGTTTTTCAACCCAGCCCGAGACCCTTGGATGGATGTGTGCAATCTTCGTCTCGTCATATTGGACAAAGCCGGTTGTCACGAGATCCGTTTGCAGTTGCCGCCGCGACACTGGGGCGGTGCGAACCCCCAGCTGGTTAATCACCTCTGGCGAGATCCGAACCAAGGCAAGCCCGGATGACGTTTCCACTGCGTCCTCGTAAACTGGCACCAGCGCCATACCCATCGGCGAGCGCCCAGGCTGATCGCGTCGATAATTGGGATCCATTGGCGCCACCCAGTACAAAGGGACGGTTGATTCTGGGGCCATCAAACGCCGCGGCCCGTTCTGCGAGGCATCCTGCTCAGCGGATGGCCCGCCTAGAAACCAATGATTCAAGCCCGCGCCCAATGCCGCTGCAATCACAAGCATCAACCCGAACACCATTCGATTACGCATTAAAACGGTCATTTCGCTGTCCTCTGCAAGCGCGCCTCAAAGGCGGCCCCGCCCTGCATTATCTCGCCGGAAGAATTCATGGCCACCAGATAATAATCCAGATCTATGATCGATTGATGCAGATCAACATCCACGTTCAACGCATCGGTTTTAACTTTAAGACCGCGCATGTTGGCCTGCAACACATCTGAAAACGTGCCGGACTCTGTCGTATAAGCCGCAAGGCTTGCCGTCGCTTCTTCCGAGACCTGCTGCAATAACTGCGTTTTATAGTGCTGTTGACGGACCAACAAATGTCGATAATTCAGCGCCGCAAGGTCATAGCCTACTTTTATTTGGCGGAGCATCAGCGCACGATCGGTTTTAACGCCTTCTCGATCCGCGATGGCAGCGGTGACCTGACTATTTAGCTGACGTCGATTCATCATGGGTAAGTCAAAACTCACGCCAAGGGATAAAAAATCCGCGCGCGATACACCCATCGCGCTATCTTGCCGTTGACCGTAGCGCGCGTTAATGCCCCATTGCGGTTTTGAGCGCTCTGCCGCGAGGTCTGATTCCGTATCCGCTGCATTAACCCCTTGATCAAGACCCTGGACGAGAGGATGCGCGGCAAATGCCTCGGCTAAGACTTGCACCTTCAGGTCGGGGTTTTGGATCAATACAGCAGCCGGAACCGGAAACAACTGCGCCAACTCGCCCTCGAAGTGCAGTCGATCGCCCGTTGGGCCATGACCAAGCCACGCCGAGAGCGCAGCGTAATTTTGATCTTGCCGCTGTAAAGCAAGGTTGAGCCGGTCAATTAAGCGGCTCCGTTCAGTTTGCGCTTGAATCACCTCTTGCTGATGAAAGCCCAAGGCACCGGTTGTGTATTGAGACAGAGCATTCTCGATTAACTGATCGACCAAGGTCAGATCATTTTCAATAAGCGCCGCTGTTTGCTGGTGCCGAAAAATTTCCAAATACAAACGCGAGATCCGACGCACAATGTCCGCTTTACGTGCGTCCCGCGAATGAGCCTCGATTAGACCTTTCTGATCGAATTTCTGGCGGGTCAAGGCAACCGTCCGCCCTCTTGGCAACGTCTGTTGCACGCCAAGCTGGAACTGGGTCATGGATTCCTGATTCAGATTAAAGCCGCTGGTCGGCACATTGTTCAGTCCCAAAGTCACCGTGGGCGCCGGTAACCCGGCAGCGCCATCGCTAAAGGCTTCCTCACGGGCTTGTCGATAGTGACTGCCCGCGATCCAAGGGTCCTGGGCTTGTGCGATTTCAATGAGCATTTTTAAGGTGACGCGGGTCAACTCTGTTGCACCCGAATTGCCGGCCCAGCCAAACAACACGAGTCCCCATAACCAGGCCTTCTGGCTCGACATCATTTTGGCCCGGGTAATAGCCGTGACGAGAAACTCGACCGATAGGACGGCAACACACCTTACTTGCCTGATTGCGAGCGCGGCATACAACCTTTGCGGGGTGCGCGGGTTCATCTTTAGAGACATTTTAATCCCCTGATTAAAGTTTGTTCGAAGACTCGAGACTCAATCAGGCTGGTTTTGGTGGTGGCGGCACAATATCAAAAATAAAGTCGAGGACCTTTAGTGACCGCAATGGCGTTACACTATGCCGCGGTGGCATATCATCCGACGCGCCAAGAAACTGCGGGATGGCGCTGCAATGGCAGGAGGCTTGATCCTGGCAGCAGGACTCATCAGCCTCCGTTGGCGCCATCATCGCGCCGAGCATCTCGTGCCCGTCATGGCGCGACATCCCGGCCATCTCGTTGTGATGAATCTCACGGCCCCCTGAATCTGTCTCCGCGACCATCGCGTGCACATGCCCGCCCATACCGGAAAGACTCAAGCACAGGACCAGCAGCGCTGGCAGCAAAGACCCGCGACGTGTGCTGTCGGCTTGCTCGCTATTTGTTTTCACGAAAATCGTCTGCCTCATGAGATGTTAAGCCCTTTCGCCAGGTGTCTTACGCCGACACTTGCCGGTTTTTTTAAGGTCACCGGCCGGTTAGTGGCAGGCTTTACCCAACGCCTTTAATCGCCAGTAGTTGTAAGGGAGCGGGGTGATAAATCCAGCCGCCAACATGAACGGAATAACAGTCAGAGACAAACGCGCTCCACCGGTCATGGCGACATCCACCACATTCATTGCAACTTCCATCGACACCATAGAAATCAACGACATGCCAATCGCCGTTTTAAAGGCGATCGCTAGCGCCATTTGACGGCTTAAAATCGCAGTTTCCAACGCGATCGAGGTGAGCAGCCCGTTAACAATGGCCAAACTCATAATCGCCCACACTGGCCAAGCGATACCGCTGAGTTGGAAAAATAAAATGGTGCCCATATCCCCAATCGAACAACCCAACAGACACCAAAGCGTGTTGTAAGAAGCCGTGCGCCAGGTGTGGCGGCAGCGCCAATTAAGCTCGAGCAGCCCGGGCGTTTTTTCAGTTGTCGTCGCAGTTTGCATCGTGCGACTATAAAGCCTCCAGTAACAGGAGGGTCAACCATCGTACTCACAATTAATGATGCGTCAAAGCGAACCAATTTGCCCGTAAAGACCATCCGATACTACGATGAGGTAGGATTGGTTATGGCAACCGGTAGAACCCCCGCGGGGTACAGGCTTTATGATGACCGAAGCTGTCAGAAGCTGGGCTTTGTTCAACGCGCGAGACAATTCAATTTTTCAATCGAAGAATGTCGGGAGCTGCTGAGCCTGTATGAGGACCATGGTCGTCCAAGCCGAGATGTAAAAAAAATCACATTATCAAAGCTCGCGCTTTTACAAAGGCAACTGGATGACTTAACAACCCTGACTTTGGAGCTCCAAACGCTGGCCAACCAGTGTACGGGAGATGATCGACCGGACTGCCCGATTCTAAACGACTTCTCCGCAGGTACCCTCGCCAGCGAAACTTAAACCTTATTCCAACTGAGCAAAGACCTTTGCCCAATCTTCCAGCGCAGCCTCATGATCATGGACGAGCTGAATCGTTACTTCCGTATAGCCTGCGGCTTTAAGCGCACTTAAGGATGCAATCAGTTCACTTTCGGTGCCACTTAAGGTCGTGCTACGAACCAACTCCGGACTAATATGCGTCTCTTCCGGCCGCACAAACATTAAATGTCCGCGGTGATTGGTGAGGTATTTGGCATCCTCTGGCGCATACTGATCATGGGCAGACAAATAGTCCCCAAGCAAGTTGCTGAGGGGACCCGTTGGCAGATTACGTCCGCCCATAGCGCCAACCTCGTCAGCAAGATTATGGAACATCACCGCAGTTAGCGGTCCGCCCTGAGCCATTAACTTGGCGTCATCTTCAGCCTCGTCCCCGTTTAGGACAGCGCCGAGAAAAAACAAGTTCGATTTGAGCTCACTTGGCGCACGCCCCGCCTCCTGCCAGGCCTGCTGCATACTCTCGAGCGCTTTATCCGCGCCATTAATACCAAAATTCAGCCATCCGGCGTCTAATTCTGCGGCCAGCTGCATTGCCTTGGGACCAAACGCTGAAACCCACAACGGGATCTCATCTTCAAGGTTTATCAGCCCTAAATCGGGATTCAGAAACTTTATCTTCTTTGGCTGAGATTCAAAGTCCCACTCGACGGTCTCACCTGCCAACAGCTGCTGAACCCGCTCGATATACACCTTCGTTCGAGCCAGCGGTATGGCGCTGAGGCCCATCGTGCGCCTGGCGGTAAACCCAGTGCCCACCCCAAAATCAATCCGACCAGGCGCGAGGCGATTTAGACTGGCAAACGCATTGGCCGTCACCGGTTCAATGCGATTCGAAGGCACCAAGACCCCCGTGCCCAGGCGAATGGTTGTGGTTTCGTGCGCGGCAAGCGCCATGCAGATAAAAACGTCCGGATTCAACAGCTGAGTGTCGTAAAACCAAGCTGCGTGGAAACCCAGTGCCTCCGCGCGTTTTGCCCATTTCCAAGAATCTACTTCCGAGGCGAATGCGACTGAATACTTCATGGTTGGTCTCCTAAGGTGGGCCCATTTTGAATCAAAACACTCGCCAGTCGCTTACGAAATGACCGAATTGCGTATCTGAGCATTAGGCTTAGGCGCCGCCTGTCAGGCGAGCCAGCCTTCTCGATCAGGCAGGCGACTCTAAACTTTACAGCCAAGTGCCGTCCGCCTTGCCCTATCGAACCCAAGAATGGCATGATCCAAGGGATCAGGTAAACGTCTAAGTTCCACGACTAAAAGGATACACAATGTTCAGTCACATAATGGTCGGCACCAACGACATGGCCGCTTCAAAGAAATTTTACGATGCAACCTTAGGGGCTTTGGGTCACCCACCGGGCAACATGGACGATAAAGGCCGCTGCTTTTATTTCACACCGACGGGTATCTTCTCGCTGTCGACGCCTATAAATGGCGAGCCTGCTTGCGGCGCGAACGGCGGCACCGTTGGTTTTGCAGCAGCAACCCCAGCCGAA
>JABGTE010000096.1 GCA_018647445.1 Gammaproteobacteria bacterium
CCTGAGCGATGAACAGCCCTGAGCGATGAACAGCCCTGAGCGATGAACAGCCCTGAGCGGATAACAGCCCTGAGCGATGAACAGCCCTGAGCGGATAACAGCCTTGAGCGATGAACAGCCTTGAGCGATGAGCAGCCCTGAGCAACGAACAACTCTGAGAGGTCGCTCTTATCTAGGCCGTTGAGGCGTTAAAGCAATGTCGATTTGAAGTTGGGCTGCGTCGTAAAAACAACCGCTGGCGAAGTTTATAGTCGAAAATTCTCGCCTAGATAAACTGATTTTACCAATTCGTTATCCAATATCTCTGCGCTGCTGCCCTGAGCGATGAGCTGCCCTTCATTGACAATGTATGCCCGTTGGCAGATATCGAGGGTTTCCCGCACGTTATGATCCGTAATGAGTATGCCAATTCCACGCTGGGCCAAGTAGTTGATAATGTTCTTGATATCGCCGACTGATATTGGGTCTACGCCTGCGAAGGGCTCGTCTAATAGCAAAAATTTTGGATCAGTCGCCAAGGCGCGCGCGATTTCTGCTCGGCGTCTCTCACCGCCGCTGAGGGCCAGGCCCAGGCTGCCTCGAACATGATTTAGATTGAATTCGGCTAATAATGCATTGGTTCGTTCAAGCCGTTCAGAATGAGTCAGGTCGGTGACCGATTCAAAGATAGCGAGCAAATTGTCAGCAACAGAGAGCTTCCGAAAGATGCTCGCCTCTTGTGGCAGGTAACCCAAGCCGAGTGCTGCCCGTTGATGCATCGGCAGGGTCGTAATGCTTGTTCCGGCAAGGTTGATCTCACCGAGATCCGGCTGCACAAGACCTGCGATCATGTAAAAGCAGGTGGTCTTGCCCGCACCATTGGGTCCAAGCAGGCCGACTACCTCTCCCGCGTCTACATGAAAGGAGACGTCCGTTACAACGGGCCGATTACCGAATTGTTTTCTGAGATGTTGGACCGAAAGTTGTGATGCCAATTTGAATTACTGCTTAGGTCTTGGATTAATAATGAGGTTGATTCGATTGTTCTCGGTGCCGTCACTCTCAACCTTGAAGAGCCCCTCTACCAGATTGTAACTGAGGGTCTCGCCTTGATACGTGTCTGCGCCCTGAGTTAATTGTGCTGAACCGTTGAGCAGCAGCGTTTCCGATATAATCTGGTACGTTATATTCGTCGCCGTGGCGACAATTTTTGGTCGCGTCTCGGTTGCGCCCTGTTCGAAGCGGGCCTTTGATGCATCTCCGGGTTTCGAGATCGCTTCAATCAGCGCAAGCGCCTTGTCGCGACTGGTTAAATTAACTTGGTCCGCTGTTATTCGAAGCAAGCCCTGCGCAATAATAACGTTGCCCTGATATTCAGAACGACCTAGGGATTCACTGACGGTTGCCCGGTCAGCCTGGATGGTGATAGGCAGTAAAAGGGCATCGCGTGCCATCACGTCGTAAGCAATTAACGCGAGTAAAAGTAAAAGGCAGTGGCGGAGAAGCATAATCAGACGCTGTGATGAATTGGCTCGAGCAAAGTGTAGCACGCGACATTCAATCAGCGGCAATGCTTGGATGCCTCAAGTTTTAACCGTTGGGCTGTCTCAAGGTTGAAATTGTATGGTTGTAACAACCCTTTGCGTGGCATTTGAGTTAAAAAGAAACGTATCTTGATCGAGATTTGCTCGCAGTTTTGCCGCTTTGGTTTGGGTGTTGCCTGTAAAAATAGTAACAGGTGTATCGCTTTCAGCCAGGTTCTCGCTTGGATAGACGTTTAACGCGTCGGTGATAAATGTTGTTTTACTGCCATCAGGATTGCTTTTTTCAGCTCGAACGGCGGACCAAAGCTCAACAGATTGTTTGCGATAAACAGAAACCCCTAGCAGCCGGCCTTTGGTTGATGAAATTGTCCAAGGGCCCGTTAGATTTGGTGTATAGAGGGCAACACGAGGCAATTCCAAGGTTGTGACATCGGTTAGTGGATAATGTGTGAAACGATCAGCGCTAATTTTAGACGTTAAATTACCTTCTTCGTTGATTTGGCTGATCGAGGCATGGGTCATAAAGAGATCCGGCTCATTGAGCAGCGCGGGTGGTTCCTCGACTTGATGGTCAAGATCGACAGTCCGATTGAGCAAAACCGAGGCGATAAAAACCGCAAGCAAGCCCATCAAGGCGCGTGACCGAAGCGTTCTGTTTTGTCGCAGGGATTCAATCATCGGTGATTGGATGCGGCTCATAAGGATCGTCTGGATAGGATAATCGATTTAAGGTTGATGATCGATGGCTCCCTTTCCTGTTTAGAGCGCATTGGTTGAAAAAAACTCGGGTTTAAAGCGACTTGTGGTTGGGCGCTTTAATCAAATTAGAGGCCTGATGCGAGTGCTTTGGTTGGCATGATATGATGCCAACTTTTTTAAAGGCATTGTTATGGATCTCGTACAGTTAGAAGCAGAAATGCGCAGCGTACTTGGCGCTGAGACCGTTGAGTTTCAACAAGATGGCAATCGATTGGCGGTGCGGGTCATCGCTGACTGTTTTGTCGGATTAAACCGGGTCAAACGACAGCAGAAAGTGTATGGTTTTTTGAACGATTTCATTGCGGATGGAACCCTCCATGCAGTGTCGATCAAGGCTCTAACGCCCGAAGAAAGCATTTAGGCGTGGCGCTGCTTCGAATCCAAGGTGGATCGGTTCTTAACGGTGAGATATCAGCCTCGAGTGCAAAAAATTCAGTCATTAATCTGATTGCGGCTGCGCTGTTGGCCGATGAGCCGGTGACTTTGCTGAATGTTCCGCACCTACGGGACGTTTCTACGATGATCGAGCTTTTGGGTCACATGGGTGTTGTGGTCGTTATCAATGAGCGAATGCAGGTGGACATTCATGCCAACTCGATCAACTCCTTGAAGGCACCCTATGAGCTTGTGAAGACCATGCGGGCTTCCTTTAACGTGTTGGGGCCACTGGTTGCTCGTTATGGCGAAGCCGAGGTGTCCTTGCCGGGTGGCTGCGCGATCGGGACGCGACCTGTTGATCAACATCTTAAAGGCTTGCGTGCGCTGGGTGCTGAAATCGAAATGAAAGAAGGCTACGTGCGGGGCACGGTTTCAGGCCGATTAAAAGGCGCTCGAATCGATTTCGATTTTTCAACCGTTGGTGGTACTGAGCACTTAATGACGGCAGCTGTTTTGGCCGAAGGCACCACGATATTGGAAAATTGTGCTAAAGAGCCTGAGATCGAAAACCTTGCGGATTTTTTAAATACCCTGGGAGCAGACGTGCGAGGGGCTGGTACCAGCCGAATTGAAATTCACGGCGTAGAACGGTTGCATGGAGGGCGTTTCGAGGCCATTTCGGATCGAATTGAAGTCGGAACTTACTTGATCGCGGCGGCAGCCAGCGGTGGAAGTGTAGGGATCTCGAATGCGCTGCCGCAGCATAATGCCGCGTTATTGTCTAAGCTCCGCGAAGCAGGTGCGGATATTGCGGTTGAAGGTGGGCGAATTGCGCTTGATATGAAAGGGCGTCGTCCGACGTCAGTGAATGTTGTGACCGGACCTTATCCGGCGTTTCCAACCGATTTACAGGCCCAGATGATGACCTTGAATTGTTTGTCTGAGGGATCCTGTTCGATTCAAGAGACTATTTTTGAGAATCGATTTATGCACGTTCCGGAGCTGGCTCGGATGGGAGCAGACATTCAATTGCAGAATAATAATTCCGTCGCATTGGTTCAGGGCGTTGCCGAATTGGTTGGGGCGCCGGTTATGGCAACGGACCTTCGGGCGTCCGCAAGCCTGGTCATTGCGGGCATTGCGGCACGCGGTGAGACAACGGTTGACCGGGTATATCATATAGATCGAGGTTACCAGCAGATTGAAGAACGGCTGCAACGCTTAGGCGTTGATATCCGGCGGGAGGCGAGTTAAATGCAGGTGAACCCATCCAGGTCTTTAGTGATAGCGCTGAGCAAAGGCCGACCTTTGTCAGAGCTTCTGTCGTTGCTGGCGCAATTGGGTATTCAGCCGACGGATGATATGACAACGTCAAGGAAATTAGTCTTTGAGACCAATCTGCCTGACGTTCGCTTGATGGTTTTACGCGGTCACGATGTGGCCACCTATGTCGAGCACGGCATTGCAGACCTTGGAATCGTCGGGAAAGATGTGTTGCTAGAGTTTCAAGGCGATGGCTTCTATGAGCCCCTTGATTTGAAGATGTCGCAATGCCAGATGATGGTGGCCGGATTAGTTGACGAGGGTCGTTTGCCGAGGCGGCTTAGGGTCGCCACTAAATTCGTTGAAACCGCAAAACGGCACTACGCGGACAAGGGTATACAGATCGACATTATCAAGCTGACGGGTGCTTTGGAATTGGCGCCGGTAATGCAATTAGCGCATCGGATCGTCGACATTGTAGAGACCGGGAACACGCTGGTGGCCAATGGTTTAGAGCCGAAAGAGCTGATTTGCAATATCTCCTCAAGGTTGATTGTTAACAAAGTGGCGTACAAGACAAAGCGGGCCTTAATCCAGCCTCTGATCGAACGTTTAGCCGAGATCACAGCGTGATGCTAAGGCTAAGCACCCGCTCGGGGCAGTTCTCGTCTGAACTGAGTGCGGCTATTGACCATGCAGGACTGATAGCACCGGAGGTACATCAAACCGTCGCCGAGATCATTCACGCGGTGCGGGAAACCGGTGATCAAGCGCTGCTGCATTACGCAGAAAAATTTGATGACTTTAAGCCGTCATCGATTGATGCTTTGCGCGTTAGTCCATCAGAAATGGCGGCGGCTTGCGAGTTGATTAGTCGGCCGGTGGATGAAGCGCTTCGACTGGCCGCGGAGAGGATCGGTGATTACCATCAAAGGCAGCTTGGGGCACTCGGGCAAAGCTGGGACTTTGAAGATGCGTTGGGTAATGTCCTTGGTCAGCGCGTGCAACCCATGGCGCGAGTTGGTGTTTACGCACCTGGCGGAAAAGCCTGTTATCCCTCCACGGTGCTAATGACCGCGATTCCAGCCAAGGTTGCAGGGGTTGCGTCGGTTGTTCTGACGGTACCAGCCAAGGGCGGTACGATGAGTCCGGTTTTACTCGCCGCCGCCCATTATGCTGGGGTTGATGAGGCATGGATTATGGGCGGCGCGCAAGCCATTGCGGCTATGGCCTATGGCACCCAGTCTGTTGCAGCGGTCGATAAAATTTGCGGTCCAGGCAATGTCTTCGTCACCGCGGCTAAAAAACAGGTTTATGGTGATGTCGGGATCGATATGCTGGCCGGCCCCTCTGAAGTGCTGGTTGTTGCGGACGACAGTGCTCGGGTGGATTGGATCATTGCAGATCTCCTCGCGCAAGCTGAGCATGACGAGCAAGCGCAATCTATTGTGGTTTCTCAAAGTGCGGCCTTTTTGGATGCGGTTCAGGATGGTTTGGCTGCCATGGTTGCCACGCAGCCAAGACGAGCGATCATTGAAAACTCGTTGCGTCATCGTGGTCTGCTGATTCATGCGGAAACCTCTGAGGACCTGGTCTCGGTCATTAACCGGGTTGCGCCCGAACATCTTGAGCTTGCCGTCAGTCACCCTGAAAGTCTTTTGCCGGATATCCGTTCTGCCGGCGCGATATTTCTGGGTCAGTACAGTCCTGAAGTGCTCGGGGATTACACGGCTGGTCCAAGTCATGTTCTGCCTACCAGTGGTACGGCCCGTTTTGCCTCCGCCCTAGGGGTCTACGATTTTCAGTTGAAACAATCTTTGATTCATTGTTCAGCCGGCGGTGGACGTGAGATAGCGAAGTCGGCCGCAGTTCTGGCGAAAGAAGAAGGTCTTCATGCCCACGCGTTGTCGGCGACCAAGCGTTTTGAAACCGGCGAATGACGACGGATATCATTAAAGCCTATGAGGCTGTGCTCCTAGCAAATCAATATGAGTCAGACTCGGCGCAGCGCCAGGCAATTGCGGCCCTATCTGATTTAGCAGAAGCACTCGAAGCGGCGCGGTCGGCTAAGCCCAATCCAATGTTGTTTTGGCGCCCGAAAAAGCGGCCTTCTGTTCGCGGTCTGTATTTATGGGGTGGGGTGGGTCGCGGCAAAACGTTTTTGATGGATTTGTTTTTCGAGGCGCTTGCCGAGCCTAAGAAGAAGCGGGTTCACTTTTACCGGTTTATGAGACAAGTGCATGCGTCTTTGGGGCGTTTACAGGGTCAGGCTAATCCGTTGGACGGGGTTGCCAGTGAGATCGCAAGCCAGGCGCGAGTGCTCTGCTTTGATGAATTTTTTGTCTCCGACATCACTGATGCGATGATTTTGTCTGGCGTCCTAGAAGGCTTGTTTCTACGGGGTGTCACCTTGATCGCGACGTCCAATGTACCGCCGTCTGGACTTTACAAAGATGGTTTGCAACGGCGTAAGTTTTTGCCGGCGATCGCCGCACTTGAAGCAAATACAGTGGTGCTGAATGTCGACGGGGGTTTGGACTATCGGATGCGCTCACTGATTCAGGCGCCCCTTTACTACGAGGGGCTTACCGATGCGAGTCATGAGGCTTTGCTCCTAATGTTTAGTAGGCTGACCCTTGATGATGGTGCTCAGAACCCGATGCCAGCGGTAATTGAGATCTCTGGACGCGAGATTCCCGCCCGTGGGCTGCTTGGAGATGTTATCTGGTTCGATTTTGGTGCCATATGCGATGGTCCCAGAAGTCAAAATGACTATATTGAAGTTGCAGAGCAATTTAGCTCGGTTTTGATTAGTGGTGTGCCTTGTTTTGGCGCCAGCGATGAGGATCAGGCCCGGCGGTTTATTAGCCTCGTAGATGAATTCTACGATCGCAAAGTCAAACTGATTTTGTCAGCAGGCGCGTCAATCCATAATCTTTATAAGGGTCAGCGGTTGCAATTTGAATTTGAGCGTACTCAAAGTCGGCTGTTAGAAATGCAGAGTGATGCTTATTTGGGCTTGCAGCATTTGTTTTGAGTACGCAGTGATTCTTTTTATGGGCGCTCACTAAGATCTTGGGTCAGCACAGGAAGGTGTTGCTTCTAGAACCGCGCTTGGGTAAGATTCGGCCTCTTAAATTTTAAGTCCGGACCTAAAGCGATTTGGGGTAGGATTTAAGGTTAAAGGAACAGCAATCCCCCAGTGAATTAGGGCGCCAGAATGAAGACGGTCAGTGCAAAAAAAGAAGAGGTAACCCGAAAGTGGTATGTGGTTGATGCTGCAGACAAAACTTTGGGTCGATTGAGTACAGAAGTGGCAAATCGACTGCGTGGTAAGCACAAAGTCTGCTTTACACCCCACGTCGATACCGGGGACTACATCATTATCGTGAATGCTGAGAAGATTCGCGTGACGGGCCGTAAAGAAACCGATAAAACCTATTACCACCACACGGGCTTCCCGGGTGGGATTAAGTCCATTACCTTTGATAAATTGATTGATAAGGCGCCCGAGCGCATCATTCAATCTGCTGTTAAAGGAATGATGCCAAAAAATAAATTAAGTCGCGCGATGCTGAGTAAGTTAAAAGTATACGCTGGTAGTGCTCATCCGCATGAGGCGCAGCAGCCTGAAGTGCTCGACATCTAAGATCGATATAAGAAAGGTTTGATATGAATCAATATTACGGAACAGGTCGACGCAAGACTGCTAAAGCACGCGTTTTTATGAGCCTTGGTGACGGCAGTATTCAGGTGAATGACCAGCCATTAGATGAGTACTTTGGCCGGGAAACAGCACGTATGGTTGTTCGCCAGCCATTAGAGTTGGTGGAACTCGCGGAACGGTTTTCAGTGCGTGTAACCGTCAAAGGCGGTGGTGGTTTCGGCCAAGCTGGTGCGATTCGGCATGGCATCACGCGGGCTTTGATGGAGTATGATGAGACTCTGCGACCGGCGTTACGGCAAGCAGGTTATGTGACGCGAGACGCACGAAGTGTGGAGCGTAAGAAGGTCGGACTTCGTAAGGCCCGAAAGAAGCCACAGTTCTCAAAACGTTAAACCCATTTCAGGTTTGGAAAACGGAGCTTCGGCTCCGTTTTTTTTTAAGCTAAAAAATTTACAATGATGAATCAGCCCAAATACCACTGAGTATGTTAGAATCGCGGCGCCAGTAACGTAGTAAAAATATAGTTGAGAACGGTCAGTCTTGGTCATCCTTAAATAGGGTCTGAGACGCGAATAGTGGAGACATGTTGTGAGTGAAAGTAGCGTCAATTCTGGACGGCGGAATTTTCTTCTCGGTGCGACTGCAGCAGTCGGTGCGGGTGGAGTTGCGGGTTTGGCAGTCCCTTTCTTAGGGTCATGGAATCCAAGTGCCAAAGCCTTGGCAGCGGGCGCGCCGATAAAAGTAGATATCAGCCGATTGCAACCTGGTGAGATTTTAGGCCCGATTCCAGCCTGGCGAGACAAGCCCATCTTCGTTATTCGTCGAAGCGAGGCGATGTTGGCGCGTTTAAGCGAAAAGAGTGAGCGATTA
>JABGTE010000225.1 GCA_018647445.1 Gammaproteobacteria bacterium
ACTTGGTTTCGAGCCAGCGGCAATTGGCGCACGTTATGGTTGATGGCGAAAGCAGCGTTAGACCGAAATTCTGAGCGAGTCATAAAAGAGACAGCAGGCAGGCGGACCTAATCTGGTTGGGAAGCCTGCGATAGACGGTGGCAGTCGGGCTGTGCAATAACCAGTCTTAAATGTTTAGCAATTCTTTCTCGGTCGGTTCTGAATTGCTGAAATCCACAAGCACGGCTCGCAAAGCAGAAGGGCTTGATGACATGCTGTGCAGCATCGCTATAACAGCCCTCAATGCCGACCAGCGCTTTAGGACCGCGGCTAGTGGATGATGTCCTGGCGGATGGTGGCGCTTTCGTTTGGTTCCAGGACGACCTTGAAGCCGGCAGTTACTTCAAAAGGCCGTCAGGAAGTTTGAGCACTCAGGGCGCTTTAATGTGAACCGAGCCTTGATCAGGGATGACGTTGCTGAGACCTTCATAGATATCATCGGTCCACCGGGTGTGCCCAACGCCAGCTGAATATCCGCCATCGACGGGTAAGGTGATGCCGGTGAGGTAGCTACCCGCATCCGATGCCAGCATCAATAGCGGTCCGGCCAGCTCTTCGAGGGTACCCAATCGGCCCAACGGCGTTTTGTTATTGATATAGGTCTCATATCCTGGCACGGCGAGGTAAGGGCCCGTCATTTCGCTTGGGAAGTATGCAGGCGCTAGCGCGTTGACGCGAATGCCGCGGTCTGCCCAGCTGCAGGCCAGATTCCGCGTTAAATTGATCACGCCTGCCTTCGAGGTTTGATACGCCAAAGGGTGATCGCCACTACCGCCCATTCCGAGTACCGAGGTTAGATTGATAATGGCGCCGCCTTTGCCATCGGCCAACATTCGTTTGCCAGCTTCCTGGCAGCAATACCACAGGCCTGATAAATTGGTCTTCAATGTGGCCTCAAACAGTTCATGGGGAAGCTTTTCAGGTACAAAGCCGCCATCGCCAACTTGGCCTGCATTATTCACCACAATATCGATGCGACCGCATCCAGCCCAAGCTTGTTCCATCATCGCCGCAACTGCGTCGGGCTGGTCAACATCGCAGGCAATGGCGATGGCCTTACCGCCGGCGTTATTGATTTGCTCCGACAGGGCTTCTAGCCGGTCGAGCCGACGAGCGGTGATCACAACCGTTGCGCCTTGATTGGCCAAAATCTCTGCAAAGTAAGCGCCAAGGCCGGAGGAGGCGCCAGTCACAAGGGCGGTTTTACCCGTTAGATCAAATAGTTTGTTTACGAGGTCCATGGGCATCTCCAATAAATGAGGGGTTCGGTTTAGCACCTATAGTTTCTCGAATTGCCCGTGAGTGCAAGGCCTATCCTTGTGTTGTGGGTGCGTACAAGACGCCGGCTCAAGTCGCACATAACACTTATTGAATTAGACGCCGCTAAGCAGGCGTGCACTCGATCGTCTTGCCTAACCAACTACCGGCAGGTGGGTGCGGCGCAATGT
This sequence comes from Gammaproteobacteria bacterium, assembly GCA_018647445.1. GTDB lineage: Bacteria > Pseudomonadota > Gammaproteobacteria > Pseudomonadales > Azotimanducaceae > UBA9926. The sequence goes on from JABGTE010000225.1 coordinate 1,488, forward strand.
GTCAAAGCACTTGACAGAAAACCGTCAGCCGTGCTTTTTTATAACCAGTGATCGTCACGACAGTTTTATTACACGAGGATTTGATATGAACACGCCAACGAAGGGTTCCGTTCGAACGATGGATGCCGCGTTCCAAAAGCTGCTCGATGCCGATACCCATCCTGAAAATATTTCCGATGCTTTGAAGCGTAATGCGCCCATGGCGCCCGGACCAACCTTGGTCCCGGTGAAGCGCTATACCTCACGCGTGTATCACGAGCTTGAGAAAACCCATTTGTGGAAAAAAAGCTGGCAAATGGCTTGCCACGAGGACGATTTTAAAAATGTTGGGGATGCCGTGCCTTATGACATCACAACGATGTCTTTTTTGATCGTGAAGGTCAGCGAAGATGAATACAAAGCCTATTACAACGCCTGCTTGCACAGAGGGCGTAAATTGCGTGAAAACCCTGGTCGATCGCTCGATGAGTTGCGCTGTCAGTTTCATGGCTGGTCTTGGAACCTTGATGGCTCGATCAAGCAGATACCCTGTGCATATGATTTTCCGGGTCTCAAACGCGAAGAAGAGTCGCTCCCAGAGGTGCGTCTCGCGCGTTGGGGACGGTTCATCTTTATTAACCCTGATCCCGATGGCGAATCACTCGAGTCGTTTCTTGGGGATTTAGACAGCCATTTTCCGCTCCTGGCCTATGACAAGCGTTACAAGTCGGCGCATGTAGCAAAGGTCATTAGAGCAAATTGGAAAGTGGTCCAGGAAGCCTTTATGGAGTCCTATCACGTTCTCATGACGCACCCCCAGATTTTGACGGGCGGGGCCCATGACCTGTGCACCAAGTATGATGCGTTTGAAAATTACTCCCGCGCGATTCGGTGCGGCGCGCTGGAAAGTGAAGGCATGCCGGCTTGGGAACCAGTGCAATTGGATGGCGTGCATAAAGTGCAGCACCCGCTAAATGGTTGGGTCTATGAAGATTTGGGTGATGGGGTGGTCGAGGTAACAACGCCTAAAGGCCTATCAGGAAAATTCACGGAAGACGCGGTATGGCTCGAAGGGGAGCTGACGGACGCCAATCCCCATTTGTGTAATTGGGTGGGCGGCCTACAATTGCCTGCGAAAGCAACAGCTGCGATGCAGGATCCTAAGGCGGTTGGCCGCATCAAAGACAAGCTTGGCGCGCGCGGCAGCAGTCGTGCGGTTGGCGCCGAGATTCAGCGCCAAGTGCTAAAGGAGATTATCCCGTCTAT
>JABGTE010000157.1 GCA_018647445.1 Gammaproteobacteria bacterium
GCGCCCGGTAAAGGCGGCGGTGAACGGTTAAGTCAAGCGCTTGGCAGAGCGCGTTCTCGGTAAATTGCAAATACCGCCGTATTGTCCGCCTTACTTGACTGATCCATTATCTCGCCAGACACGCAAACATTCAAAGATTCACAGACCCACTCAAGCACCCGAACATCAAGCGTCGAATCCTGTCGCATGAGCGAGCAGGACGAGGCCTGCTGGGCGCTACTCTAAACGTGATAACCCTTTGTGAAGGATCGAATCAGAAGGGCGCGCAGACAGTCTTGGATTCAACACCTTGAGAGACGGGCCGAGTTGGTCTTTGCGGTTTTAATGGGTCAGCACAGGCTGGGATCAAGCCGCTAACGCAATCGCTATTAACTGGACTAGAGCGCATTTTCGCATCGTTAGTTGCCGGGTCGTTCGGACGACTGTGTTAGCGTGCCTTCTCAGTCGGTCGGCGCCCAAGCAACCGGGAAGACCTCAGGAAAGTCAGACAAATGCTGGCCGTCTTTCGGATGATGGTCATACAGCTTCAGGGGGTCCGGAATGGCTTGGCTGCGTCTGCGCAGGTAGTGCACATCTGGGCCAGCCCACAGCGAGGCATGGGCGCGCCTCGAATGGGGTAAGGTTGCGCCGCCTCGGGCCGAATGCAAGATGTGACCATGAAACAACAGCACGTCGCCCGGCTCGTATTCCCAGCCGAGAATTTCGAAGGATTCACGGTGTCCCTCAATATCGGGTAGCACTGGCAGGCTTGGGTCTAAAAAGGAATCAAAGTAGGTCCATTGTTCATGGGCCTCGCGACCAATCAGAATTTCGCCGGCGGCATGTGCTTGCTCGAGTTTAGCTGCACCCACAGGGTCCGCTTTGGGGTCGAGGCCAACCGGTGGTCGATAGGTCACGTTCCATCGATGCGAGCCGCGGATAACTTCAATGCTGACGTCTCGCGGCGCCGGGTCTGCACAAACCCAAGCCCTAACCAGTTGATGACCATCAATATTGTAGTAACTTGTGTCCTGATGCCAGGCGCTTGGAAAGACCTTGCCTGCGGGCTTATAGAACATCTGATCCATATAAAAGCGAACGGGGGCCTCAAGCACCGATCCAACGATCTCAGAGATCGGGGACTTCTTCATGAGTTGGTCAAGGCACGGGGAGTGCGAGGCTGGAAATTGATCGATTCGCAGAGGCATGGCGACCCCAGCAGACATGCCGTCGGGGTTTGCTTGTGTGAACTCGAGGCCTTCCTCGAGCAAGGCGTTCCAGTGACTTGCCAGGATACCTTTTAATAGGACCGCGCCATCACGGTGAAAATCGTGTTTTTCCTGTTCGGTGATCGGTCGATTCAATCCGGATGTTGACATCAAATTTTCCCTCCCGTTTTGGTGTTAGCATATCAGAAACACGTGAAATAATAGGGGGTCAGATGGCAAGTCAAGTTTTTGAACACATCACCTATGAAGTCGAACGGGGTCGAGCGCGGATTACGCTCAATCGTCCTGAAAAACGCAATGCCTTATCGATCGAGCTGGTAGAGGAATTGCGCGCGGCTTTGTGGGAAGCCGATGACGACAAGGCCGTGCATTGTGTCATTTTAAAAGGTGCCGGCACCTCTTTTTGTTCGGGCTACGACCTCACGCCGTCGCGCTCAGCTGGGCACGACGGCGTTGATCGCCGCAAAGGTCGAGGAATGGACGATGATGCGTGGCACATAGAGCGGTTCCAGCGTTGCCTGCGAACTTTAACCGAAATGCATAAACCCTCGATTGCTCAGATTCATGGGCACTGTTATGCCGGCGGCACAGATCTCGCGCTGTATTGCGATTTGCTGATCTGCTCGGATACCGCAAGCTTTGGCTACAGTGCCTTAAGAAATATGGGCGCGGCGCCGAACCAGATGTGGCTGTATCACATTGGCCCGCAATGGACCAAGCGACTGTTGTTGACTGGGGATACGATCAGCGGCGCGGATGCGGCAAAAATTGGCTTGGTTTTGAAATCTGTGCCCGACGCTTATTTAGAACAAGAGGTTGAAGGTCTAGCGGATCGTTTATCTTGGATCGATGCTGAAATGCTTTCGACCAATAAGCGGATTGTGAATGTTGGGATGGAGCTCATGGGCGCCCAAGTACTGCAACGACTCGCTGCCGAAAATGATGCTCGGGCGCACACTGCTCAGGCGGCAAAGGACGTTTTTAAACAGATTGCCAACGAAGGTTTGCGGGCCGCGCTGGCTGCGCGCGATGCGCCGTTTGGTGACAGTCGTGCAAGGGTTACGGGCCCGGAGTTTCGAGATGAGAAGGGGTATCTGATTCCGGATTCCGAAGAATCGTAAAAGCTGCCTTTTAGGCGCGATATTGGGGCACTTGCTGGATCGGGCGGGTTGAATGAACGCAGGAAAAATCTTAAAGCACAACGGTCATCGGGCATGATGGTTGCACAAAATTAATAAAAAGGAGCGCGTCTATGCAAAGCAACCAAAAGGTAGATGTTTACCTTGTCTGTAATGCGAAATATCACGATACCAATTTCGCTCGGCTCGAAATTTTAAAGCTACTGGCTGAAAACGAGGACATCCACACGCGAGTGGCCGAAGACTTTAGTGATATTGAGGCAATTCAGAATGCCGGTCTGCTAATTACCTACACCTGTGACCTAAGGCCCAGCTTGGCCCAGCAGGCGGGATTGGCGCAGTATCTAGAAGCGGGCGGTCGCTGGTTTGCCTTGCACGCAACCAATGCCCTCATCGAGTTCGTTAACGGTAAACCTGATACCCCGGACCTTGCGCCTAAATTTATGGCGATGCTTGGGAGTCGGTTTGTGGCTCACCCTTCAAACACCAGTTTTGAAGTACGGGTTACTGATATCGATCATCCTTTAACCGCTGGAATCGACGATTTCGAGGTGCAGGATGAAGAGCCTTATTACTGCGAGCCGATCGGCGAGCAAACTGTTTTGCTTGAAGCAACCTACAACCAACCCTCAGCAGGCTACGTGCAATCGGATTACGGTACCGATCGGGATAGTCAGCCGCAGATGTACTTGCACCCCTTTGGCGAAGGCGAGGTGCTATATCTTTCTTTAGGGCATTGCACTGGCAAGCACGACATGAAACCGATGGTGGAGGTAGTGCCTGTAGTACGGGGGTCTTGGAATAATCCGGTCTACTACGAGTTGCTACGCCGGGGAATTCGGTGGGGGGTTGGCGATCTCTAGGTGGATTTTGCGATGTCCCTAAGTCTGCAATCAAAAATCGCGGCAGCGTTTGCGCGGTTAAAATGAAAGCGGGCGTGATGATCTACTGCGCGAACCACTAAAATCAGTCTGTATTTGATAAGTAGGCGCAAATGACCCGGGTGAACTAAGAGTTTTACAATTCGGCTCGGTGGCTCGTTGCGGCCGATCATTACATTACCGGGAATCATGTAAGCCGCACCTTTATACGTTTTACAGTTGTGCTTAAATTTGACCCGTTGAATCATTGGAAACCAAAAATGCGAATCGTTGAACTCACCCAAGACGCCGTCCCGCTTTTTAAAGTGCTCAAGTTTGAAGGGCTGGTCAATTCCGGTTCCGACGCGAAGTTGCTGATTGACGAAGGTCGGGTGTCAGTGAATGGCCAGGTTGAAACCCAGCGGCGCAAAAAGATTAGAGATGGGGATGTGATCGAGCTTGGTGATGAGGCCCTGCAAGTCACTTTAGCGCCGTGATCGAAAATTTGCTCGGTGATGAGCGGGCTGAGACCTTTTTCAGGCTAAAGCGATGTTGCGATCTTGAGCAAGTGCATATTCCGGCACTCGCGCTTGCGCGTCTCACTGCAGACGGTTGCGTGAGACATTTGCGATGATGAGTAAGGGGTCGTTAATTTTAGTCTGCCGCTCGGATCAGCTTGAACATTTCAGTTGGTTTGCTCGCCGGCTACATGATCAGTTGCTAGCTGAGGGTCAAACGGATATCACGATCATTCAGGTGACGAGCAGCGCGCAGTTGCAAGACGCCCTTTTGGCTTGTCCAGCGCCCCACGATGTCGCTGACATACATATTTTTGGTGAATTTAAAGATGATCGTTTGTGGGTCGACCAGCATGCTCGTGAATGGTTAAAACCAGAATCGATTCCTGATTCAAAGGCTGCGGCAACTGCGACATTTGCAATCGCAAGCTACGCGCAATCTGCAACCTGTAAAGTCTGGTTTTGGGCCGATAGTCAAAACGCGCAAGTGTTTGGCCCTGGCTTTGAGATTTTAAAAAGCTTTGAAGCGTGTTTTGGGCACCGGTTTTCTTTTTCACCGATTGGCCAATTGAAGCAACGAAGTCCAAAGTCGGTAATTGATCAGAAAAAGGGTTTGGATCCGTCGGTTGTAAAGATCGATGTGCGAACACCCGCTGATGAGCCGGCGCGCGGAGCGCCCGCAGCAGTCAATGTGTCTTTAAATCATATTGTCGCGGCGCTGGTCGGGATTGGTTTGATCTACAGCTTTGTGATTGATTCGGACCTCGACTATTCAGGCTCGTTTGATGAAGGCGAGGTTTATCAAGACACTTCCTATGATATCGACAAGATTACTGCTGGGATGATTGTCAAAAGCGGTGAAATGTCCAAGCACGTTTGGATTTATGATCGTAAAAAATGGGCGTATGAATGGTTTCTTGCCGATGAGTGGCTCGAAGCTGCCGACCGTGAACTGAGTGCTGCCCTAGAAACCACTGGCGGCGGCAGATGGCCTGTTATTTACAATCAATTGCTTGAAAAAAATCAGGACCGACTGACCAGTGTCGCGAGGTCCTTAAAGAGGGCCGCGGACAAGCACGGTTACGATCGTTATGAACTTGCGAGTCTGACCTTGGCTTTTGTTCAGCATATCCCCTATAAAATCCCAAGAAATGAGCTTGGGTTGATGACGCCGCCAACGACCTTATCTAAGCGGTGGGGTGACTGTGACACAAAATCATTGCTCTATGTCCTAGTCATGCAGCAGCTTGGGTTTGACGTCTCGCTCTTCATCAGCAATCGATACCGTCATGCAATGGCCGGTGTTAATATCAATGCCGTTGGCACCTCGATGGCGCACCGCGGCCGCCAGTATTTTTTTGCCGAAACGACGACGCCAGGACACCGAATTGGACAGCTCAAAACCGGTAATGGCCGCACCGCAAGCTGGTCGATGATTCCATTAACCAATAGTGCCTCAGGTGGGATTTAACCCTATGAATCAATTTTTATTTTGGAACGGAATCTTTAGCTTGCTGCTGGCTTTAGGGCTTGGCCTACTTGCAATCTATCTTGGTTTTAATGCGTTTAAAGTGCTCAATCGTGGCATTGATGAGGAATTTGAGCTGCGTAATAACAATGTGGCCGTTGCTCTTGTGAGCGGCTCGTTTATTTTCTCCCTTGGCATACTAATGAGGAGTGTGATTGATCCGATCACGCTCACGATCTTTAACCTTGCCCACAAGTACGAGCAGTTTGGCGTTTCTGCAACCGAAGTCATGTCCACCTTTGGGATCATTTCAGCGCAATTTTTTGTTGCACTCCTTCTATCTCTGGCAACCCTCAGCATTGGCACGCGTTTGTATATGGCGCTCAATCGGCAGACCAACGAGTTACAAGAGATCGCCAATAATAATGTGGCGGTTGCCCTTATGGTCAGTGCTATTACGCTGACGCTGGCCCTGTTTTTGGCTGGGGGGATGGAAACCTTCCTCGGCGCGATTGTGCCAGCGCCGCCCGTGCTGAACGAAAACCTACCCTTTAATTAGGCCGGCCCGGCGCGAAATAATGCCTCTCAAAGAACAAGTCAGGATGCTAGATAAAAGTGTTTTGAAGAAACCAGACCCTTGTGATGAATTGGTTTTTAAAGCGATTCATCGAGCCGAGGACGGTTGAGGCAATGCCGTGAGCCTTCTGCAAATCAAAAATAAACACGCGCGGCGACTTTGGCTTGCGTCGCTTGGTCTGAACGCCGCGCCAACCGGCAGATTGGATTTGTTGGCGCTGATCAAGCAACTGGGGTTTGTTCAACTCGACGCCATTCAAGTTGTGGCGCGCGCGCATCATCATATTTTATGGAGCCGGAATCAGAATTACCGAGAGCCAATGCTAGATCAGTTGCTGTCAGAAGACCGTGTCGTCTTCGAGCACTTCACGCATGACGCGTCCGTGATTCCGATGGATTTCCTGCCCTATTGGCGAAGACAGTTTCTAAGGAAAAAGGCACATCTGGATCGCCCTGGGTCGCTTAAAAGACTGCCCGGTCAGGCGGCACTTGACGCGATCAAAGCTCGGATACGGCGCGATGGTCCGCTGTCGACCCACGCCTTCGACACGAAGGTTGTGGGTGAAAAGAAAATGTGGTCGCGGCCCCCGCACAAGCTCGGCCTCGACTATCTCTGGTACACCGGGGAGTTGGCAACCTCGCGTCGCGTTAACTTCACTAAATACTACGACCTTGCCGAGCACGTTTATCCGGCTGCGCTTAGTGCTCTGAAATTATCCGATGCGGCGCAAATCGATTGGCTATGCCAGGCCGCATTGGACCGCATGGGGTTTAGTCTGCCGAGTGAATTGCAACAGTATTGGGACGCTGTGAGTCCCTCGGAAGTGAAGGCTTGGCTTGCGCGTTCGCAAGCCTTGGTTCGACCTGTGTCGATCGAAACTGCTGGCGGACAGTGGCTGCAAGCTGTTGCTCCGGCCGATATAGAAGCGAGGCTGGCCAATATGCGGCCAGCAACGCAGCGCCTTCGCATATTGAACCCATTCGATCCGGCAATCCGAGACAGGAAACGCTTGCAGCGTTTGTTTGGCTTTGAGTATCGGGTCGAGATGTTTGTGCCGGCTGCTAAGCGGGTTTGGGGTTATTATGTTTTTCCAATTCTGGAAGGTGAGCAATTTATTGGGCGGATCGAGGTCAAGGGTGACCGTAACCAATCGATTTTGAGGGTACACAATTTTTGGCCAGAGCCAGGGGTTGCTTGGTCCGACGGTCGGTATAAAAAATTGACGTTGGAGCTAGAAAGAATGCGGCAGTTTATTGGGGTTAAGGCGGTTGAATGGTCGTGCAATATTGATTGAGGTAGCCTCTGCTGCAAGCGTTGATTGATGCGGGTGAAGACTCGGTCACCATCTTTGTATGTAAAGAGCAAGACGGCCGCTAGGTGCGGTTTCTCAGAGCCGGCGGCGCCGCAAACTAGCAGGGCGAAGTTGGTGGTCAGTTTGTTTCAGAAATCGGCGCCAAGATTTTAGCAAGAGGGGGTTTTGAAGCGCCCTCCGATGCCAACCCCAATGGCGCTCTGTCATTCAATAATGCGCTTGCGACCACGCTTGCCGAGCAGGTCGAGCGCATTTTCCTTGAGGTCTTGGGTTGCGATGAACGCTATACAGCGCATGTGGGTGAAGCGGCGAGCGCCCAATAACCCCTAAGCCGCTATGCCTGCCTACTTTCCGAGTCTAGGGGTAAATAGACAAGGCAGGCGTTCCAAAGGCGGAAGTGAGGCTGGCGCGCTTGTTCAAGGGCAGTCCGTTCTTTTAATTACGATTAATCCTTCTTAGCCCTAGCGCGCTGCGCATTCAGGAACTGAATAAGGGTTAATGCTTCCTCAGGATCCATACGCCCGATTGGAGAGTTGCTGTAGGTCGACATCATGACCTTACCGCTTTTGGTAATCACAAACTCGCTGGGTTGAATATGATCTCGGCGTTCCTCCCACCAGGATCCCATGGCGTCACCGTCAGCGCGCGTCATGCCGTACGCTACCGGAAAACCCCAATCACGAGACACATCAGCTGTTTGTTCCTTTGTATCAACTGTCCCAGCAATGATACTGACGCCCTCTGCTAAGAACGCGGCACGGCGTTCTTCATAGCCGGCTAAAAGCCGGCGGCAGTAGGGTCACCAATGACCGCGATAGAACAAAGCGATGGTCATTGGTGTTTCAAGGTCGTCCGGGAAAGAAAAGGTGCCGCCTCCCGCCAAATTCAGGGAGATGGCAGGAAAATCGTCTCCCGATTTTAGAAAGTTAGACATAGCGTTCTCACTCCTTAGGTCGGCACCTATGATTAGGTGCGCCCTGATCTCTAGGCTCAGAACGCACCAAACATAGTTACTGATGCGGTCTGATTAAAAACTTTTCACCAGTTGCCTGTTTCGAATAGGCTTTTATGGCGTCTTCGCTTAGCACATCTACTAAGGATATCTCTTTGGTGTAGTGACTATCAAAGGTAGAGGTGATTTCGTCTGCGACGCGCTGGCGCAAAGCGGCGAACTCTTCCGGGCTAATTTTCTGGATAAAATAGGTGAGTAACCATCCGCCGAGACTCCACGCCAAGCCAAATGATCGGTTCAACACTGTGGGCGTTCGATCTAGGCCGCCATAGATGTAAACCTGTTTAAAGGTGGTTGAGCCGTAAATACTGTGCCCCTCTGCACTCTTGTTCGCAGCGATTTCCATACCGGTAAGTATTTGGCCGGAAAGTTTGCCGCCGCCAGTTGCGTCGAAGGCAAGCGTTGCACCGGTTGTGACAAGGGCCTGTACAAGATCTTCTTGAAAGGTTGGGTCGCTAGAATTTACGACATGTACGGCGCCCAAAGCTTTGAGCTGCTCTACCTGCTCTTGCTTGCGGACGATGTTAACCAGCTGTACATCATCTGCCAGACAAATTTTCACTAACATCCTTCCCAGATTTGAAGCAGCAGCCGTGTGCACAAGCGCGGTATGGCCTTCCGCCTTCATGGTTTCTACCATGCCAAGCGCTGTCAGTGGGTTCACGAAACAAGAGGCGCCCTGAGCCGAGGTCGTGCCCTCGTTCATCACAATGCAGCTTGCCGCAGGTACACAGCGATACTGTGAATACATTGCGCCACCAGCGACACCGATGGTTTTACCAACCATGTGTTCTGCGCCTGCGCCAGCGGCGATAACCACGCCAGCCCCTTCGTTACCGACGGGTAGTGCCGCATCGAGCCTTGCTTGCATTGCAGGCATCATGGCATCAGGGACATCCATACTCGCGACGGTGTTGTCGCCAGATCCGGCGATGCTGAGCGAGGAGACGTCAGCTGGCCCTAGCAATAACCCCAGGTCAGAAGGGTTAATAGGAGAGGCCTCGACCTTGACCAGTACTTCACCCTCGCCAGGTTTCGGCATGGGCACCGCTACTATTGAAAGCTCTAGTTTGCCAGCACTGGTGAGTGTGGTTCGCAGTTCTTTTGACGTTTCATCGTGCATACTATTTTCCTTTGGTTGTATCTATACAGGGTAATACTTGTGAAATTGTTGGGCTTTATCGCGAGGCCCTAGCTTGAGCAACGACCCGCCCCCAACTGGCGGCTCACTTAATCTGTTGCATCATGAACGCTGAATTCTCAAATGGGGTAAAGGCCACTTGCTTTCCATCTTTCATCGTTACCATATGCAACGCCTCGGTTTGCTTGCCGGCTATAGCGATTTTTACGTGGACGAAGACTTTATCTCCAGACTCAAAATAGGCAATTGGTTCCACTTTGAAGTCAGGCCAAAGAACGCTGATTTCAGAAAAAACATTTTCAATGATGGCGTCCGTACCGACGTAAGTCCCAGCGTAGGGCAGGCCTTCAAGAATTGTCCAAACGACATCGGCACTGTGTACGGCTTTCCAGGCTGCCATATCGCCGTTTGAAAAAGCGGTGTAGGCAGCCTTGGTTGCCGTTATGTTGATAGACACTTCTTCTTCATGGTGCCCGGCATAACCAAGACATGAAATGCTCATGGCAAATGCTGCAATTAAATACTTCATTCATTTTCTCCTTACTATAAGCCCCGGCAGGTGTTGCCCCGCCATAATATACTCATGAATTATGCTTTGTAGCCAGAAAGCGCGCGTTCTATTGGTGTCTTGGTATGGCGCTCAAGGAATCTCTAAAAAATATCTAAACGATTTTTATAACAGTTTGTTCGCCGGTTCAACATTACGGGGATCAGATCATACTTCCAGTCTGTAGGTATTAGAAGCGCAGCATAATGCGTAAGCGGCTCGATATCTCTTTCATTCGTTTACTTTAAAATCCACATTGATACTGGGCTTATAACGCGAATAGGACTTACCGATTCATCGAAGGGGGCTTCAAGCAAACATAGTTAGGCGCTTATCGAATATTGGGTACCGGGCGAGTTCGCAGCCTAAGCCTGGCCAGAGCCCAGTCAAAAATGAACTTTCTACTAGGGGGTCTGACGATGGGGCGCTGCGTAACACTCAAATACGTTTGAAGAGTGCAAATGTGGCCCGCAAAGTACCCCGTAATCCCTAAAGTGCCACTACCCGCCAAACGCACCAGTATAAAGATGGACCTTATGAATATAGCTAACAAGCCGACCAATCCGCTTACAGTCTCTCTAAATCATTGACCGATAGGCTTGTGCAAACAGTCGACTCAAGGCACCTAGGCCGAGTTTTAAAACAACTATCCTCAGTGCAGCTGGCATCGCTCGCCTCTGAATTAGCGTCAAATCATTTCCTGAAAAATGGAGCCAACACTATGGCAATGCCCGCCCACGGATTTCAAACCGCATCGAGAATCTCGTCGGTGGATCCGTTAGAAATTTTGGCGCGTGGGTTCCCGCCCTTCGATTTACAGCGTAATGTTGACGACATGAGCGTTGCGACCCATAACCTACAAAAGCGGCGCCTGTTAACGCCAACGTTCTGGGGAAGCGCTGCGTTAGCGTATTTTTTTCTGCCCTCGAGGCCGTCGGTCCAACCAGCGCAAGGCATCGAAAGACCGACAAAGGTTGGTGCGTGAGGCGAGGCGTGCCTAACACCAGAGGCTTGCAACCAAATTATTTAAGGTCGTAAACATGCCACCTAATTTTGAAGCACTTAGTTTAATCGCGGAAGTTGCATTAGGTATTGTGGGGTTTTCCGCAATTCTAATCGGACTAAACCGGTCCCAAGCGGGATTAAGTGAACCGGATGACTTCAGAATTCGGCTCCTGAGTTTTTCGGGGTTCGGCGCGCTGTTTGCCGCATTATTGCCCTTTGCTGCGTTTGACCTTGAGAACAGTCATCACGCGTGGCGAATCGTTACTTGGACGCTGGCCTGTTATGCGCTATTTGGTCTCATGATATTTCCTCAGAAGATGTTGTTCCTGCGCGCTAAGGGATACGTTACGCTCTTCCCCCTTCATATTTTCGCGGTTCAAACAGGCATTTTGTCGCTTGTTTTTGTACTTTCAACCTTCATGGTGGTTGGCTGGATAGAAGAAAAAGCCCTGTGCTACACCGTCTGCCTGCTTTTGTATTTAGCCCAAAGTTCGGTGGCTTTTTTCAGAACAATGTTCGTCAGGGTAACGTCCGAAGTCGACCAAGCTTCCTCCGTTCGTGATGAACATCGCTAGCCCTTTAGACACTACTTGATTGTGCGACGCGCTGTGACGTTTGGAGTAAGGCACGATATTTGTAAGATCGACAATGCCAGGCGCAACACCGGCTTTCAAGGAACTTTTGGCCGAGCGTTCAGAGTCGAAGAAATTTTGTTTGTTCTTTATTGGGTTGCTCCTAACGAGAGAGCTTGAAGACAACGATTTCGCCGAGCGCATTCTCAACCGTTGGAAGGTCGGCAACAATGTCTGGATAGTTAGGCTCGTATTTTTGGATATAGGTCCGCATCATTGGTTGCCAGTCTTCGGCTACGATGGATGCTGTGAGTGAATAGGTGTTTTTACCGAGGCGCATTTTGCCAGCGGCAGCTTGACCAATCATGTTCACCCAGGTGCTCTCTGAACGCCCGACGATGTAAAGCTCCTCTTCATACTGCGTAACCCAGATAATGACGACTCGAGGCGGGGTGCCAGCAACCCGTAATGCAATTTCATCAAC
>JABGTE010000090.1 GCA_018647445.1 Gammaproteobacteria bacterium
ACCCCGACTCATCTTGGCAACGAGCGGTGCTTTCAAAAGAAAGCGATCATACTGCAACCGGTTTTTTTCAATCAATAAAAGTTGCCGAACCGAAAGGCCTAGTCCGATCAGACCCAAACCAACCAGCCAGCCATAGCCCGCAACAAAATCACTCGCGGCAATTACGGCCTGGGTTAGAGCTGGAAGAGCTTGTCCTGTATCGGCGAAAACCGTAACAATATCGGGCACCACATAACCCAGCAAACCGGCCAAGATCAGCAAGGTTAGAACAAACAAAATAACGGGATAAACGAGTGCCTGCTGTACCCGCATCGCAGATTCGTATTGGGCCTCGCTAAAATCCGCGAGCTGATTTAAAACGGCATCGAGATGCCCTGAGGATTCGCCCGCGGCAACTGTTGCACGAAACAAATCTGGAAAGGCTTTGGGGTATATTTCAAGACTTCGGGCTAGGGAATACCCCTCCAAAACACGCGCTCGCACCGTGGCCAGCATTTTTTGGGTTTTTGGCATTTCAGTTTGACGGGAGACGGCAAGAAGTGATTCTTCGATGGGTAATCCCGCCGCAATCAAGGTCGCCAATTGACGGGTGATCAATGCCCGCTCACTCACCGACAACGCGGGTTGAAAGAAGCTGGATAAAAAGTCATTGCCCGCCCCAGTTCCGCCATCGCCCTGCCGAGTCAACGTAACACTCGTTGGCGCTAACCCCTGATCTCGGAGCACCTGCCGAACTTGGCGGGCTGAATCACCTTCAAGCAGACCTTTTTTAAGGCGTCCGCGTGGATCTAGAGCTTGGTAATCAAAGGCCGGCATGGTTTAACTTAATCAGCCATCGTAACGCGGAGGATTTCATCAATGGTCGTCATACCCGCAAGCACTTTACTTCGTCCATCATCCCGAATGCCCATAGAATGTTGACGCGCTTGCTTCTCCATCTCGGGCTCTGACGCGCCCATATGAATCATCTCTCGAAGACCGTCATCAACCACAATGATTTCATAGATGCCTTGCCGGCCCCGATAGCCTTCATGCGCGCAGGCGTCGCATCCGACCGCTCGATAAATCACAGCAGCGGCTGCTTCTTCAAGATTGAGAAAGCCCCGCTCATAGGCATCCGGGTCATGCGCTATTTTGCACTTATCACACAGCACCCGGACTAAACGCTGCGCGACCAAGCCAGCGATACTGTTAGACAATAGATACGGCTGCACACCCATATTGGCCAAGCGCGTGATCGCACCAATTGCCGTGTTGGTGTGGAGCGTTGATAAGACGAGATGTCCTGTTAGGCTCGCCTGAACCGCAATGTCAGCGGTCTCATAGTCGCGAATCTCACCCACCATCACAACATCCGGATCTTGTCTTAAAATCGCCCGCAAGCCTTTCGCAAAGGTCATATTGGCTTTCGCATTCACTTGAGTTTGGCCAACGCCTTCCACATCGTATTCGATCGGGTCCTCAACCGTTAAGATATTGCGGCTGCTGTCATTCAGCTGATCTAAACCAGCATACAAAGTAGTTGATTTACCTGAACCCGTGGGTCCAGTCACCAAAATAATGCCGTGGGGCCGCGTCAGTAAGCCTTGCATCGCTTTCAGCCCCGACGACTGCATCCCGAGAAACTCTAAACTCTTGCGGCCATCCTGCTTATCTAAGAGTCGCATCACTACGCGTTCACCGTTGCTTGCCGGAATGGTCGAAACCCGGACGTCAACCTCTTTGCCGCCGACTCGTACTGAGATTCGGCCATCTTGAGGCAACCGTTTCTCAGCAATATCGAGCTTCGCCATGACCTTAATACGAGACACTAGAAGCGGCGCTAGCGCGCGCCGAGGCGACACAATTTGACGCAGCACACCGTCGACCCGAAACCGAATCACCAAACGACTTTCATAGGTTTCTACATGAATATCGGAAGCACCCACCTTGATGGCTTCCGTTAGCAAACTGTTAATCAACCGGATAATGGGGGCATCGTCATCCTGCTCTAGCAGATCCCCGTTTTCAGGCAACTGATCCATCAAACTGGACAAGTCCATCGAGTCGCCTAGATCTTCGATAAACGCCATCGCCTCACCGCTATCCTCCTCGTAAGCCCGAGACAGCAAATTATCGAATTGGCTGGGATCGACCGATTGAATTTCGGATAGGCGGCCTACGAAGCGCTGTACCTCGGAGTAAACAGCAGCAGAGAGCGGCGCCTTATAAATCAGCTTGGTCTGCGACACGTCTTGGGTTGGACTCTGAAGAATCACGCCGAACCGTTTTGCAAAACCAAACGGCAACCGCTTTTTAATCTGCTGAGAATCCGCTTGTAGCTCTGACATAACTGCAACAATCCCTGTAAAACCATGGTTTTGAAAGAATTTAGAAACCGCTGGATACCCGCTAACCAACCGTATCCGGCGAAAGACTCTGAACTATACAGGACGCTACCCGTTCGGTTTCCGCGGTGTCGCCCTACTTGTCATGCTTGTCCGGAATTAGCCAATTGTAGCAGTCTTAGTCTAGATTTCACGTCCAAGGCTTAGGAACTTTTTTTTTCGTCCCATTTCGAGTAACATCAATGTCACTAATGTTGGGAATCCACATTATGAAATTGAGTGATATCGACCTAAACCTTTTCGTCGTTTTAGATGCCATTTACACAGAAGGTAATTTAACTCGGGCTGGCGAAATTATCGGGATTACGCAGCCTGCGGTCTCAAACTCTTTATCGCGCCTGCGTACATTGTTTGACGATCCCCTTTTTGTGCGAACAGCGGATGGCATGATCCCAACCCCAGTTGCGCAAAATATTATCGGATCAGTCCGGCAAGCCCTCGACCTTGTCCGCTCCAGCGTTCAGGACAGCGAGCATTTTGATCCGCTCAATTCCGACAAACGGTTTCGGATTTCAGCAAATGATCTGACCGAGGCTATCCAGATTCCCCCGCTCATACGATTGCTGAAGCAAGTCGCGCCCAAAACCGTGCTCGAGTGCTATCAGGTCAGGCGACGCGACCTTAATATTGAGCTGGCGTCGGGTAATTTAGACTTGGCAATCGATATCCCGCGAACGCCGGATCCTCAAATCAAGCACGCCCCACTCCGAACCAGCCCACAAGTCTGCGTGGTTAGCAAAGATCATCCCTTGGTTTCGGGCAACCTTGACCTCGCCACCTACCTTGAACTGGAGCATATTCATATTTCCTCTCGCCGAGGCGGGCTAGGATTGGTTGATCTTGCGCTCGGTAAAATGGGTAAAAAGCGCAATATTGTGTTGCGAACGCAGCACTATTTATCCTCGCCATTATTGGTAGCCACTACGGACCTGGCCATAACGGTGCCAATGACTTTCGCACGGTTTTTACTCGATCTAAGCCCAGTGCAGGTTTTTGATTTACCGTTTGAGGCCCCAGAGATTGAAACCCACCTTTACTGGCACGAAAGCACTGACAAAGATCAATCGAATCAATGGTTTCGGGCGTTGGTGTTAGAATCGGCGCAGTCCTAATGAACTCGGGTCTATCCTTATGAACTTTGTTGGTAGTCATATCCTGAGCGTCGATCAATTCGTCCGCGCTGATATAGAACGCGTTTTTACGGTTGCCGATATGATGAGACCCTATGCACTCAGGCAAAAGGTCACCCGCGTGCTCGAGGGCGCTATTCTCGGCAACATGTTTTTCGAGCCCAGCACGCGAACTCGAGTCAGTTTTGGTTGTGCCTGGAACCTTTTGGGCGGCGAGGTCCGGGAGACCACGGGCATCAAAGCATCAGCACTGGCCAAAGGGGAATCTTTCTATGACACCGCGCGCGTGTTGTCCGGCTACAGCGATTTGATTGTGATGCGGCATGAAAAAAGCGGTTCGGTTGCAGAGTTTGCCGCCGCAAGCCGTGTACCCGTGATCAATGGCGGCGACGGCGCAAACGAGCATCCCAGCCAAGCGTTGTTGGATTTGTACACCATCAGTCGAGAGCTTGCGGATCATGGCAAAACGGTCGATGGCATGACCATAGCCCTCGTTGGCGATCTGCGTTACGGCAGAGCCGTTCATTCCTTATGCAAACTCCTTGCGGCCTACCAAGGTATCCAGTTCTCTCTAATTTCACCAGAAGCTTTAAAACTTCCTGATGCCTACGTTGAATTACTACGCAGTCATGGCCATCAGGTTTTTGAATCCGATGCCTTGCCAACCGGTATTCAACAAGCTGATATTGTCTATGTGACACGAACTCAAGAGGAGCGCTTTGAAACGCTTGAAGAGGCGCAACGATACAAAGGGATCTTCAGGCTCAATCAAGCAATCTATACTGAGTTTTGCGAACCCAATACCGTAATTATGCACCCGCTGCCGAGAGACTCACGAGCCGATGCAAACGAACTCGATAACGATTTAAACGACAACCCTAACCTCGCTATTTTTCGTCAGACCGACAACGGTGTGTTGATTCGGATGGCCCTTTTTGCACTCATTTTAGAGGTCGCAGATCAGGTCGAAGCCAGTAGTCGATCCGTCAACTGGTATACCGCAAAACGCTTTTAGCGATCCCTATCGAGACCTGGCGGCGCGCCCGGTTTATAACCCCCAACCATTGACCCAGAGGACTGCAATGCTACACGACTCAATATTAGGAACCATCGGAAACACACCCGTTGTTCGCCTGAATAAAATGGCGCCGGCCGGACAAACCATTTATGCCAAAATCGAAGCCTTTAACCCCATGGCGTCGGTCAAGGACCGATTAGCAATCGCGATCATTGAAGATGCGGAACGATGCGGAACGATCAAACCGGGCCAAACTGTCATTGAGGCAACTTCGGGCAATACAGGAATTGCCCTAGCGATGGTTTGCGCCGCCAAGGGCTATCCTTTTGTTGCTACCATGGTCGAAACCTTCTCGATTGAGCGCAGAAAAATCATGAAGGCGCTTGGCGCGCGCGTCATCCTAACGCCTGCGGCAGAGCGCGGCTCTGGCATGGTCGCGCGGGCCGAAGCTCTTGCAAAGCAACATGGTTGGTTCATGACTAGCCAATTTGAAAACCCTGCTAACCCGGCCTACCACCGCAATACCACGGCGCCAGAAATCTTAAGAGACTTTGCAGGCCATGATCTGGATTATTTCGTGAGCGGCTGGGGTACTGGCGGCACCATGACCGGAACCGGTCAAGTCCTAAAAATCGCCCGGCCCGACATAAAAATTATCGGGGTTGAGCCACAAGAAGCAGCCCTCTTGTCCGGCAGCTCCTGGTCACCGCACAAGATACAAGGCTGGACGCCAGATTTTATTCCAGAAATTCTAGACCCTTCGGTTACTGACGAATTGGTTCTGGTTTCTGATGAAGAATCCTTAGAAACCGCGAGGGATCTCGCGCGATTAGAAGGGATATTTTGTGGCATCTCCTGTGGCGCCACCATGGCTGGTGCATTAAAAATTGCAGCTGAAGTCGCGCCGGGACAAACCTTTTGCGTTATGTTGCCAGACACCGGTGAGCGATACTTATCGACGCCGTTGTTTGAGCACCTGACTGAAGACAGTGACGATGAATGGTTAGCGACGCAATCGTAGAACATCCCGCCGTGTGAAAGTCTCAAGCTCGGAAACCTTGGTTTCTGAGCTTGAGTACGACTTGGATAGCATTAGTATCGCGAGCTAACCTTCTGCAATCCAAGTGCTCGTTTTAAGCGTCCACTCAGCTCGTCAGGGCGCCGAGTTGATTCAGCTATTAAAAGGCGGAAAGCACATAAACTAAACGCCAGGCTAAACCTGCCGTGAAGACCATAAGAGCTTGGCCGATCGGTCGACGAAACGCTTGAGCCGCTGCCACACGTTTTAGGGGCAGTCCCTACTACCTTGAATCCTGACGACACATCCAGCTAGTACCGCAAGGCGCGACTAAACGCTATCAACAGTGCTTTGATTAAATCAATTGAACAAGCGCCATCCGAGCAACGGCATCGGGCTCTGGTCGGAATCGACACCTGTTGCTGACCCCTTGCTCCTGTATGGTCCGATCAGCTGGGGGCCTCATCGTTTACGACTAGCAGCCCGACCGCCGAGCGAGCAGTCTTGCACATGAGCGACGTGAAGGATGCGCCCATAAAAAAACCCTGACTGTAAAACGATCAGGGTTTTTTTAAACGTTACTTATTTTTCGGCACGCAAGCCGCTATAGCATGCCATCTAATTCTGGTACTGCTTTAAACAAATCAGCCACCAAACCATAATCCGCGACTTGAAAAATCGGTGCATCTTCATCTTTGTTGATGGCAACAATGACTTTACTGTCCTTCATCCCAGCAAGATGCTGAATGGCGCCGCTGATACCAACCGCAATGTAGAGATCCGGGGCAACAATCTTACCCGTTTGTCCAACCTGCATGTCATTGGGTACAAAGCCCGCATCAACCGCAGCACGTGACGCACCAATTGCAGCCCCCAGCTTATCTGCCACACTTTCAAGCATCGCAAAGTTTTCACCGTTCTGCATCCCACGCCCACCCGAGACGATAATGCTCGCCGCAGTCAATTCAGGCCGTTCCAGCGCGACAACGTCTTCCCGAACCCAAGATGACACACCCATTGCAGCCGGCGCATCGATCCCTTCGATCGTAGCACTTCCGCCTTCGGCCGAGACGGGATCATAGGCCGTTCCGCGAACCGTGAGCACTTTAACGGCATCACTGCTTTGAACTGTTGCGATGGCGTTGCCTGCGTAGATTGGTCTTTTAAACGTATCTTCCGATTCAACCGAGATGATCTCGGAGATCTGCGACACATCTAACAAGGCAGCAACCCGTGGCATGTAATTCTTACCTGAGGTCGTCGCCACAGTCAGGATATGCGAGTAGCCCGAGGCTACAGACACAATTAAATTCGCCAACTCTTCCGCCAAGGCATGGCCATAATTTTCATGATCGGCAATCAGTACCTTCTGCACACCGTCAACCTTTGCCGCGGCATCCGCAGCCCCTTGACAACTCTCGCCCGCGACCAACACGTGAATGTCGCCCCCAATCGCCTTCGCCGCGGCGACAGCGACCTGTGTTTGCACTTTTATGTTGTTCTGATCGTGTTCTGCTATGACTAAGACACTCATGAAATCACCTTCGCTTCGTTTCGCAATTTATCGACTAAAACCTCGACGCTGTCTACTTTAATGCCCGCGGCTCGTTCAGCAGGGGGCTCGACTTTCAGGGTCTTCACACGAGGTGATACATCGACCCCAAGATCTGCAGGCGTCATGATATCAATCGGCTTCTTCTTCGCCTTCATGATGTTCGGCAAGGACGCATAGCGCGGCTCATTCAAGCGCAGATCCGTGGTCACAATGGCCGGCAGCTTGACCGTGATTGTTTCAAGACCGCCATCGATTTCTCGAGTGACCGTTGCGGAATCTTCCCCAAGGTCAATCTCTGAGGCAAACGTCGCCTGAGCGAGGCCGGCCAATGCCGCCAACATTTGTCCTGTCTGAGAATTATCCCCATCGATGGCTTGTTTGCCCGTGATAATCAGTCCTGGCGCTTCTTTATCGATCACAGCCTTGAGTGCTTTCGCGATCCCAAGGGGCTGAAGCGCCTCATCCGTCTCAACCAAAATGCCGCGATCCGCGCCTAATGCCAAAGCCGTTCGCAATTGCTCCTGACACTGGCTAACACCAACAGATACGACGATCACTTCTTCAGCCTTGCCAGCTTCTTTTAATCGAACCGCTTCTTCGATCGCGATTTCGTCAAATGGATTGACCGACATTTTGACATTATTTAGGTCCACGCCAGATTGATCCGCCAAAACTCGAATATTGACGTTGTAATCCACGACGCGTTTGGCTGTTACCAGAATTTTCATGAACATCCTCTGCTTTGTGAAAAAAGATTGC
>JABGTE010000141.1 GCA_018647445.1 Gammaproteobacteria bacterium
GGCTGACCGACCTGCGCCTGAGCGTGAAGTTACCAGCGCCTTGGGGTGGGGCGTTAAACCGCTGCTTCCCGCGCCGCAACCACAAACGCTGCCGAAGGTTAAACCGGCAAAGGCGATTGGTTGGCCGCAAGATCAGTCGCCGACCGCCATGACAGGCTTCAAGGTCACTCGGTTTGCCGCAGGACTCGATCATCCGCGCTGGTTGCTGGTACTGCCTAATGGTGATGTGTTGGTCGCTGAGTCGGATGCGCCGGACAGAGGATCAGCGCGTGGAGGGCTAATGGGCTGGATTGCAAAGCGGGTGATGCGCTATGCCGGGTCAAGCCTGCCGTCTGCTAATCGAATCTCATTGTTGCGGGATGTCGATGAAGATGGGGTCGCAGACCTAAAGGTTGCGTTCATCGAAAACCTCAATTCCCCCTTTGGTATGGCGTTGTACGAGAATGTGCTCTTCGTTGCGAATACCGACGCAGTGCTGGCCTTTGATTATGTTGAAGGCCGGACGCGGATTGATACGCCCGGGCGAGTGGTTCTGGCCCTGCCTGCGCAGGCACCAAACAGTCATTGGACCAAGAATCTCCTTTTAGATGCACAAGCAAACAGGCTGTTCGTCGCGGTTGGCTCTAATTCGAATATCGGGGAGTTGGGTGCGCCGCAAGAAGTCGGGCGGGCGGCGATCTGGGCAGTTGATCTAGAGACCTTTGATGCCGAAATTTATGCCCGGGGCCTTCGAAACCCTGTGGGTATGGCACTGCACCCAAAGACAGGTGCTCTTTGGACCGTGGTCAATGAGCGCGATCAATTGGGCGACGATCTGGTGCCGGATTATCTGGGGGAAGTCGCTCAAGGGGATGATTATGGCTGGCCCACCCGGTACTGGGGTGTGCTCCGCGATCCAAGAGTCTCCGAAGATTGGCCTGAAGCATTTGGATCGGTCGATAACCTGTCAATGACTGCGATGCGACAAGCTGGGGCGCGAAGCCCCAGCATTCGAGTACCAGCCTACGCCTTGGGCGCGCACACGGCGTCTCTAGGTTTGGCGTTTTATGCCAATGATGCGATGCCGGCCTTTCAAAGCGGGGCCATTATCGGGCAGCATGGATCATGGAATCGCGAGCCTAAAAGCGGCTATCAAGTACTCTTTGTGCCATTTGACACATCGGGGCAGCCCGTCGGCATGCCGCTGCCAATCCTGACCGGGTTTTTAGACGATCAGGGTCAGGCTATGGGGCGGCCTGTTGGGGTCGTGATTGATCAAAGCGGCGGTATTTTAGTGGCCGATGACGTTGGCGGTGTGGTTTGGCGGGTGTCGCCGTGAGCGATGCGACTCGGTGACGCTCACTCGCGCGTTCCTTCGGCAATAGACCATACACTTCGCGCGAGGGGAGCTCCTGTTGACCTCTTTGGACCCGTTGTTCGGTCGTGTTGGCTAACCGCGGAGCCCGGCCTTGGTTGGAGCCTGATGTGTGTAATGGTCGCCGAATCGCGCGGACGTTTCGGCAATTTACCTTTTTGGTCGTGATTTCAGGTAGTGTTGGATAACCGCCGTTCCTGTGGTGGTTACTGGCAGCCCAATCACGAGGATATTTCGGCAATGCGAATACTCAAAATCGTCTCAGGGGTCGTGTTGCTGCTTTTCGCTGTTTGCTCGGTCGTTGCCTGGCAGTTTGCCAGCGGACACTTCCCGGAACGGGGCGCGGCCTATGAAGCCAGAATGGTCTATCTACCGATACCTGAATCTGAAAAGGCGAACACGGCAGATGCAGTTTGGCCTTGGCCATTTTCAAGGTTTTACAACCCCTTTTTAGAAGCTGGACCGTATCTCTTGAGTTACCCGATACTGGCAGAGCCGCCGACCGCCGCGGTGCTCATTTTGCCGGGTGGGGGTTACTTCTTTCGGTCTGAGCAATACGAGGGTATGGAGATTGCCGAATGGTTGAACGCACAGGGGATTGCAGCGTTTGTTTTAAATTATCGATTAAAGCAATATCCAGCGCCCTTGGATGATACCCAGATGGCCCTACGGTATTTGCGCCATAATGCAGATCGCTTCAATCTCGATCCGGGGCGCTTAGGCATCATGGGTTTTTCAGCGGGTGGTCATTTGGCGGCGTTGGCATCGACTTTGTATGACGAGGGCGCTGCGGGGGCCGTGGATCCGTTACGGCAGCAGAGCAGTCGGCCTGATTTCTCGATTTTAGCGTATGCGATTGTGAGTTTCTCGGATCCGCTGCATGCTGGCGTTCGGTCGAACTTGGTGGGCGATGCGCCGGAGCCTGCATTCATTGAATTGCTGAGCGCCGAGCAGCAGGTGACTTCGGCTACACCACCAGCCTTTATCTGGACGGCGAAGACTGATCCGATCGTACCATTCGAAAATTCGGTAGCCTACGGGCAAGCGCTACTGGCTGCAGGCGTGCCTGTTGAAGTCCATATTTACCCGGAAGGACGACACGGCAGTGCTTTGGCGCAGAATGAGGTTTACGCTAGCGTTTGGCCCAAACAATTGCTCTCTTGGTTAGATAATTTAGGGTTCCATGCCTTAAATTGAAGCGTTAATGTGTGTAAAAAGAATCGCTTTGAGAAATCGCTGCTTAGACGGCGTAAGCCGACCTCAGCAGAGCTTAGCGCGCCCAACCAAAGCCCCTAAATAAAGCCCCTAAATAAAGCCCCTAAATAAAGCCCCTAAATAAAGCCCCTAAATAAAGCCCCTAAATA
>JABGTE010000103.1 GCA_018647445.1 Gammaproteobacteria bacterium
GTCGCTGTCTGCTGGGTCTTCAGAGGAGGCTCGTTCGCACCCTGGCCGGGTTTCTTTGAAACAACTTTGGTCGACAAGACTTAGCTTTTGAGCCCCGAGATATTGAAATGGCACGGCGCCTTAATGCCCGGACACCTTCAGTTACTGCTCCTGCAACTCAATGGGTTGATGCACGTGGCTATTGCTGAATAGCTGTTATTTACAGGCTTTAGGTTTTTCCCTGCTTGGTCAGCATCGGACAAAAAAAAGGCCGCTTTAGCGGCCTTTTTCGAAAGCATTTCGATTAAACGAAATCTTTCATCCCTTTCAGTGGGAGGATCTTAACAGCTGTGCTTGCGGGCTTTGCTGCGACATCCATTGTTTCGCCTGGTTTAAAAGGATTAGGAACACCTTTTTTAGCTTTACGAGCTGGCTTCTTAACCGTTTTGATTTTCATCAGGCCAGGAAGCGTGAACTCACCTGCGCCACCTTTTTTGATGTGTCTCTCAATGAGGCTAGTCAGCTCGTCTAATACGGCGTTGACTTGCTTCTTGCTAAGCTCAGTGCTTCCGGCAACGGAATCAATGATGGCGCTTTTGGTGTACTTCGTTTTGATTGCAGTCGCTTTTTTTGCTGCCATGGAGACCATCCTTTTATTTGAAAGTTAATTGTTTTGGCCAAGCTTTCACGCATGACTCTTTATGACAACCAAAAAATCAAGATCTGACCCCCTGATTGACCATGGGAGCTTTTATAACGGATGAAACCCTTCTGGGCAAGCGTTTTAGGTCAGGGAGCAATTGTTTTTGCCTATTTTTATAGTTTAAGCGCTCGGTAGTGTCGTGTCGGGGCTGGTTTGGGTATAATTCGCCGCCCAGGAAGTCGCCTGGGTCATGTCGGGAGTGCCTTAATGCCAATCTACGAATATTTGTGTAGCAATTGTCAATTTCGTTTGGAAAAGATCCAGAAGTTTTCGGATACCCCGCTCGTGGATTGTCCTTCCTGCGACAGTCCAGCTTTAAAAAAGCTAATTTCTGCGGCTGCTTTTCGATTGAAAGGGGGTGGTTGGTACGAAACGGACTTCAAAACTGGGGCGAAGAAAAACGTTTCAGCCTCAGGCGATTCGTCGAGCGGTTCAGGTAGCTCTGGCTCGTCGTCTGGATCGTCATCCAGTTCGGCGGATTAGCAATTGGATTGCTACAATAAGTAAGACGTAAGCGCATTGGTGCGCTTGAAGAGTTTAGATAAGAGCGTATTGGGAAGAGATTATGAGAAGTCATTATTGCGGCGATGTACGTTCTGATCACATCGATGAAACGGTCAGTCTGTGCGGTTGGGTCCATCGGCGACGGGATCATGGTGGCGTGATTTTTCTCGATGTGCGGGATCATGCAGGCATCGTCCAGGTTGTATTCGATCCAGATACCGTCGAGAGCTTTGCCTTGGCGGATCAAGTTCGGAACGAATTCGTCGTCGCAATCGAGGGCCGAGTTCGGGCGAGAGATGCAGCGGCTGTAAACCCAAAAATGAGTACGGGCGAGATTGAGGTTCTGGGTCAAACTTTGACGATTCTCAATCGAAGTAAAACGCCGCCTTTTCAATTGGATGAGCATTCTGAAGCCGGCGAAGATGTGCGATTACGTTACCGTTACATTGATCTTCGACGGCCGGACATGCAGTACCGGATGCGGTTACGATCAGCGGCGACACACTTTGTCCGAAATTATCTCAACGACGAACGCTTCGTTGACCTCGAAACGCCCATTTTAACGAAAGCGACACCGGAAGGTGCTCGCGATTATTTGGTGCCATCACGGGTTCATCCAGGTAGCTTTTATGCGCTGCCGCAATCGCCTCAAATCTTTAAACAGTTGCTCATGGTGTCGGGTTTTGATCGCTATTATCAAATTGCACGATGCTTTCGGGATGAAGATTTAAGGGCTGATCGACAACCAGAGTTTACGCAAATCGACATCGAAGCTGCGTTTGTTTCCGAGCAAGAGGTTATGGAGCTCGCTGAAAAAATGGTGACAGGGCTTTTTGAAGAATTGATTCAGGTTGCGTTGCCAACGTTTCCAATATTGACCTACAAAGAGTCGATTCGTCGGTTTGGGAGTGATCGACCCGATCTTCGTTTTGGTTTGGAAATTGTCGATATCGAAGATTTAATGGCCGACGTCGAGTTCAAGGTGTTCAGTGGTCCAGCCAATGACCCGGGCAGTCGAGTTGCCGCGCTAAAATTACCCCGGGGCGATCGCCTTAGCCGAAAAAATATTGATGACCTGACCAAGTTCGTGGCAATTTATGGTGCCAAAGGCCTGGCTTATATCAAAGTCAATGATCGATCCAAGGGTATGTCGGGTTTGCAATCGCCGATTTTAAAGTTTTTACCTGAAGAAGTGGTTCATCAGGTGCTGGATCGACTCGATGCCGAAGACAATGATTTGATCTTTTTCGGCGCAGATAAAGCCTCGGTTGTGAATGACGCTTTGGGTGCCTTGCGGTGCCGATTGGCGGAAGACCTCAACCTATATGACAAAGCCTGGGCCGCCTGTTGGGTGATTGATTTTCCGATGTTCGAGCAAACTGACTCGAGGGATTGGACGGCGGTCCATCACCCCTTTACGCATCCGACAGGTTCGGTCGAGGAAATGCTGGCAGATCCTGGCGCTGTTGGGTCACGAGCCTATGACATGGTGATCAACGGTTACGAAGTCGGTGGTGGGTCTATTCGAGTCCATGACCCTGATCGTCAGCGTGCGATTTTTAACGTTTTGGCACTGTCAGATGAAGAAGCACAGTTGAAATTTGGCTTTTTGCTTGAAGCGCTTGAATTAGGTGCCCCGCCCCATGGCGGCATAGCCTTTGGGCTGGATCGATTGGTGATGCTGTTGTCTGGTACTAAGGCAATAAGAGATGTTATTGCGTTTCCCAAAACCCAAACCGCGACGTGTTTGCTGACTGCGGCGCCAGGTCACGTGGAAGACAAGCAGTTACGCGAACTGAGTATCAAAACAAACCTTTGATTCTGGTGAGGACAACATGGCAGGTCATAGCAAGTGGAGCAATATAAAGCACCGGAAAGCAGGTCAGGATGCGAAGAAGGCCAAGGTGTTTACGAAGCTCATCCGGGAGCTAACGGTTTCTGCGCGGGATGGCGGCGGCAGCGTTGAGGATAATCCGGGCTTGCGTAATTTGGTGGATAAGGCCAAGGCCGTGCAGATGCCGAAAGACACGATGGAGCGCGCGATTGTCCGAGGGGCTGGTGGTCAAGATGGTGCTGAACTGGTGTCGCTGGTTTATGAGGGCTATGGCCCCGGCGGCGTTGCGGTGATGGTTGAAACCATGACGGACAACAAAAACCGAACGGTTGCTGAAGTTCGTCACGCGTTTTCTAAGGCCGGTGGGAATCTCGGAACCGATGGATCGGTGGCTTATTTGTTCGAAAAGAAAGGGCAGATTGTTTTCGCCGCAGCGGGCCTTGAAGATGCGGTATTAGAAGCCGCGATTGACGCGGGTGCCGAAGATGTTGATGTTGCAGACGATGGTACCGTTGAAGTTACAACCTCGCCTGAGGACTTCGCACGAGTCAAGGATGCACTTGCAGCAGCAGGGTTTGAAGCGGAAGCGGCCGATGTGGCCATGATCCCGCAAACCTACACTGATTTGGACGACGATCAATCGGAAAAAGTATTACGGTTGCTCGATCTGCTAGAAGATCTCGATGATGTGACCAACCTGTATACCAACGCCAATTTTCCAGATGAGGAAGGGGCTGCCTGATTCTTGGGTGCGGCATTAAATCTCTATCATTTCAGGGCAATTGACTGGCTCATTGGGCAAGCGATTGCCTATGCTAGACTTTAAGTTGGAAAACAGGATTTCGCTATGGCGGTGGTTTTAGGAATAGATCCCGGCTCTCGTGTAACAGGTTTTGGGGTGATCGATCATGCCGCAGCAACGACTGTTTATGTCACCAGTGGCTGCATTCGCGCCACCCTGTCGGAAACTGCCGAGAATCGCTTAAATGAAATCTACACTGGGTTAACGGAGCTGATTGGCCAGTATCAACCAGACCACGTTGCAATAGAGCGTATTTTTATGGCGCGCAGCGCAGAATCGGCTCTGAAGCTTGGGCAAGCCAGGGGCGTCGCGTTGCTGGCTGCCGCAAGGCACAGCATTCCTTTGTTCGAGTATGAGGCGAAAAAAGTAAAACAAGCGGTGGTTGGTAGCGGTGCTGCATCTAAAGCGCAAGTGCAGCATATGGTCCAAGTTCTGTTATCCCTTGGGGGGATGCCGCAGGAAGATGCGGCTGATGCCCTCGCTATCGCGCTCTGTCATACGCAAACGATGGGCAACTTGCATCGTTTGGGGGCGACCAAGGGCCGCTTCCGTAAAGGTCGATTGGTGGAGCCGGACGTATGATTTCTCAAATAAAAGGTTGGTTGCTCGAAATTCAAGACCAGCAATTGGTGCTAGACGTGGGCGGAATTGGGTATGAAGTCGAGGTGCCATTGGACACGGCTTTAAGGCTCCATAGCAGCAAAGAACTCGTTCAGCTTTATACGCACTTTGTCGTCCGCGAAGAGTCTCACACCCTTTTTGGCTTTCTCAATAGATCCGATCGAGACCTGTTTCGAGCGCTGATTAAAGTCAATAAAGTTGGACCAAGGTTGGCGCTGTCTATTTTGTCTGCGCTAGATGCAAAAGGCTTTGCTAGACTGATCCAATTAAATGATATCAAGACGCTAAATGGTATTCCCGGTGTTGGTCGGGTGATGGCCGAACGCTTGATTATGGAAATGCGCGATAAAGTGGAAGAATGGCAAGATGCGGGTGGGGCCCAGCCGCTGGCTTCAGGTACGCGATCTAAAACGGATGACGCTGAAGCTGCCTTGATTGGGCTTGGTTACAAGCCGCAGGAAGTGACAAGAGTGCTGGCTCAAATTCAAGATCCAGCCGATAATATCGAAGGCCTGATTCGGCAAGCGTTGAAATTATTGGGATGAAGACCGAACTATGATCGAAACCGATCGATTAATCGCGCCCGAGGCCGTGGCCCGGGAGCCGCAGCAGGATTGGGCCATTCGCCCTAAAACGCTGCGAGAGTATGTTGGGCAGCCTGCCGTCAGCGAGCAAATGGGATTGTTCATTGAGGCTGCGAAACAGCGTAAAGAACCGTTAGATCATACGTTGATTTTTGGTCCGCCAGGGCTTGGAAAGACGACCTTGGCCAACATCATAGCCAGTGAGATGGGCGTTGCAATTAAGTCAACGGCGGGCCCCGTGATCGAGAAAAAAGGGGATTTGGTTGCGGCGCTTACGAACCTTGAAGCAGGTGATGTCCTCTTTATTGATGAAATCCATCGGTTGAGTCCTGCGGTTGAGGAGGTGCTCTATCCGGCAATGGAAGATTACCAGGTCGACCTTACGATCGGCGAAGGTCCCTCTGCTCGATCGATTAAGTTAGACCTGCCGAGGTTTACCCTCGTAGGTGCGACCACTCGGACGGGCCTTTTAACCTCTCCGCTGAGAGACCGGTTTGGCATTGTGCAACGGCTTGAGTTCTATCAAGTGGATGACCTGACGCATATTTTGATGCGCTCAGCGCGCCTCTTAGAGGTTCCCTGTGATGAAGCCGGCGCCCGAGAGATTGCCGTTCGCTCAAGGGGTACGCCAAGAATTGCCAATCGATTGTTGCGTCGGGTGCGAGATTTCGCCGAGGTGCGTGGAGACGGCGTGATTCGTAAAGACAGTGCTGATGAGGCGCTGAATTTGCTCAAGGTTGATGCCTCAGGGTTTGATGCAATGGACCGACGATTGATGATGGCAATGATTGAGAAGTTTGAAGGCGGCCCGGTCGGAATCGATAGTATGGCGGCCGCCATTGGTGAAGAGCGCGACACCATTGAAGATGTCTATGAGCCGTACTTGATTCAACAAGGTTTTATTATGCGAACGCCAAGGGGGCGGGTTGCAACGAATCGCGCTTATTTGCATTTTGGTCTGCAGCCGAAATCTGCAGCAGATCCGGGCGCTGTTCAGGCGTTGGCGGATTAGGATGTGTTCTGCGGCCGAAAAGGCCCGTGTTCAGGGTGCAGAATAAATTAAAGCGCCTGATGCTGGATCAGATCGGCAAGTGCGAAAAATAAGGACGTCTAATGAATGAGCCTATATCGATTTTAGAGTTGGTTTTAAATGCATCGATCGTAGTGCAGATTGTGATGGCCATCTTGGTGATGGCGTCGTTGGTTTCATGGGTGTTGATTTTTCAGCGCGCGTTTTTGCTGTCAAGCGTCAAGCGTCTTGCGACGAACTTCGAAAATGAGTTTTGGTCTGGTCAGGATTTGAGAGCAATTTTTCTTGAAATTGAAAACTCGGAGACCGAAATTATCGGTATTGAGCATCTTTTTCAGGCAGGTTTTAAAGAGTTTACGCGCTCCAAGCAGCAATATGGCAACCAAGCTGAACGCATTATGCAAAATGTGCAGCGTGCCATGCGGGTGGCGCTTGCAAGAGAAGAAGAGCGTTTGGAGGGTGCGCTGGCCTTTTTGGCAACGGTTGGCTCAACCAGTCCTTATATAGGACTTTTTGGTACGGTCTGGGGCATCATGAATTCATTCCGCGGGCTCGCCATGTCAAATCAAGCGAGCCTGTCCGTGGTGGCGCCTGGAATTTCCGAAGCGCTCATTGCTACGGCGATTGGATTATTTGCCGCGATTCCAGCAGTCATTGCCTACAATCGGTATTCCGCGCAGGTCGAGGTAATGATGAATCGATTTGAAACCTTCTCCGATGAGTTTAGTGCCATTCTCAATCGCTCTATTGCGGATTCCTAGTTATGGCGAAAACCTCACGCCGTCGCCCGATGTCCGATATCAATGTGGTTCCCTACATTGATGTAATGTTGGTTTTATTGGTTATCTTTATGGTCACTGCACCGCTGATGACCCAAGGGATAAGGGTCGTCTTGCCGCAGGCCGATAGCAAGGCCATTACGATTGAAGACCCGAAGCAAATGCTTGTCATCAGTATCAATGACCAAGGTCAGTATTTTATGGACATGGGTGGTGATGACGAAGCGGTGGTTGAGCTTGCTTTGGTTGCTGAACGGGTCTCGAAGATCACACTTGCCAACCCAGGCCTTAAAGTCTTGGTCGAAGGTGATGCGACGATTGCCTATGGGCGTGTTATTGATTTGATGGACCGATTACAGAAGGTGGGTGTGCAAGACGTTGGGCTGATCACTCAACCGCCAAGCCGTTGATTTCAGACCGATGCTCAAGCAATTCATAGCCCCTTTGTTGCTCGCCGTTGGCTTTCACGGCTTGATCATCGGTTTGTTTTTGATCGAGTGGCCACAGGAAGAGGTCCTTCGGGTCGCCGACGCACCTTTGTATATCTCGGCGGCTCTGGTCGCGCGGGATGTGCCTGAACAAAAAGTCAGTCAACAAAAAAACTCAAAACCAGCGAATTCAAAACCGGTTGTTGTCCCGCCAATGTTAAAACCAAAGCCCAAAGCGGATCAGAAAGAGAAAGTAGTTAAGCCTGTTGCGCCGATCGTGACTGAGCCGCCACCGCCGCCTGTACCAATTAAGTCGGTCAAGCGTGAACCCTTGGCGCAGGATCAGGCGATAGCGGCACTGATGGCCGCCGTTACGGAAGAGATCGGGCGCCAAGCCGTGACTAACGACGAACAAATTTTGGCGTATATCGGCCAAGTTCAGCGGGACATTGTCAGTCGCTGGTCGCGGCCGCCGAGTGCGCGCAATGGTATGGAGGCGGTCTTGCGAGTTCGGTTGGTCCCAACAGGGGAAGTTGTCGATGTTGGCGTAGAACAAAGCAGTGGTAACGAGGCGTTTGATCGGTCTGCGCTGCTGGCTGTTGAGCGTTCAGCACGCTTCCAAGTGCCCTCAGACCCGAAGCTCTTTGAAAATAACTTCAGGTCGTTTACCGTCCTGTTTCGTCCAGAGGATTTATTGTTGTGAAATTACTGAGTGCTTTGGGTTGGATTATGGGGTTCATGTTGACGCTGCCAGCAAGCGCTGAATTGCAGATTGAAGTCACCCAGGGTGCAGATGATGCGGTGAATATTGCAGTAGTGCCCTTTGCTTGGCTTGGTCGAGGCGAGCTGCCTGAGGAGTTGCATCGAGTGATTGCCTCAGATTTACAGTTGAGCGGCCGGTTTGAAGCACTCGCAGTTAACCAAATGTTGTCGCTACCCAGTGTGTCTGACGACGTTTACGTCCGAGATTGGGAGCTTTTGAACACCGAATATTTAGTATTGGGTCAAATCAAAGAATCTGGCGCAGACCTTTCGTTACACTATGAATTGTATGATGTTTTTAAGGGGGCGGTGGTTTTTCAGCAAACCATTGTTGGTCGGGATCTAGACTTAAGAGATATGGGCCATCACGTGAGTGATGCAGTTTACGAAGCGCTTACGGGGGTCCCCGGTGCTTTTTCAACCGAAATCTTGTACATCACGGTCGTGGAGTCTGAAAACGGTCGGATCTTTCGACTTAACGTCGCCGATGCGGATGGACATCGTGTGCGCACGGTATTGCAGTCTCGTGAACCAATTCTCTCTGGGTCCTGGGCGCCAGATGGGGATCAAATTGTCTATGTTTCATTCGAGCGTGATTCTCGACCGGCGATTTACATTCACAACATACGGACTCGAAAGCGTCAGCAAGTGACTAACTTTAAAGGATTGAATAGTGCGCCTGCTTTTTCGCCAGATGGAACGAAGCTTGCGATGGTCTTGTCAAAAGATGGCAATCCAGAAATTTATGTTTTGGATCTTGAATCACAACCAAGAAAGCTACGCCGGCTGACCCGGCATTATGGGATTGACACCGAGCCATCCTGGAGCGCCGATGGAGAATCCATTATTTTTACCTCTAACCGAGGTGGGCAACCTCAGATCTATTCGATGCGCCTTCAGGATATGGAGGTTGAGCGTCTAACCTTTGAAGGCGATTACAACGCACGAGCGGTCTTGGCAAATCGGGGCGACGGTCTAATTATGGTGCACCGTAAGCAGGGTGTTTTTCATATTGCGTATCTTGATTTAAATCGTGGATTCTTACGGGTTTTAACGGAGACCTCGCTGGATGAGTCACCAACCATTGCCCCGAACGATAGCCTTTTGATTTATGCAACGCAGGTTGATGGTCGTGGGATATTGGCAGGGGTTTCGATCGATGGTGGCGTTCGGTTCAATTTACCGGCGACGGAAGGCGATGTTCGAGAGCCGGCTTGGTCGCCTCGCAAAAAGAAAATATTTAACCCGATTTTAGAATCCGACTTAAAATCTCCTGACAAAATGGAGTAAACTGCCAGAATAAAGCGAAAAGGTGCTTATAATATTCATACTGAAGGTTTTTGTTCTTGGCAGTCCGCCTGAAGCGGGTCGTTGTCGAGGTTATCAAGGGGTTTGAATAGGTCGACGTAGCGGGGCGCAGTGTGGCGTTGTTAAGCAGCTGGACGTTGGTTAAGAGATGTCTTAGAAGAGCAGGCGCTAAGAGTCGGCGTTTAGAAACGACGTTACAAGGTGGGTGATAGAGTCGTTAATAGAGGTAGATGATAGAGCTCAGCGATAAAAGTCGGCGGCACGAATTGGCAGTAGGGATTGGCGGAAAGGAAAGGGCGTAAAGCTGGGCGAGACGAAGAGACGGTAAAGAAAGACGGTTGCTTGTGTCCTGTTGACCAAGGTGCTTTGTTTGAGGCATTTTAACCAAGGGCCTAATCCAAGGCATCTGAATAAGAAGTCCGGTGTTATGGGGCAGTGCGCAGTGATAGAATATGGGTACTGGGGTTAGAGCATTGTTTTTAGGAAGAGCCTAAATCCCAAGCAATGCAGCAGAATATAGTGATTAGTGAACTGGTTATGGGGCACGAACCCTAAGCAGCAGCGAGCGGTTGTGGAGCGTAACCGATTGCTAAACAGGTTGGAATGAACTGGGTTGAGGCGCTGCCTTCGCGAAAGCGAAAAGTGGCTCAACCTATCAAGAGCAAGACCACGCGGCCTTTTAAAAAAGTTCGATAGGGTCGATCGTCAAAACAGGAGTGGAATATGTCAATGATAAATAAAAGCTTGAGCTTGGTAGCGATATCATTACTGCTTGTCGTGGGTGGGTGCGCCAGTACGAGCCAGCCAGCGCCTGAAGCCGTCGTTGAAGCGCCGGTAGAAACCCAAGCGGTTGCGGAAGTGGTTGAAGTCGAGCCCATCCAGCCAATGGTTCAGGGCGGAAGGATTGTTTTGCCGAATGATCCCATGGATGCATCGGCCGGCTCTAGCGGTCTTCAAGGTATCTTTTACTTTGATTTTGACCAAGCGATTGTGCGTCGGGACGGACATGCTGAGCTCGATCAGCACGCCGGGGTGCTGGCCAACAATCCGCGCCTGATGGTTCGCCTTGAAGGCCACGCCGATGAGCGCGGAACAAGAGAATACAATTTAGCGCTTGGTGAGCGTCGAGCCAATGCCGTGCAGTCCTATTTATTGTCTCAAGGTGCGTCAAGAAGCCAAATTGAAGTGGTGAGCTATGGCGAAGAAAAGCCTGCGATGACCGGTCATGATCAAACGTCTTGGGAAAAAAATCGTCGGGTTGAAATCGTTTACCGATAATGGCTGAGCGAGGTGCCGACGAGGCTATCGGTTATCAGCGCTCGTTAGACGACTTCTGTGCTATTGATGATGGCAGGTGAAAACAAAATGATCAGCACAGAGCTTTTTTGTGATGAGCCGTCGCATTCAGTGATTGGGCTAGAGCAAGTCGTGGTCGTCGTGTTAGTGATGCTAGGATTGCTGAGCCTATCGCCTTTGAGCTTATCGGCACCGATTGTCGTTGAATCTCGGTCGACAGCGCTCAAAGATCGTTTTCGAGAGCCCGTTAGAGAGGATCAAGCCCGTAACGAGATGGTCGTGGAAACGACGCCAATCGAAATTGAGCCCATGGCAATTGAGGGTGATTCGTCGTCTTTGTCTCCGATAGATTTGACTTACCAAATGCAAGTGCTTCAGCAAGAAGTGATGAGCCTTCGTGGGCTGGTTGAACAATTAGGTCATGACATTCAGAAATCCAAAAGCATTCAGGAAGATCGCTACCTAGAGCTCGATCGCAGGTTGCAGAACCAGTCGGCATCGCACCAACCAGCCACTGCTGGACCCGATAGCGGAACAGGCTCTGCTGATCTCGCATCGGCTCCGGAGCTGTCGCCGGCGATTGCGGACGAGGAACTTAAGGCAGAGCAGTCTTATTATGATGAAGGGCTAACCTCCATCCGAGCCCGGGACTATGATCAAGCCATTGCCTCATTAAGATCGGTCATTGAGCATTACCCGACTGGTGTTTATGCACCGAACGCCTACTATTGGATTGGGGAGGTGCATGCTGCCAAGCCAGACCCCGATTATGAGGCTGCTCGGCAAGCGCTGGTTCAGGTCATAAAAAGTTATCCTTCGAGCAATAAAGTGCCAGATGCTGCGTTCAAGTTAGGCAAGGTCTACGATCTCATGGGAGACTGTCAGCGTGCCAAAGCGGCCCTTGGTGATGTTGCAACGACTTATTCGACGAAGTCTGCGGGCAAGCTAGCAGAACGGTATCTGCTCGATCAAATTGACTGTTAGTTGTAATCGGACGAGATGATTCATGGCCGAACGATTGCGCGTAACGGAAATTTTTTATTCTCTGCAAGGCGAAGCTAGGACCGCGGGTAGGCCAACGGTATTCATTCGATTGACCGGTTGTCCTTTGCGCTGTGGTTATTGTGATACTGCTTATGCCTTTCAGGGTGGCGACTTGTTATCGTTGCCCGAGATTTTGGCGCAGGCAGATGCTTTTCCCACACAGTATGTCACCGTGACCGGCGGCGAGCCGTTAGCCCAGCCTCAGTGCTTGGCGTTGTTAGAAGCGCTGGTTGCAAAGGGTTATCTCGTGTCGCTCGAGACCAGTGGTGCCCTATCAATCGATGGCGTCGATCCATCGGTTTCGATCGTACTCGATCTGAAAACCCCTGGCTCCGGCGAGTCGCATCGCAACCTCGAGGATAATATTCCCAAGTTAAAGTTGGAAGATCAGGTCAAGTTTGTGATCACAGACCGCGCTGACTATGAATGGTCACGGTTTAAAATCGATACGTTGCAATTGAACAAACGGGTAGGTGACGTCTTATTCTCACCGGTTTACGAAGCCCTTGATCCTACGGTCCTCGCAGACTGGGTTTTGGCGGATGGCCTGAATGTTCGGATGCAGGTTCAATTGCATAAAATGCTGTGGGGGGATAAGCCAGGTGTCTGATCAAAAAAAAGCAGTCATTCTATTGTCTGGTGGGCTTGATTCGGCAACGGTGCTTGCTGGCGCCATTGCCGATGGTTTTCAATGCTATTGCATGAGCTTTGATTATGGGCAACGGCATAAGACGGAATTGGCTTTTGCTGCTGGGATTGCCGATCATCTCGGTGCCACCGAGCATCGTGTGACGACCATAGACTTGGCGGCTTTTGGTGGTTCCGCGCTGACGGATGAGCGCCTTTCAGTGCCCGCGTTCGATGAGGGCGATTTGGCCATACCGATTACCTATGTTCCTGCTAGAAATACCATTTTCTTATCTTATGCGTTGGCGTGGGCCGAGGTGCTTGGTGCGCTGGACGTGTTTGTTGGCGTAAACGCCGTGGACTATTCAGGGTACCCAGATTGTCGACCGGAATATATTGAGGCCTTTGAAACCATGGCTAACCTCGCAACCCGGCGGGGGGTTGAAGGCGAGTTTCTGAGGATTCATGCGCCGTTAATCGCGTTATCGAAAGGCGAAATTATTTTAAAGGGCCATGCCCTTGGCGTTGACTATGGCCAAACAGTTTCCTGTTATCAGCTCGATGAGCAGGGTGCAGCCTGCGGCGTTTGCGATAGTTGTGTCTTGAGACGGGCGGGATTTCTTGAGGCTGGACGGCCCGACCCGACACGCTATCAGGCAACTGACTGCGGATGATGGCCTATGCCCAGGAGTTCGCTGCTTGGGCGCCTGAAAACCCTGATTATGCGCTGGTTGGGTTAGCGCTTCTTGGGTTTGCGGAAGCCTGTCCAGGGATAGGCTTGTTCGTTAGTGGCGCGGTCCTTTTATCTTTAGCAAGTGTTATCTATGTTCAAGGCTTACTAAGCCTACCAGAAATCGTTTTAGCCGCTATGGCAGGCGCGTTTCTGGCAGACCAATTTGGGTTTCACCTGGGTCGTTCGTTTGGTGATCGCTTGTTGCACTCGCGTTGGGCTCAAACGAAGGCCGTTGCGGTCTCGCGTGCTCAGAATTTTCTGATCCGTTTTGGCGCCTATGCAGTCCTTTTGGGGAGACTTCTCACCATGATCCGAAGTTTAGTGCCCATGCTTTTGGGCGTGGGTGGCTTTTCGTCATGGACCTTTTTGTGGTTGGATCTATTAGCGTGCAGCATTTGGGGCGCGGGGCTTGCTGGCTTAGTGCTTGGCGCAGACGCTTTGTTTGGTTAGTTTCAGCTGGTGTGCAGGTTGTTTTTGATCAGCGCGCATTGAGTGACCGAGCCTAATGGACAGGCGCGAGGTGTGCCTGTGCGAGGGCGCATTAGACGGCGTAAGGGTTGGGTTCGAACGGCTTCGAAAAAAAAGGGGTTGAGCAGTTATTCACTACTCAACCCCCTCTCACTTGGTGGGCCGTCCGCGACTCGAACGCGGGACCAATTGGTTAAAAGCTATGTATCCGATTGTAACCCACTGTATCTTATGGACTTTACTAACGGCGCTCATTGCAAGTTTGTCGGAAGAGGTACATAGGGGTATGCGGAGTGTAGGAAAATAGTCGGAAAAGCAATCTGAGACACAGGGATTAAATTCCGTCCTCCAAAAATGACGTATAGCTCACCTCTCGAGAGTGAGCTAGCCTTTGCGGCAGAAACTTGCGCTGTAAAAGCAAAATGAAAATTTGAAATTCACAATAGAGGCCAAATGGCTTTGTGCTGAGTTGTTTGTGATTCGACAAAATAAAAAAAAGGCAGATTAGTAAACCTGTCGCTTTGCCCCGTCAATAGGAAATGGGTACTACGTCTCAAATATTTGATAGATAATTATCTAATTTGCACCGACCTTTCAGGCAGCCATTCCTGATGTCTTGCAGGATGATGCTCGCTACATTAGAGCGCTGGCCTTGTCCCGGCTGGCTTATTATCTTGAAAATATGACTCCGTTGGTCTCAGCAGCGGCATTGCTGGTTTTTAGTTTTAACGCCCTATTTGTGTTTAATTCGATGACCTTTCTGATCTCTGCACTACTGGTTGTATCGGTTCACCTTCCGGTAGCACCTGGCAACGAGCGAAGTGATAATTTACAGAGCTGGCAGCATAAGAGCATTAGTTTCCCAACTAGCTGGTGGTTTAGTTATGGGGTAAGGTCAAATAATATCGATCCATCCCCGTTAATCGTCCAGAGCCATCCAAACACAGCGAGTTGTGCGAAAACAGCTTTCGAGCTGCAGGCTAAATGATTTTCGTCTGCTTCAGGGTAGCAATCCTTTCGGAGCTGTAGCCTGGCAAACTGGCTAGGATTGTTGCTGAGTGCTCGCCTAAGGTTGGTGCAATTGTTTTGATTGATATATCAACATTTTTAAATTTGAAAGGCGCGTTGTTGATACGGAAATCACTGGCTCCGTCGTTCAAACTCGAAAAGGTGCCGCGATCCTTTAAGTGTTCATTGTCGAGTACTTGCTCAGGTGTTGGATATGATGCGCAAGGAACTCCCACGGCCATGAACGTATTCTGGCATTCCTCCGAAGTATGAGATTTCGTCCAGTTTTCAATTTCTGTGTAAATTTCCTCTGAGCGGGCTGCTCTGCCGGGAATGTTTTGTAATTCCGGATCTTCAAGCCAGGTTGGCTTAATGATCCTAGCAAGGTTCTGAAAAGCCTTGTCAGAAATGATCACCGGCATCACATGTCCATCACTCGTTTTCACAGCTTTGTATGTAGTGATTTTTTGTTTTATTGGAACCTGCGGCACTTGGAAATCGCTGGAAATCAGGGTCATCGCCGATTCGATCAGTGTTGAGTCTATATACTCTCCTTCACCGGTACGAAGTTGTTTTACCAGTGCCGTTTGAATAGCCCCAAAAGCAAATGCACCCGTGACGACATCCGCAATCTGGATACTCGCAATAGGTGGTTCA
>JABGTE010000150.1 GCA_018647445.1 Gammaproteobacteria bacterium
AAGGCATTCCCATCAATCTCGTTTAACGATAGTCTGTATTCTCAGCGGAGAATTCGAGCAGTATGATGCTTTTAATAACCAGTTTTATTGCAGTGCTCGCGTCTTGGTCTTTACTGCGCGTCGTGATGCAGCGCACTGTGCTGGCGCCGAGTGCCATCGAGGCGCCGAGGCTCGACAGTCTTTATTTCGAAATGCGAACAGGTTTGATAATAGCGGTAGGGACTCGGATCGCGCAGTTGTTAGGTTACGCCTGTGCTGCCGATTGTCTGGCGCGGTTTGATCGCGCTGCGCATTTTAAGAATGCTAGTTTGGTGCAATTGATCGGCGGCGACATGAGTCCTGCCGCGCTCGTGCTGCAGACAGCACAGGGTGAAGCTTTAGCAGGAGATTTAAGAATTCGGGTGATCGCGGGTGTCGAGGCGGTAGAGGTCCAAGCAGCGACTAAAGTTGAGCGCCGCGCGCGCGCGCTGAAGCCACCAGCAGCTTCTGGGGCGGTATTGCCGGTTCCGATACCCTTGGACCCGGGACCGCTCTTTTCGGTGCTCGCTGCCTCCCACGCTGGGGATTCGATTGAAACCTATCATGCCGTTTTCGATCGAGAGACCTTGCGGCTTCAACCCAGTCCTGATTTCTGTAGTCGTATGGGGTTTCCGGTAGATAACCGCGGGTTATCCATGGTCCTTTGGCGACGATGTTTGGACCCGGATGACCATGAGCGTGTACTGCAGGGTCTGACAGGGCAATCCATCGATGAAACGATATTTTGTCGGGTCGCAACTTTGGCGGGGGAGCTGTTGTTCTTACGTCTCGTGGTGATCGCATTACCAGATTCGTGGAGCAACCCTCTTGTCGGTAGAAACGGCGATCGCGGTGCAGACCTTTTAAAGATTCAGGTGGATCAGCAGGCCCTTCCAAGCGAGCCAGGCTCAACGGTACTAAGGCACGAGGGCGCGCCGGTTGATGCTGTAGTGCTACAGGGTGACAACGCCGACCCGGAGCAGCAGGGTTTGAGCGCGCAATCGACTGATGAACTTGCAATATTGGATGATGAAATGAAATTGGCGGTGCACGGCCAATCTCTGCCTGCATTAGAATCGGAAGCGCATGAAGGCAATGCCGAAAATATAGGTGAGGTTTCAGTCGGGCAGGTTTTGCTAATTGAAGATGACCGGATGGTGCGCCAAGCGCTGCTGCCAATCTTGTCTGAAGCGCGTTTAAGCGTTACCTCCGCATCATCGCTAGGTCGTGCGACCAACCTCTGGCAGAGTGGTGCTTATGATTTGGTGATCACTGATCGTAATTTAGGCGGTGACAGTATCCTGCCTTTGCTTGACGAGATGGCTTATGAGCAATCAACCGTGCCGGTTCTGTTAATGACCGCCGCCCCCTTCGATCATCCCGCGGTTCATACGACACTGGCAAAACCCTTTGATCTCGCGGCGTTCCAGGTTTTTTTAGAAGTAGGGCTTGGCGCTATGCAAGCGGATAAGGCCCGAAAATTAGGGTTGGCGCCATGACCCAGAGAATGTCGTTTTTGATTCAAGCCATGCCAATGCCGTGCTTTGTATTGGATTTGGAGTACAAGCTCGAGTGTTTTAATCAGGCAGCTCGCGCCGAGTTTGAAAATCCTGAGCAGGTTTTTAACCATTGTTTAACCGCTTGCCCTGCGTTTCAAGACGAGGTGGGGAGCTTTGAGTCGGAGTTCGAGGGCGCGCCCATTACGCTGACGTACGTAAAAGATGAAGCCCGGTATCTTGTGTTCATGGCGCATCATCAGGAGTTGAACTTGCTCCAAGTGGAGTTGCAGTCCCTGAAGAAACCGCAGCGGCAATTGATTCAGACGCTTCAAAATATGGTTTCCACCGCCAAGGGCTATTCAGAGTTGATTGCCGTGATGCTGGAGGAGAATCAATTGGTCGCGGGGGAGCGATTGGCAGCGATTCGGCGCTATGAGCAATATGTGAATGATCACCTGATGGATATGGAAGGTCTTCTAGGTCAAGCCGCCAGCAGCAAACTGCTTATGGGCGCGCAGCTTGCCGACGAGGCGCCGTTGATCGCGCTCGTGAGTTTATCGAATCCGGTCAGGAGTGAGCTGGTCGCGGAGTTGTTTCGCGCCCAAGGTATGACCGCCCGGATTGCAGAGAGTTCACGCCTAGCGGCGGCTGTACTGCAGGAAAACCCCAAGGGCATTCGATTGCTGGTGACGGATGATGCTGTCGGCGGGTTGCCGCAATGGCGTGAGGCTAACCTGGACGCATCGATCATTGTTTGTGGCGATTTTTCAGCGCGAGCAGCCCTTGCAGCCGATTTTGCTGACCGTTGCCGAGCGCTCCCGGATCACCCAATGGATATCAATCAAATGCTGCGGGCGGCGATAGACCTGCTCAATGATTAGCTTGATCTAAGCTTGCTGCCTGAGACAGGACGCTGCCGATGGAATGGGGTATGACCAGATCGGCAATGGGGTCTAAGTCTGTGGCTTGATGATTGATGATAATGAGGTCTGCGCCCTGTTGTTTGGCCAGAACCGGAAATCCCGCAGCGGGATACACGGTGAGAGATGATCCGATGGCAATGAACAGGTCGCAGTCGGTGCTGGCATCGTGCGCTGCCTGCATCTCGGTTTCGGGCATGGCCTGCCCAAAGGAGATCGTGGCAGTCTTGATAATGCCGCCGCATTGTCGGCAATCGGGGACGGTCTCAAGGGGTAGAAAGATGGCTTTGATAGCTTCTAGCTCGTACCGGTCGCCGCAAGACAAGCAAGTCGCGTATTGCGCGTTCCCATGTAGCTCGATGATTTGGTGGTCTGGCACCCCCGATTTTTGATGCAGGCCGTCCACGTTCTGCGTAATGATGCGGGTAATTTTGCCCGTGAGAACCCAGTGCGCGATGGCTGCGTGTCCTAGGTTGGGTTCGGCGGTCCCAAAGCGGTCACTGCCAGAAAAGCGACGTCGCCAGGATTCTCGGCGCCAATCTTCGGATGCTACAAAATCACTAAAGTCG
Organism: Gammaproteobacteria bacterium; assembly: GCA_018647445.1. Taxonomy (GTDB): domain Bacteria; phylum Pseudomonadota; class Gammaproteobacteria; order Pseudomonadales; family Azotimanducaceae; genus UBA9926. The sequence continues at coordinate 3,007 of JABGTE010000150.1, forward strand.
ATGGGTGTTTGGGACTTCCAAATCCCATTGGGGCCGCGAAAATCCGGAATGCCGGACTCTGTGGATAAGCCTGCGCCGGTAAAGACCACCACCTTTTGGGCGCGCGTGATTGCGGTGGTTAATTCGGTTATCAAGTCGCTTTCGGTCTGTTGGCTCATAACGGGTCTCCTGTCGTTCAAGTTTAGAAGGTATTGAAATGGGGTGCCAAGCCGTATTGCGATCATTAGACGGGCGGCAATGGGATGCGAATTTAATGCGGCGTCGGACGGTTGTTTTGGCGCTGATACGCACGGCGTGAAGTTACGGGCTCTTGATGGATTTAACGCCCCCGAAGTCAGGCACAAGACGCCAAAAGGTAAGGCCGCCAATTAGGTTTGCTAGTTGTTTGATAGTTGTTTAATAGGCTGCTCGTGGTTTATGACGAGCTGGTCGTCCGGACACAGTGACCGCGACTGTAACCACCATCATTCAGCCGCGCTGTATGTCGGGTGCTTATTGGATTGGCTTTTTTGTTTTCCTGTTCTCCTTAGCCACGGCAATAGGGTTGTCCGTGACGCATAGAGGGCTCAGTAGGGCCTGTAATTTATGGGTTTCATCCGAGGAATTTGTTAAAAACGCCTCAATAGGTCTTAGATTGCGATATTTGTAAGCGACTCTTCGAGAGCCTGCTTAAATGCCTGAAGATCTGATAGATTGAAATGATTGCAAAGGAGGATGCCGTGAGTGTGTTAGCCCGTTGGTACGATCGAGCCGTATTGCCT
>JABGTE010000128.1 GCA_018647445.1 Gammaproteobacteria bacterium
CAGCAAAACGGGGTTTGTTTTGTCACCATCGATAACCCACCCGTCAATGTGATGACGCCGAGACTGTATCAAGAGCTTGTTGCGGTGACCGAACAGGTTGAGGGGGATGACAGTATTCGGGTCGTGGTCTTTCAGAGTGCGGATCCGGACTTTTTTATTGCACATTTTGATGTCAATGCCATCTTGACCTTTCCTAGTGATACGCCAGCCGTTAAGGCCGAAACCCTATCGCCTTTTCACATGATGTGCGAACGGGTGCGAACCATGCCGAAGGCGACAATCGTTAAGATGGCCGGTCGCGCGGGCGGCGGTGGTAACGAATTCGCAGCGTCCTGCGATATGCGCTTCGGCGTACGGCATAAAACAATCATAAATCAGATGGAGGTGCCGCTGGGTATTTTACCGGGGGGCTCCGGTACCCAACGCTTGCCGCGGCTCGTCGGTCGGGGCAGGGCGCTTGAAATCTGTTTAGGCGGGGACGACATCGATGCTGAGACCTGTGAGCGGTGGGGATATTTGAATCGAATTTTCGAAACATCAGACGCGATGAGCAACTTCGTGGACAGTCTCGCTTTTCGGATTGCGGGTTGGCCGGCTGACGCGATCGCTCTTTGCAAAGCCTCCATCAACAATGCTGAGCTTCCAATAGAAGCGGGATTGCTAGAAGAGGCTTATCTATTTCAACAAACCCTGCGTACGAGCGGCGCTCAGGACAATATGCGCCGTGCTTTAGCGCAGGGCTTGCAGACCAAAGCTGGTGAGCTGCGGATGGGGGCGCTAGCAGCTGAGTTCGCGCAGCCGGATGACCGCTAACAATGATTGAAACCCCGGAGCAGCTGATTGCTCGGCTTACAGAGGCCTCGCGGGTCGAGCGGGTTGCCTGTGAATTTGGCGTGTTGCAGTTTCGCTATTGGGCAGGGCCCAAGGGCGGTGAAACCTTGCTCTTGGTGCACGGTGGCTCGGGCTCTTGGTTGCATTGGGTTGCCAACATTGAGGCTCTGACGCAACACTATAAGGTCTGGGCGGTCGATTTACCCGGGCTCGGGGCGTCTGACGCATTGCCCGCAGGCTACTCGGCTGAGGACGCCGTTGCAGCGTTTATAGCAGGGTGTCGCGCTTTGAGGGCGCTTCAACGATACCACCTCGTTGCGTTTTCATGGGGGTGCGCGGTTTCGTCTCAAGCCGCGCTGCAGCTGGGAGATGCCGTTAAAAGTCTAACCCTCATTGGCCCCGCATCGATTGGGGACGTCTCAAGGAAGGGCGGTATGAAGCCGTTACAAAGGCGGCTTCCGGGAATGAGTGCAGCTGACCTTGCGGCGTTACATCACGTCAACTTGCATCACTTGATGATTTCAGACCCGGCTAAAATTGATGCTTTGGCGCTAAAGGTGCAAGTTATGAATACCGCGCAGGCGCGGTTTAACAGTCCAAAGTTTGCCAAAAATCGAATGGTGCTCGACGCTGTGAGGCAACTGCGGCAGCCAGTGCAGGTCATTTATGGTGACCAGGATGGCCCGGCACTGCCGGATGTCGCGAGTAAATCAGCGCTGTTCTTTGCTGAAAACAGGGCTGTGCACTTTGATCTTGTTGCCAACTGCGGGCACTGGCTCGCCTTCGAACAACCTGGAATTTTCCATGATCTACTGAACGCGTGGGTTCGGGATTGCAGCCTTGGTTAAGAGGAAGCGGGCGGTGCTGGTTGAACGGCTTGGGCCGCACGCTGCATTTCAGTACCGAGCAGACGGATGTGAGCCTCGGTGGTTTGCCAGTTACTGATGCTGATGCGAATCACCGCGCGATCCTGCCAAGTTGCGCCGCTCATCCAAACTCTGCCCGAGGCCTGTAAGAATTGCAGGGCAGCGTTTGTTTGTGCATCTTCATCTAACGCAACGAGCACCTGGTTGAACCCGCCCTCGTTGATGAGGGTATAGGGCCCGTTGCGAAGTTGCTCGCGCAATTGATCGGCAAGCGTACAAAAATGGCCGATTAAACCGGCAACCCCTGAGCGACCTAGAAACTTTAAGGCGGCCCAAAGCTCAACAGATCGCGCGCGCCGAGACATCTCTGGGGTCATTTCCATGCCATTGCGCAGGCTGCTTTGGTCAAGATAGCTCCCGCTGGCGGTTAAGGCCGACTTCAAGGCGCTTGGATGTCGGCAAAGTACAAGACCACAGTCGTATGGCACGTTGAGTGTTTTATGGGCATCGACGGACCAAGAATCTGCTTGGTCAGCGCCAGCCATGAGGTGACGGGTTGCGCCACATGCCGCGGCCCATAGCCCAAAGGCCCCATCGATGTGGACCCAAGCCCCCTGCGCCTTCACGATCGGAATGATGCTTGCAAAGTCGTCAAACGCCCCCGTACAGATCTGACCAGCCTGCAGGATCACAATAGCGTTTGGCTCGAGCGTGGGCAACGCCGATGGTAGCAGACGCCCCTCGGAATCGGTTGCGAGCCAATGCATTTGATTGGCGCCAAAACCAAGGATGCTTAAGGCCTTGTCGATTGAGCCATGCAGGCTGTCAGGTCCGTAGATGTGGATAGGCGGCGCGCCGTGAAGCCCTTTTTCCGCGAAGGGCCACTGGGCCTTGGTATAGAGGTGAGTTCGGGCGGCGGCTAAAGCCGATAATCCAGCGATGGACGAGCCGCTCACAAGGCCCATGACGGTCTCGTCCGGTAAACCGAGAAGGTCAGTAACCCAATGTTCAACCGTTTGCTCAAGCTGTGCGGCAATAGGGGACATACGTCCAAGCGCGCTGTTCTGATCCCAGCCGTCCCCAAGCCATCGCGCAGCGAGGGCAATCGGTAGACTGCCTCCGGTCACAAAGCCATAGTAGTTGGGGCCGCTGGAGGCGGTGGTTGCGGGGGCCCCGTGAGTTGCGAGGGTGCCCAATACGGTGCCTGGATCACAGGGGGCTTCCGGTATGGCCTCGTCAAAAACCGCTAAGGAAGCTAAGGCAGCCTGACTCGGAAAAACGGCTCGAGCATCTAATGTCGTCGCATAGTGTTTGGTTGCAAGCACTGCGGCATCCAGCAAGTCCTGCTGCAAGTTGAGTTCAGATCCACCAGGTAGCCAGGAGAAGGTCATCCTTAAGTGCCCTTCAGCCCATTGTGGCGCTCAATTGCGATATTTGGGTAGTGCGCCTGTGGGTGGGCTGCGATGTTGCGCGCCCGCATTAATAACGCAACGCAGTATTTTCAAAGATAAAGCCGTTTGGGTCGAGCACCAAGCGGTGCCTCGGGCCGGGTTGATCAACCTCACCACCTGCGTAGGCGACATCCTCTGCCCAGAGCGCAATCCGTCTGTCGTCTTTGTCTTTGCGAATTCTCGTTTCGTAAACGCGGACAGGTTGATCTTTGAGGACTTGCCAAAGTGCCTTTGCAGGTCCATGTAGCGCCAGTTGATGCAAGGTAATCCAAGTGGGCGGCGCAAGATCGATCTCGCCTGCGGCGTGGCGGGCGAGGGCCATGGCGGGCTGAATCCACTCGTGGTTTTGAATCTCGAAACCATCAACCGCAATGACCTGATCCGTCTCTAAAATTGAAGCAAAAAACCACGTGGCATACCGTCTTGGGGTGCCGGCCGGGGGCGTCCAATGCGCAAACCATGCAAAGGCTTCCGCGCCAATTGAGATGTTGGTTTCCTCTAGGGTTTCCCGCACAGCGGCTTGTTGGGCGGCAACATTAACGTCTTGGTCTTCTGGATAATCCTCTGGGTCAATGCGGCCACCTGGAAAAACCCACATACCCCCAAAATGGACCTTGGAGGTTCGATGCAACATGAGCGTTTCAACCCCTCGATCACTATCTCGTAACAAGATCACTGTGGCGGCAGGAATGGCAGGGGTTTCGATTTGGTCGGGTTGATCTGCCGTGCCGTAAATGTCATTTCGATGTTGCGTGCTCATCTGTCTATCCTAAGAGGTTGAACGAAGGGGTGCGTAACGCGGCGATGGGCGACTGACAATGCCCTCGTCGGTTAGCGCAAGATGCGTGAGAGTCTGCTCGTCGTGGTTCATGCGCCAAGACAACATTTTTTGTGCAAAGCTCAAGACCAGCCCCTGATAATCGGGATGATCAATGAGGTTATTGAGTTCGCCTGGATCCGCCACTAAATCAAAAAACAACGCTGGCAGATTGGTGAAGTGGACATACTTGTACCGCGCGCTTCGGATGACATTGAGTGTACATTGGTGCGGGCTGAGCCCGAGACGTTGTTCCAAGGCCTCGCCGGCAGGAATATTTCGGAAGTCATACTCCCAATGCGCTTCCTCACGCCAGTGGCCGGTTGGTGTCCCTTTCTGGATAAGCGGACGAAGCGATTGGCCGTCACATTGCACCGGACATTCAAGGTCAAGCCAATCGAGAATGGTCGGCATGATGTCAACGTTCTCGGTGAAATGATCGATCTGCGCATTGCCGCGGCTTGGATCAAAGTCGGGGTCCCTAATAATCAGCGGGATATGAAACGAGGCATCGAAATAACCGAGTTTGCCAAGCAAATGATGGTCCCCCATTTGTTCACCATGATCCGAGGTGAAGATAATTAAGGTATTGTCCCATTGGCCATTTTCTTTCAAAAACGCAAACAAGCGCCCTAAATTCGCATCAACATCAGTCATGAGACCAAAATAACTGCTCTTAAGTCGCGTTAGTTTGGCTTGGTCCTCGGGGGCGCTGTAGTGTTTAGTTGCCAGCATTTCTGCCAGGAATGGATGCTGTTCGGCTTCGATTTGAGGCGACTCAGCCCGAATAAAATCTGTGAGGTCGGTAGGATCATACAGTTGGTTGTAAGGTTCGGGGGCAACCCACGGTGGGTGCGGGCGTAGCAAAGACAGATGAACGCAAAAGGCATCGTCGGTTGCGCGAATGTAATCCATTACAGAGTCCACCATAAAGCGGGTGTCATGGTGGTGTTCCGGAATTTTAAGCGCTGCCGGATGCGGCAAACCGTCTTCGTAGTCGATCTCGCTATTTTTCTCCGTATAGAGTCGCCAATTGGGCTCAGGAATGGTGTACCCCAGCGTCTCAAGCCAAGTCGCCCAAGCATCGGGGAAGGTGCCCATTTGCAACATCGGTCGGATTCCGGGCAAAGGGCCTTCATAGGACGTTAAAATAGGATCATCCGGTGAAAATTGTCTTGGGTCATTGGCAGTGTCAGTGTAACCAAACAGAACGGGGTCACCGCCACTGGCTCTAACTTCCTTAGCCCAGTTGGTGAATCGCGCGTCGAGTGGTGTGCCATTAGTGCCTGAGCGGTGATTTTGAAGGTACATGCCAGTATGCAAACTGGCTCTGGAAGGCCCGCAAGGCACCGCGTTAGCATAGTGACGTTTGAATAAAACGCCGGAGGCGGCGAGCGCATCTAAGTTGGGGGTTTGAACGGCATGTCCTAAGCTTGAAAGACAAGCGCCGCGCCATTGATCCGCCGTAATAAATAAAACATTTTTCATATTTGCGTCCAGTTAACGTTCAAAGTATGCCATACCAGAGAGGTGCTTGCTGGCCAGCGTTAATCGCCTCACGTATGATCTCCCGTGGAGATACAAAAGGAACTATTCGGTGGCTTCAACGCCTGATCAGCCTCAACCAAGGCAACGAGCACTAAACTATGCCTGGGTAATCTGGTTGTTTTCAACCCTCGGTTTTTTGTTCAGTGTGCCGGGACAAACTATGGGTATGGGGGTCTACACCGACTACTTTATCGAGGCCCTCGGCCTAACCCGGACGCAGCTGTCCCTCGCCTATTTAGTCGGTACACTCCTGTCGGCATTTTGTTTGCCCCGCGCTGGGCGATGGTTTGATCTGTACGGCGGGCGGGTCATGATAGCGGCCTCCAGTGGGCTCCTTGCCCTAGTGCTGATTTACATTAGCCAAGTTGACCGGTTGTTAGGCTTGCTGTCTGGTTCGATGGCCTGGGCCTGGTTGCTCATGCTGCTGGGTTACTTTGGTGTGCGATTTTTGGGTCAAGGAGTTTTGACCAGCGCGTCGCGTAACATTTTGCTGATTTGGTTTGTTAAGCGCCGGGGACTAGTGAGTGGTTTGCGGGGTGTGTTTGTCTCCTTCGGTTTCGCGCTGGCGCCTCTTGGTATTGCGCTTTTGATTAACGACTTTGGTTGGCGTGGCTCGCTTTGGGTAATGGCCGCCGGGCTGTTTTCGTTTGGCTGCGCTGCTTGGATTTTTGTTCGCAATCGACCGGGTCAGGAAACGCCGTTAAAGGTGGGCCCTGAAAACGGCTCAGTCAGTGAGCCGCCTCGGGATACACGACTTAAAGGCATGACCCTGGCTGAGGCAAGACGGCGGCCTGTGTTCTGGCTCTATGCAGCGAGCTTGTCAATTCACGCGCTGTTTGGAACTGCGCTCACCTTTCACATTGTATCGATCTTTGATCAGGTCGGTCGTAGTTCAGCCGAGGCTTTCTCTTACTTTTTGCCATCAGCCGTTTGCGCAACCCTTGTTAATCTGCTCGCAGGCTATTTGGCTGACCGGAATCCCCTAAAACCCTTCTTGATTTTGATGCTGATCAGTTTCCTATTGGGCGCGTTTGGGCTGGCGCATTTGGCGCGTGACTGGGGTTATTGGTTGTTGGCGATTGGTTTTGGGGCGGGTGGGGGCCTGTGGGGAGTGCTCTCAAATCTCGCTTTCGTTCGCTATTTTGGCACCAAGCATCTGGGCGAAGTCAGTGGGTTAAACACTGCGCTGACAGTCTCAGCCAGCGCCATTGGGCCGGCAGCGTTCAGTCTCGGTTTGGATGGTTCCGGTAGTTATCTGTTACCCGTCTACCTGTGTATGGTTGCCTTGGTTTTGTTACTGGTTTGGGCCGTGATCTATCCGGCGCCGGAACGCACGATGGGAAATTATCAGGGCTAAATGGGTTCGATAAGGAAAGTTGTGAGTCACGCCAGTGTTCTTCGCCTTATTCGGTAAACTGAAAAGTCGGTTTGAAAAATTTAGAGGTGCGTGGGAGATATGCAATCTTAAAATTCAATAAACGTGCGGGGAAACCAGGAAGGCGATTTCGGAGCTGTTTGCTGGCTCTAACCCTTTTGGTGGCAGGTTGCGACATTGGGTCGCGCGTAGACACGACGCGCGAAGAATCTCAAAGCCCATCGGCCGCCGAATTATTTGACTCGGGCGCGTTGCGGGCGATCGCGTATGGCGGCTATCGGTCTGCGACGCGAGCAGAGGTGCCAAGTGTTGATGACATCAAAGAAGATTTAAAGATTTTGTCAGGCCTTGGGTTCAAAATGATTCGAACCTACAACACCCAGCAGTATGACGAGACCCGCCGCATTTTTTTAGCCATTGAAGCGTTACAGGCAGAAGATCCTAGCTTTGAAATGTATGTCATGTTGGGTGTCTGGATAGATTGTGCTGGCGCCGGGACCGATGCACCCGACCATGAGGGAGAGGATCACGAGGCTAATCAGCGCGAGGTAGACGCTGCGATTCGATTTGCCAAAGCCTATTCCGATATTGTCAAAGTCATCGCAGTCGGTAACGAGGCAATGGTCCGTTGGGCTGCGACTTACTATGTTCAACCCAAGGTTGTTTTGAAGTGGGTGCGGCATTTTCAAACGCTTAAGCAAGCGGGCGAAATCGAGTCGGGGGTTTGGGTGACCAGCTCCGATAATTTCGCCTCCTGGGGCGGGGGTGAGGCGAGCTATCAGACACCGACCTTGAACGCTTTAATTTTGGCGGTCGATTTTGTTTCGATGCACACCTATCCCTTTCATGACACGCATTATAATCCAGCGTTTTGGACCGACACCTCGGATGAAGTGCGCGCCAAAGACCCGCAAGCGGCCGTCTCGGCCGCGATGGAGCGAGCGGCAGTTTATGCGCAAAATCAATACGTCAGTACGAAACGTTATGTGTCGAGCGTTGATCCAGGCAAGGCCATTCATATTGGGGAGACAGGCTGGGCAAGCCTTGATAACGGGTTTTATGGTCCGGACGGGTCGAATGCAGCCGGGGAGCGCCAACAACAATTGTATTTTGAATTGATGATCGCTTGGGCTCGGGCGGCTGGGGTTGTTCTAGTTTTATTTGAAGCCTTTGATGAACCCTGGAAGGATGCAAAAAACCCAGCCGGCTCCGAGAATCACTTTGGTCTGATCGATGGCCAGAATCGCGCCAAACGGGTGCTCTGGGCCGAGCTTGATGCAGGCGCATTGCACGGACTAACCCGCGGGGGGCGGCCGATTGTTCGATCCCCTGCGCCTTAGTGGCTTGGCAGTCGCGGCCTTGAAAGCGTCGTTAAGCTTAAACCGCGCGTGTAAGTCTCTGGTTTATGGCGCCATCAGATGAGGCTTGGGTGGGCTGCCCGCGCAATTAACCTTACTGCAATACGCGGGCGCTAATTCGGCTCAGGCCGGTTGTTGCTAAACCGCGTGATTTTAAGCCGAGTTTGAATTGCAGCTCGATTTGACGGACATTGACTGGGCCGCGATAGGCCGCCAAGACGCCGTTGGTATAGGTGCTCGAGGTGAGTAAAAGCACTCGGGTGAATTTTGTTTTGAACCAAGTCCGATGGGCTTTAAAGCACGCGCGGGCGTGCTCTACGTCGAGATGGTTCTGAATCAGTACGCCGTTATGCGTCGTTCGATTGAACAGGTCTGTTAGCCAGGCCTCACCAATGGGCTCTGGACGCTCTGGGTCCTGGGTGCCGTCCAGGAAGAGGTCATCGATCAAATAGTCAAAGGTCTCTTGATGCTGGGCGATCCAAGCGATCGCGTCGTCCTGATGCAACGTCAGTCCGGGGTATTGAAGCTTAAAGAAACGTTTGGCTAAACGCAGATGTTCGCCGTCGATTTCAACGCCGATAGCGTGCTGCCAAGGTTCAATTCGGTACAACTGATGCAAAGCGGTGCCGCCGCCAACGCCCAAAGCGAGAATTGTGTTGGGTGGCTCTGCTCGCAATAGCGCAGGAAGGCTCAGTAAGTCCCAAACGGCGCCCTGAAAGATCTCTTTGGGATGCCATTGGCTATGAAAAGCGCCGTTGGTGTAGAGCCGAACTGAAGCGCCTGCTGTGCGAACCTCATAGGTCTTGCCAGCCAGGACGCGCTGATACAAACGGGTCAAGGTTTTTGCTTAGTTTGATTCAGCTGCAGTTGATCCAAGAGCGCCTGGGTGACCGGTGGCTGCTCAAGTTCGCCACGATCGAATGCATTCGCTAAGGCTTTGCCCAGTTCCACACCCCATTGATCAAAGGCATTGATGTTCCAAATCGCGCTACAGACAAACACTTTGTGCTCATAGAGCGCGATGAGCATTCCTAAATTGAAAGGTGTCAACGCATCCAGCATTATCACGGAGCTGGGTTTGTTGCCGGCGTAGTCTTGGTGTGGATCCGCGCCAGATTGCCCCTGTGCAAGGGCTGTCACCTGGGCCGCTAGATTGAGCCGCAACGCGCGGTGCGCGGGTTCTGATGACAGGGGGTCCTCGGCAAAGCCGATGAAATCGAGCGGTACTAGGTGAGTGCCTTGATGGAGCAACTGGAAAAAAGCGTGCTGACCATTGGTTCCGGTTTGACCCCAAGTGATGAGACCCGTTTGATAATCGGTCGAGTGTCCTTCCCGGGTGGTGCTTTTGCCGAGGCTTTCCATATCGAGTTGCTGCAAAAATGCTGGAAAGAGGCTCATGCGCTCGCAATAGGGAATAACTGCCTGGGATTGGGCGCCCAAAAAATTGCCATACCAGACAGCCATTAGGGCCATCACGACGGGTAGGTTCTGCGGCAAAGGCGCATGAGCAAAGTGTTGATCCATTGCATGGCCGCCGAGAAGTAGCGTCTCAAACGTTTCAAAACCGGACTGTAGAGAGATGGTCAAGCCAATACTTGACCAGAGGGAATAACGCCCGCCGATGTCTTCGTCAAATGCAAAAATTTGGTCCGGCGCAACCCCAAAATCGACAGCCTTTGTTGCCGCAGTCGTCAACGCAACCAGATGTTGGGCCCGCTCTGGGCTGTCGGGCAGGCTTGCCCGCAGCCAAGCTCGCGCGGTCTGCGCGTTCATTAAGGTTTCTTGGGTTGTGAAGGTCTTGCTCGCGATGACAATAAGGGTCGTTTCTGGATCGCAGTTGCGAAGAACCGTATTAATCTCAGCGCCATCAACATTGGCCACGAAATGGCAGGTTAACCTGCTCGTGTCGGGATGATCGAGGGCCTGACAGACCATTTTGGGGCCGAGATCAGAGCCACCGATACCAATGTTGACAATGTGTTTGAAAGGACGCTGGGTTGCGCCTTTCAGCGCGCCAGAATGAATCGTCTGAGTAAATTCCCGGATCGCTTTTAGAGTCGGGTCGGTGCGAATAAATTCCGGCGTGCGTATCCGAGTGTGACCCACAGCTCGATGTTCCGTTAAATTGATGGCCTCTCCCGAAAATAGGCCGGCTCGAAGCTTGGCAAATGGCGATGCGTTCAGAAGCGCAAGCAGGGCATCAAAAATATCGGCACTCATTCGGTGGTGGGAGACATTGAGCGTTAGTTCATGGAGCTGCAATTGTGCCTTGCGCTGCCATTCGATGTCGTTCATTGCCGTTTGAACGCTTGGCGCTTGCTCTGACAGGGTTTTCAGGGCTTGCCAAGCAAACGTACTCGACGGATAAAACGGCTCAGACATGGGCGGGCTCCGGAAATGTTTGAGTTTAACAAGAAAAGTCGTGAACGATGTAATGAGAGCCTTGGCGAGAGCCGCGTACAAGGTCGATCGGTATGCCAAGATTTGTTTCTGCCGCGCGGATCGCGAAGGTATCGGCCTATTGAACTGAATGACGTAGAATAGGCGGTGCCTGCGTTAAAGAAGTTATAAATATGTCCCGCTTAAAAGTTGCTCTCGCCCTGATACTCATCCTGGTTCTACTGGTGTTCTTTGGTTTCGGTGGGGCCGAGTATTTGACGTTCTCCGCAATCAAATCAGCTCAGCAAACCCTCCTCGGAATTGTGATGGATGCACCCGTTTTGAGCTTTTTCGGCTTTGCGCTGATCTATATTGTGGTGACGGCGTTATCATTACCGGGCGCCGCTGTGTTGACCCTGCTCGCGGGCGGATTGTTCGGGTTATGGCAGGGCCTCATGTTAGTGTCTTTTGCTGCCAGTATAGGCGCAACCTTGGCGATGCTGGCCGCCCGATTCCTATTCCGTGACCTGATCGCTTCAAAGTTTTCAGAGGCCATGGCCATGGTGAATCAAGGAATGAAGGCCGATGGCGCACGATATTTGCTCACCTTACGGCTGGTTCCAGCAGTGCCCTTTTTTGTTATCAACCTTGTGATGGGACTAACCCGCCTCTCAGCCTGGCGGTTCTATTGGGTCTCCCAGTTGGGCATGTTGCCTGGCACGCTTATTTTTGTGAATGCTGGGAAACAGCTGTCGGATCTACAAAGTCCTGCCGGTATTCTATCCCCAGAGTTGTTGGTATCTCTGGTGCTGCTCGCGCTGTTACCGTGGTTGATGAAAGCAGTGATGCGCCGTGTTGAGCTCTGGCGGCGCTATCGCGTCTTTAAAAAGCCAAAGGTGTTTGATCGTGATTTAATCGTGATTGGTGCCGGCTCTGGCGGTTTGGTGGCGGCCTTAATCGGTTCGCTTGTGGAGGCGAAAGTCACGTTGATTGAAGCGGGGGAAATGGGTGGTGACTGCCTCAATACCGGTTGCGTGCCGAGTAAAGCGTTTATCCGTAGTGCAAGCATAGCGGCGGGCATCAGGCACAGCGCCGACCTTGGGGTTTCGGCTGGTGATCCCGAAATTGACTTCCCAGTCATTATGAACCGAGTCCAGGCGGTGATCGATTCGATTAAACCGAATGATTCGCCGGAACGTTATCGCGAATTCGGAGTGGATGTGCGACTGGGTAAAGGGGTACTGCACTCGCCCTATGAAGTCGAAGTCAATGGTGAGCGGCTCACGGCGAGATCGATTATTGTGGCCTCAGGAGCAGCGCCGGTGATGCCGCGCATTGACGGGTTGGACCCGAGCCGGTGTTATACCTCGGAAACCATTTGGCAACTTAAAGTGTTGCCCAAAAGGTTGGCTATCATTGGGGGCGGACCCATTGGTCTGGAGCTGGCCCAGTCGTTTGCTCGACTTGGGAGTTTGGTCACAGTGGTCGAGATGATGCCAAGGATCATGATGAAAGAGGATGTCGAGGTCGGTGACCTAATGGCGGGTGTGCTCACCACTGAGGGCGTTCGATTACTGGTCAACAATCGTTTGGCCTCCGCGAGTTCGGGCGAGGCTTTAACCTTGCGAGTTGCGCAAGTGAATGGTTCTGAATTAGTTACAGACATTGAATGCGATGCGGTCTTGTTTGCCGCGGGGCGAAAGCCACGAGTAGACGGTTTTGGGCTCGAAGCGTTGAACATTGATTTGACCGATAACGGTCAGATTCAGGTGAACGAACACTTGCAGACCAATTACCCGAATATTTTTGCGGTAGGGGATGTCGCCGGTCGCTACCAGTTTACCCATACGGCCTCGCATATGGCCTGGTATGCTGCGGTCAATGCGCTTTTTGGCACCTTCAAAAAGTTTAAAGTAGATTACCGAGTGATCCCCTGGTGCACCTTCACGAGCCCGGAAGTCGCTCGAGTAGGCTTAAGCGAGTCCGAAGCTGAGGCGGCTGGCATCGCCTTTGAATGCTCGCGCTTTGACGTTGCGGAACTTGATCGAGCGAAAACAGAGGCCCTGCCAGCGGGTTTCGTTAAGGTGTTAACCAAACCCGGCAGTGATCGAATCCTCGGTGTGACGATTGTTAGCGCCCATGCGGGGGAGTCGATATCGGAATTTGTCTTGGCGATGAAATATGGGCTGGGTCTCAAAAAGATCATGGGTACGATCCACATCTACCCAACCTGGACAGAAATGAACAAATTTGTTGCAGGCGTTTGGCAAAAGGCCCACAAGCCCAACTGGGCCTTGCCCTGGCTTGCTCGTTATCATCGGTTCAGACGTGGCGGCTAAAACGGCTCGGTGACTGATGGCCTTGACGCCCTTGATGCCCTGAAAGACGCTAGGATCACAATTTGGTCTAAGTTGCGCAAAAGGCAAAAAATCTGGCGGCAGATGGCTTGACTGATTGTTCTCATAGGGTACATTGAGTTTTCTCAAAACAGACGTGGACGTGAAGATGAGTGTGAGTATTGAAGAAGCTGCAAACAGTGATCGAAAAACCGTTCGGTCGCTCGCACTCACTATGGTTGGCTTCGCGCTTTTAACCATTGCACTAATTGTCGCCGCTTTGGTGATCACCTAGCCAATCAGTCTTGCAATGGCGCCTCGTCGCAAGCAGTTTTAACTGCCGCGAACTACTGCATTCAGCGACGCCAACGTACGTCTGCCGCTTTGTTGGGGCGGCACACTAGTGTTTTGGCTGAAAGGTGCTGATTAGACGCAGTGAGGGTTTCAGTGCCTTTAGGACACTAAGGGTCGGATCGGTGTTTGTTGGCGCTGCATTACAAAATCTGTTTAGCGTACTCAGTGTTCCCGGAACTTTTGAGGGACTGGACTATAACCAGCGGCGACTTCAAAGACGCGAGCCTGAAAAACAAGCGGGCCCGGTGTCGCTAAGGCGACAGGATTTGAACTTTCGGAAGATTTATTACCAGAGCGTTCGACGAGCAGAATTAATGGGCAAGCAATCAGCAGGGTTCAAGTGCGACCGGTTTAAACCGCCATTAGGTCTGCTGTTAGGGGTTTTAGTTTTCAGTCTGTCCTCAGTTGCCTCGGAGCCTCAGGACACACCAAACACTGAAACCGTACTACAAGCAGCCCGGCAAGTGGTTCAAGATACCTCTTTTGCAACGCTCATCACGATCGATCAAACCGGACAACCCAAAGCCCGCACGGTGGATGCCTTTGCGCCAGGCGCTGACTGGGTTGTCTGGATTGCGACAAGACCCAGCAGCAGAAAAGTCACCGAAATTACCCAGACGCCACAGGTAACGGTGCATTACTACAGCGACGCGCTGAAAAGTTATGTGTCTCTGATGGGGGAAGCGAGTCTCGTGTCGGAGATCGCAATAAAAAAACGTATGCGCCGATCTCAGGACTCCAAGAAGCTCTATCCGAATTTCCCAGATGATTATCAGCTTATTCGTATCCAACCAACGCGCTTAGAAGGGATTTTGCCGGGGTTCCGAGGTCATCCAAAGACTTGGGAACCGATCGGGGTCAACTTTCCATAACGTTGCCAAGAAGCAATGAACGGCTATGACTCGGTCGCGGAACCTGCCATTTTCGGACGGACTTCGATCACTGATCCAGGGTCGCTATCGGTGAGCAAATAAATCACCCCATCGGGGCCTTCGTGTACCCCTCGGATGCGAGCGCCAAGCTCGCCAAATAACGATTCAGATCCCGACAAGCTGGTATCGTCCAAGGTGAGACGCTTCACGTCTTGATCCACTAAAGTGCTGACTAGGAAACTACCTTGCCAGTCCTGAAACAAGGCACCTTGATAAATCAGCAGATGAGAGGGAGCGATGCTAGGCGTCCAATAGGTCACGGGGGGCGTGATCCCCTCGGCTGAGGTTAAAGGCGTAATGCGCGCGCCTGAATAATTGATCCCAAAGGACGTGGCAGGCCAACCATAATTATTGCCCGGTCGAATAAGATTGAGCTCGTCTCCGCCTTGAGGGCCATGTTCATGAAGCCAGATTTGGCCGGTCGTGGAGACGGCGAGCCCTTGTGGGCTTCGATGACCGTAGCTGTAGACGTAAGGGTCGCCATTCTGACCGTCGGCAAAAGGATTGTTTGCGGGCGCGGAACCATCGGTTTTTAATCTGAGCACTTTCCCCATCTGGCTAAAGGGATCTTGCGCGGCTTCTCGATATTCGAAGCCATCGCCCGTCGTTAGCAGCAAGGTGCCATCGGCCAAGAACGCTAATTTCCCACCGTAGTGAGCGGGCGTATCTTTGCTTGGCGATACTCGAAAGATTTTGGTGAGGGCAGTGAGTCCATCTGTGCCTAAAACCGCTTGATAGATGGCTGTCGCATTGGCCTCAGCTGGGCCGTCAGCAAGAGCAAGATAAACGAGCTGATTGCTGGAGAAATCTGGATCCAGAACAAGGTCGAAGTAACCGCCTTGGCTTTCAACATAGGTTTCGGGCGTGCCCAGTAGGGTTTTCCGTTCTGAGCTGCTTAGGCTTATCCGTTCCAAAGTGCCGGATCGGGTTGCAACGATGATCGTGTCGTCGTCGATGAAGGCCATTGACCAAGGAAATGCTAGGTCGTCGGCAATGACTCGGGTGGTGTACTCCGCGTGAATTGGCGCGGACAACAACAGTATGAGCGCAATAAAGATAGAACGAGTCATAATGGCCCTTATGATTTCGAGATATTAAAAAATAGTATAACAGCTCGGCGAGTTTTGAGCTTCTGCGAGTGAGGCAACAAATCGCGTTGATTGCGTTACACTATGTGACTAAGAGGCTACGTTAAGGATCAGCGTTTATGCGAATTATTCTGGGTTATGTATCGGCGGTGCTTGCGGCGTATTTGATCGGTTGTATCGCGATTTCTCAAGGCAATATTGCTGCTATTGTTGGCATGGGCTTTGACGTGACGTTGGGACAACGATTGGAAACTGCCTGGCATGATGTGCTAAATATGACGGCGCTGTATCTGCCGATTATTGCTGTGGCGTACCTGATCGCCCTGCCGGTTGCCGCTTTGGTGATCAAGCGTTATCCAGATCTTCGGCGTTTAGGCTTTGTGTTGGGCGGGTTCGTCGCCTTGGTCGCGATTCATTTGGTTTTGAAGCAGGTTTTTGGAATTTCTGGGGTTGCGCCAACCCGGACGGTTATGGGTCTGGTACTGCAAGGCATTGCGGGTGCGCTTGGCGGGTATTGCTACTATCGACTGACAACCCCGAAGACGGCCGGCTCAGATCAGCCGGCCTAATCGCGTCGCACGTGGACTAGCCCAGTTCGTCGATTGAGTGGATCACGCGATTGACGATGCCATATTCGATGGCCTCATCAACGCTCATCCAGTAATCCCGGTCTGTGTCTTTTTCAACCTGTTCGAGGGGGCGGCCGGTTTCATCAGAGATGATCTTGTTGATCCGCTCTTTGGTTTTAAGAATCTCTTCCATTTGAATTTTGATATCGGTGGCGTTGCCCCTTGAACCGCCAGATGGCTGATGTACCAGGTATCGGGTGTTCGGTAAGGAAAAGCGATTCTCCTTTTTAGCCGCGAGATAGATGTTGGTTGCAGCACTGGCAACCCAGCCGGTGCCAACCACGCGTACAACGGGTTTCACGAACTTGATCATATCGTAGATCACATCACCGGATTCCACATGGCCGCCGGGCGAACTGATGTACAACGTAATAGGGTCATCGCTTTCTGCGGACAGGGCCAGTAACTGCTGGCTAACGGTGCGTGCGAGCTTTTCATCAACGGAGCCAAATACCGAGATCGATCGGGATTTAAACAGCTTCTCCTCGATGATGCCGCCGGATCCTGCCTTTTGAATATCTTTGTCTTCTGCCATAACTAGTCTCTTATCGTTAAAAAAAACCACGCGTCAAAAAAAGGGCAAGCATACCAGCGCGCCGGCTCCGTCGCTACGATTCCACGTGAAAAATTACTCGCAGCGCTAAAACATGCCTTATGAATTTGAGTAATTAACGCACTCAGATCGCTTAAGAGGTGCAATGTCACACCTGACGAGGGCGCTCGAGCTCGTGTTAGGATGCGGTTAGAATGGTAATTTTTACGGAGTTTTACGCATGAAAGATCTTAAATTAGGGATGCAATTAGGATATTGGGGCGCTGGGCCTGACCCACGCATGGTCTCGGTGGCCCAAGAAGCCGAGCGTCTGGGCTATGACGCCATCTTTACAGCAGAAGCCTGGGGCTCGGACGTCTTTACGCCGCTTTCGTGGATTGGGGCCCATACTAATCGAATCCGGCTGGGTACGGCCGTTGCACAGTTGTCGGCGCGCACGCCAACCGCCACTGCTATGGCAGCATTAACCCTAGACCATCTGTCCAAAGGACGGATGATTTTAGGGCTAGGCGTGTCGGGGCCTCAAGTGGTTGAGGGTTGGTACGGTCAGCCGTTTGCGAAACCCTTGTCTCGGACTCGAGAGTATGTGGATATTATTCGACAGGTGCTGCGACGCGAGGCGCCGGTTTCAAGTGATGGGGCGCACTATCCCCTGCCCTATATGGGCGAGGGCGCCTGGGGTTTAGGAAAACCGCTGAAGCCCATTACCCATCCATTGCGAGCAGACCTGCCGATCTTCTTGGGCGCAGAAGGCCCGAAAAATGTCACGATGGCGGCCGAAATTGCTGATGGTTGGCTTCCGTTGTATTACTCGCCCTATCGGCAAGAGGTCTATGCGGATCAGATCGAAAATCGCCCGCCGCATTTTGAAATTATGCAGGGCTTGTCCGTTAATATTTGTGACGATGTGGAGCAGGGCTTGATCCCCGTGAAGCATGGGTTGGCGCTCTATATTGGCGGTATGGGCGCAAAAAGTCGGAATTTCCACACTGAGCTGATGGGCCGCATGGGGTTCGAAGCAGAAGCCCGGCAGATTCAGGATTTGTTTTTGGCGGGTAAAAAAGATGAGGCCTTCCAAGCGGTGCCGTCAAGCTTCGCCGATGAGATTTCCTTGGTCGGACCGATTGAGCGGATCCGCGACCGGCTGGATGCCTGGCGCGACTCTCCTGTGACATCGCTCTTGGTCAACACAAAAAATGTGGATCAAATGCGAACGATCGCGGAACTAGTGCTTGGCTGATTTGGGGTTTTCAGAACTGTGAGGCCCCGGGCTTCGACGCGGTGAACCGATTGCCTCGAGGTATTATCACGATAGCGTATGCTCAAACACCCGAACCTGGTTGTACTCTGGATGCTCTTCCAGGTCCGGCCAGGTCGTCGCAGTCTGAGTCTGCAGTAATCGATAATGGGGATGGTTAAAATTTTTGATTCGAGAATCAGCGATTAAAACATCTGTTGCCAGTGTCGGCAGCGCGTCTAAAAAATGCAAGTTGTCGCGATCGTAAAGCACATCTGCGGCGATGATCAGATCGATCGGCGCTTGAATCGCATCGAGATCAGGCGCCAAAGTGAGTTGTACATCGTTGATTGCCGCATTCACTGCGCAGGCTGCCAGGGCCGCCGGGTCGAGATCAACGGCTAAGACCTCACGAGCACCGGCAAGCATCGCGGCGATGCCGACAACCCCCGATCCCGCGCCAAAATCAATGATCGATTTATCCGCGACCCGCTCGGGATGCGCCAGCAAGTATTGGGCAAGCACCTGGCCGCTCGCCCAACAAAAACACCAATAGGCTGGAGACGCCAAGACTTGGCGCATTTCATCGTCCGGTAAGGGGGTTTGGGGCAGTTCGGCTTGCAGCAAGGCGAGCTCGATACTCGGGCATAAGGGAATGGGTGAACGTTCAAGCGCGCAACTGGGCAGGGTTTGATGCAGAATCGTTTCAAGATGGATAAAGGCGGCGGTGGTGGAAATTTCTTGCATAAAGGAGCTTGCTGGTTGATCGCTTGGGTCTAAATGGGTGACACTCGAGCGTGGGTTGCTGGTCTTATCGTGGAGTATACGATGATCCGCTAGGCCTATGCGTTTAACTTTTTGGGGTTTTGATCCCCGCTATATTCCCAGAGCCAACCGAACGAGGAGTGACCTTATGCCAATTGATTTTAGCTTTAGTCAAGACGTGGAAGACGCGCGCCTAATGATGCGCGGATTCTTGCATGACACAGTGAAGCCAGCTTTCGCGGCGCTGCAGGCCGATAAAGAGGCGCAGCGCGCCGATTGGTCGGCGCTGGTCAAGTCCTTGCGGCAAAAAGCCAAGGCCCAGGGATTTTGGTTGCCTCATATGCCCCAGGATGTTGGTGGCATGGGATTGGGTGTAACGGCATTGGCTGCGGTTTCGGCAGAAGCGGCGAAGATCCCGATGGGGCCTTACATTATTAATGCCCAGGCACCTGATGAAGGCAATATGCACACGCTGTACCATTTCGCAACAGATTATCAGCGCGAGCACTTTTTAAATCCGTTGCTGGAAGGCACCGCGCGATCCTGCTTTTCGATGACGGAGCCGGACGTTGCAGGCTCAGATCCGACGCTTATTCAAACCAGTGCGGTTGAGGAAGGCGATGAGTGGGTGATTAATGGTCACAAGTGGTTTACCTCGGGTGCTGAGGGCGCAGATTTTGCTATTGTCATCGCCCGAACGGATCCCGATGCAGAAATTCCGCAAGCGCGTAATTCTGCTTTTATCGTCCCGACCAACACCCCAGGATTCGAAATCATTCGAGATGTGGAAACCATGGGCGGACGCCACAATCATCCGGAGATTAAATATACGGATGTGCGGGTGCCGAAAACGCATCTCTTGGGTGAGCGCGGTGGTGGGCATAAATTGGGTCAGGTGCGCTTGGGGCCAGCACGGCTTGCGCATTGCATGCGCTGGCTGGGTCAAATTGAAATGGCGCTAGAAATGCTCGTGGATCGGGCTCAGAAACGGTTCGCGCACGGCAGCTACTTGTCCGAGAAACAGAGCATTCAATGGATGATGTCGGACTCCGCGATGGAGTTGTATGCTTCAAAGCTTATGGTGTTGCATGCGGCCTACAAAATAGAACAGGGTCTTGAATTTAAGCAGGAAGTCTCGATGGCCAAACATCATGTGGCTAATACTCTTTGGCGGGTGATAGACCGAGCGATGCAGGTCCATGGCGCACTGGGCTATTCGACCGACACGCCGCTCGCGGGCATGATGCAACAGGCGCGCTGGGCACGGCTCGCCGATGGCGCCGATGAAGTGCATCAAATGCGGATTGCGGAGCTCCTTATGCGCGCCTACAACGAAGATGGCAGTATTAATCAGGCGGTGGGTGGTTTACCGCTGTGAGTGCGAGCAGTATTGAGACGATAGGTGAAGATTTGCCGCTCTTAGAAGGCATCCGCACTAACCGCGCAATCCGACGTTTGAAGCCTGACTCCGTGCCGATTGAATTGATTCGAAAGGTTTGTGAAGCGGGGACCTTCGCGCCGAGCGGCGGCAATCGTCAGCCTTGGCAATTTGTTGCGGTGACAGATCGAGAGCGCCGAGCGCATATTGCAACGCTCTATCGAGAAACCTTTAAGGCTTATATTGCGCCCGCTATTGCGGCCGCTCGCGACCCGGGTTATCCAGAAGCCAAGCGGCGTAATATGAAGGCGGCCATTTATTTGGCAGAGCACCTCCATGAAGCGCCTGTGCATTTATTTGTAGCCGGTTGGACCCGGCGTGGTCAACCTCAAAGTCAGGCGCTATTTCCAGCGATTCAGAATGTTTTGCTAGCGTGTCGGGCAGTGGGTTTGGGCGCATCATTGACCACGGCGCACAGAGCTCATGGCGAGGCGATTGATCGCTTTCTAGGATTGGACCCCGTTAGAACGCCGAGCATTGCCCTCATTCCGATTGGGTGGCCGAAAGGCCGATTTGGCACGCCGACACGGCGCAGCATTGACACCTGTTTTTTTGAGGATGCGGTGCCGGAAGGGGCGTTGTCTTAAGGCCCGCTTAGCGATGATTGCAGTCTTGTCAGCTGACCCTGATGCCGCACGAGGCTTTGCGGGTCAAACACAGGCAATGGGTCTATGCAGGCTATGCGTTTTTAAATTGTTAAGCGACGTACCTCCAGATCAAAAGATGGCGCGCCCGGTCATAACGTCGTGTATCGATAGACCGCGCCGTCTAACTCTCGCTTTATTTTGCCCCGGGTCATTAGGCAATGGATGTGGGCGATGCCCTCGCCAAGCGCCATAAACAGCGTGTGGTTTTCTAATTTTCGTTCGAACAAGGCCGGCAGCAGGTCAACAGCAACGGTCGGGGTTTTGCAGCCATCCAAAACGATCTGCATCCGGTGCTCATGGTGTGCGGTCAGCTCATCGAGTCGTTCGCTTGCGCCGTAAAAAGGATTGTTGTGAGCCGGCAAGATCAGCGTTTCATCAGGAATCAATGTTTTAAATTTTTGATGTGAGGTTAACCAATCGGTCATCGGATCGGCTTCAGGTTCTGTGGGGTGAACCGACACGTTGCTAGTAATAATCGGCAGAATTTGATCGCCCGATAATAAGAGGCGGTTGGTTTTAGAGTATAGACAAACGTGTTCCGGGGAGTGGCCACTGCCGACAATGACCTCCCAGGTAATCGCGCCGATGCGCAACTGATCGCCATCGCGCAAACGCTGATAACTTTTTGGCATTGGTAGATCATCGGCTTCAGGCGCAAATTGACTTCTGGCTTCACTCATCGCATCCATCAAGGTTTGGGAGATTCCGCCACGCAGGAAAAAGTCCGACATGTGCCATGAGCCTTTTTCCTGCATCGAGTAGTGCATCATGCGCGCTTGATAATACTCGCCATAGCTCATCAGTAACGGCACTCGGAAGTGTTCTGAAATAAACCCAGCTTGTCCTGTGTGGTCCGGATGCATATGGGTGCAGATGATTTGCTCGACGGGTTTACCGCCCAGACAGTCTTCAAAAATTGTCAACCACAGGTCTTTTGTTGCTTGGCCGCGGATTCCCGTGTCGACCACGGTCCAGCCCGTCTCACTTTCCAACAGATAGAGGTTAATGTGATCCAGAGACATTGGCAGCGGCATGCGCAGCCAGAACACGCCTGGGGCAACCTCAATCGTTTTGCCGGGCGCGGGAATTTCGTTGAAGGGGTACTCAAGCATGGTGTTCAAGCCTTAATTTCGAGGCTCGATGATACATGAAAGGGCTTAGTCGTGCTGCGCGATGGTCGTATCTAGGTAATGACCCGTTTCGGTTGATCGCAGATACCCCGCTGTGGGGGTAGCAAAGTGGGTGCCAATGATGAGAGTCGGCTGATCCGCGTAGGCAGATAAAAGATCTTCTCGGGTTGCAATCGCCGCGCTGGCATCGAAGTCGGCGCTGCTTGACCATTGGGTTTGCTCAATTTGGCAAGGGTGGTGAATGCAATCGCCAGTGATGAGCGCCTGTTTTCCTTGAGAGCGGATTAAGATACTTACGTGGCCTGGCGTATGCCCGGGTGTTGCGACGAAACTGACTTCATCGGACACCTGATGATCGGCTGCAACCAGGTCCATCAGTCCGGCGTCCATAACCGGCTGCACCGAGTCTTCGAAAGTGCCGTCATTCAAGTCGCTTGCGTCTGCTGTTTGCCAATGCTCGTATTCTGTTTTACCAATGAGGTAGCGCGCATTTTTGAAGGTTGGGACCCAGACGCCATCGATCAAGCGAGTATTCCAACCAACATGATCAACGTGGAGATGAGTGCACATGATGGTGTCGAATTGATCGGGTTCATAACCCGCCTTTGCTAGGTCTTCTAAAAAGGGTAACGACAGTTGGTGCCAGTTGGGGATCGATCGAACTTTATCATTACCGATGCAGGTGTCGACCAACATGAGTCGGCCGGGCGTTTCGATGACGAGGGCATGCACGCTCATGATGAGCTTGCCCTCGGGCGTCGCAAAATGCGGCACCAGCCATTGCATTGGTGAGACGGCTTCGGGTGTTGCCTGAGGTAAGATGAACCGGGTACCGCCTACAACTTCCATCTCAACAATACGGGTAATCCGGACGTCTCCGATTTGCCAGCGATTCATGGCTCCTCCTGCTTTTTGTAGACTGGCTCGCCTGAGTCAGCAAGGTCTTTAGGCGTCAGCGGATGCCGCCCGTTGTAATAGAGCCTCAAAGCGTTGCGTACTGCATTCAGCACTGCAATACACCTCCCGGGGTAGACCGGCATAAGGTTGATGCAGTTCCTTTATCTCTGGTGTCGTGTAATACATCGGTGCGATGACGTCGGCTTCACAGAAGGCGCATTGTTGCATGGGGATTGTTCCTATTTAATCAACGTTCGTTGACGGGTCCCTGGCGGGGGACTACTGAATAGAATGAATTAAATCTGTCGCTTCAGCGAGTGTCTCAGTTCGTTCTCGCCAGTTTCGACCAGAGGTGCTGATGCGTAGGGTTGTGACACCGGCGGCGGCATAGGCCTTTATTCTCTCAACAATCATCTCTCGAGTCCCGATCAGATTCGTTTTAAGGACCATTTCATCGGGCACCGCGCGAATCGCTGCTTCTTTATCGCCGCTCACCCACAGCGCTTGAACTTCCTCGGCAGCCTCTGCGTAACCAGCGCGTTTAAACGCATCATTATAAAAATTGGTCTTTGCCGAACCCATCCCGCCTAGGGTAAAGGCCATAGCGGGTCGTCGGGCTTCGATTAGACGCTCAACATCATCATCAATTTCTAAACTTCCGCCCACTTGTACGTCGATATCGGCAAGCGTTCGGCCGGATTTTGCGAGACCCCGTAGGAGCGGCGCCAAAAATATATCGGCTTGTTCTGGCATAAACGACGTGCCCAGCCAGCCATTGGCAAGCTCGCCCGTCATTTCCATCGCTTTTGGGCCAAGGGTTGCTAGATAGATGGGTAGATCGGCCTGCGGCGGTTGAGACAATCTAATAGGTTTGCCTTCACCGCCAGGTCTTGGCAACACGTAGTGCTTACCCTCATAAGCGATACGCTCACTGGCAAGGCCCAGCTTGATAATATCGACGCACTCACGCAACCTTGACAGGGGCTTGGCAAATGACGCGCCGTGCAACCCTTCGACCACTTGGGGGCCAGAGACGCCCAAACCCAGAACGAATCGGTTATTAGAGACCGTTCTGAGACTTTGAGCGGTCATCGCGATCATAGGAGGCACGCGGGAGCTAATTTGCATAATGCCCGTGCCCAACTTGATGTGCTGCGTCTTGGCCGCAAGATAAGCAAGCGGCACAATTGCATCCATGCCCCAGGCCTCGGCCGACCAGACGTAATCGACGCCCATTGAGTCGGCGGCGACGGTGTAATCGACCAATTCATGCCAGTCATCGCCGTTGTAGTAGGCGCTTCCAATACCAATGGCAACTTTCATTTAGACGCTCGCTGTGAGAAAAAGATGAATATACCAAATTCTAAAGTCTTAAGTCGTGTACAAAGTCGTGTAGCCGTCGAAAAAACGCTAAATTGAATCCTGAATTGCGGGAATGCATCAGGGTTTGGATGATTGCTTCAAAAATTTAATTTCTGATGAAAGTAAGGACTGTTGATGCCAGAACAACTACCGAATAATTTCTTAGCCGTTCTGAAGCAGGCCGAAGGCTTTGTTGCGCAGGAAATTCTGCCACGCAGCGAGCGGATGAGGCATGGCGAACCGCTCGCTGCGCTGGGTGCCGAAGTCCGAGCGGCGTCGAAGCGGGTGGGTTTTTTCTATAAGACGCAGCCTGAAGCCTTTGGCGGCGCCCCGGCAGGGGCCTTAGAGCTCACGATGCTTCGAGAATACTGGGCGAGTGCGAATTCGGAACTCACCCGATTTGTTTTTGGCCCTGGGCCTGGCATCTTGCATGAAGCGACGGGTGAATTGGCGAGCCAATTTTTAAAACCGGTCATGGCAGGCGAAAAACGAGGGGCATTTGGTTTTACCGAGCCAGATAACGCGCTTCGCCCAACTTGGGCTGTCTTGGCAAAGGATGAACTCACGCTAAATGGTCAAAAATCCTATGTCACTGGCGGTGATACGGCAGATTTCCTGTCAATTCTGGTCAACGTCGAAGACCCAACTGGCGCGAAGTTAGGCACGGCGATGGTGGTCGTCGACCGTGAGGCGGATGGTGTCATTTTGGACGACACGTTTACCTCGATGGAAGGTGGTGGCCATGCAGCCTTTCGGTTTGAGGCGGTGAAGGTCCCAAGCTGGCATATGATCGGCAAACTCGGCGAAGGCATGCCGCGCGCGCTGGCCAATATTGGTAATGTGCGATTGATGGTTGCGGCGGAGGCGATGGGCATGAGCCTGTGGGCGCTAGGCTTTCTGAACCAGCACTTATTGGCGCCCCATCGGACAGGGGGAACGCTTGGCGATAAAGAGGGCGTTCGGCTGCGATACGCTGAGCTCCGGATTCAAGCATTCGCTGGTCGAAGTGTCTTGTATCGGGCGGCGCGACGGGCAGATGGCCCCGATAACAGCGTTAACGAGGTGATCGCTGCAAAAGTATTTTGCACGGAAGTAGCCGGAACGATTATTGATTGGGCCGTGCAGTTAGTGGGCGGGCAAGCCTTAGTCGTCGGACATCCATTAGAAGCGCTCTATCGCCGGGTGCGCGCCTTACGATTGGTGGAAGGCGCTAACGACCTTTTGCGGTTAAATTTAGCGAAAGGTAACTTAGAACTTGGAAAGGGGGATCTATGAGTCAAGAAAAAACCAAAGATATGCGCAAGGTCGCACTGACGTCGCTCTCTGGAACGAGCATCGAGTGGTATGACTTTTTCCTTTATGGCACCGCGGCTGCAGTGATTTTTCCGAAAGCTTTTTTTCCGCAAGATCTACCGACCATGGTCGTTCTGATTGCATCCTTTAGCACCTTTGCGGTGGGGTTTTTAGCAAGACCGCTGGGCGGGGCCATTTTTGGCCATTTTGGCGACCGGGTGGGCCGCAAGAAAACGTTGGTGGTTGCGCTGATGATGATGGGGGTTGCGACGACCTTGATTGGCTTTTTGCCGACCTATCAGTCGATCGGCGTGATGGCGCCGCTGTTGCTGGTGGTGCTGCGATTTGTCCAAGGTCTCACGATCGGAGGTCAGTGGGGCGGGGCCATGTTGCTGGTGACGGAGAGCGCGCCGAAGGATCAACGAGGCTGGTACGGCGCTTATGCTCAGGCTGGCGCCCCGGTCGGCGTCATTCTCGCCAACCTCGCTTTTCTCGGCGTGAGCGCCAGTTTGTCTGAAGCCGATTTTATGGACTGGGGTTGGCGTTTGCCCTTTATCGCCAGTTTTGTCCTAATTTTGATCTCGATGTACGTGCAACTAAAACTAGAAGATACACCCGCGTTTAAAGCACTTGCTGCCAATCAAGTGCCAACGGATACGGCGCAGCAAACCACCGTCGTAAAGTCCCCGGTTATTGAAGTGCTGCGGCGCTACCCAAAGCGGATCGTGCTGGCGGCTGGCGCTTTCTTGTCGATTCAAGTGACGTTTTACATATTGATTGCGTTTGTTGTGGCATATGGCGTTAATTCGCCAACGGTTACCCTGTCTCGGGACATGATGTTGACGGCCGTTTTAGTGGCGGCAGCGATTATGGTGCCATCGCAATTTTATTTTTCAGGATTATCAGATCGTTTGGGTCGTAAAACCGTCTATCGGTGGGGCGCGATCTTGACCGGGCTTTGGGGTTTTGCTTTGTTCCCGCTGATTGACACGGGGGATCCTATATTGATTTGTGTCGCGGTCACCATGGGGCTTGTTTTTCTGGGGATGCAGTACGGCCCACAGGCAGCTTTCTTCACGGAATTGTTCAGCACTGAGGTACGCTACTCTGGCGCGTCGCTCGGATACCAGCTTGGCGCGATTGTCGGTGGCGCCTTGGCGCCAACCATTGCGGTATTGTTGTGGAACAACTTTGGTATCTTTTGGGTATCTGTTTATATTGCTCTGGCTGCAATCCTCACGCTGATATCGCTGTCACAATTAACG
>JABGTE010000172.1 GCA_018647445.1 Gammaproteobacteria bacterium
CAAACGCTGCGGAATGAGGTTCCAATCGGTCAGTGATGGGCTGGGGGCTCTGATATAACGCGATGTCGTAGGCAAACTGCTGCTCAAAAACCCGCCTCTGGCGTGATATTGGTGCCAAGTTCGGCGTCCTTCGCGTCCGTTGCCATCAAGTCGGGTATGAAACAAAGCCGTGTCGTATAGGATACAGGTGCCTGCCGGGCCACGGATAGGTTGCTCAGTGTAATCCGTGCCCAACGCCTGATAGGCCGCTTGAAGCGATTCAAACCGATGGCTACCCGGTACCACACAAAAGGCGGGACTGAGATCGGTGACTGGCGTTAAATAGTGAATACTGCACAGGTAATCGCAAGGTAAGTACGGCGAACGCAAATGACGATCGGGTAACACCGCATCGTGGTGAAAGTTCATCGTACCCAGACCCGCGTTCCGCGGAGTTTCTCTGAAATTAAACTCGCTCCAACGTACGTGCTCAATGCCGCCTAGGAGCGAGGCAATCAAAGGAAAACTTCCGGGATGTTGCAGATACTGATCGAGTTCCGGAAAGTCG
This sequence comes from Gammaproteobacteria bacterium, assembly GCA_018647445.1. GTDB lineage: Bacteria > Pseudomonadota > Gammaproteobacteria > Pseudomonadales > Azotimanducaceae > UBA9926. The sequence continues at coordinate 548 of JABGTE010000172.1, forward strand.
AGTAATGGTTGGCTTAGAATCAAGCCTTGGTTTCGATGATGCGGTTTACGTTTTTCCCCTAAGCCCCATAAATCTGGACGTTGTCGCTGGCTGTCTTCAAAAAATTGATTCAAAGCCTCAATTTCTGGCGTCCCAAGAGCCCCTCTGAGTACAACATAGCCCCACTGCTCGAAATGTTCGGCAGCGAGTTGAGATTGAGTTCTTACATCAAACTGAAGAGCGGAATTAGGACTTAATCGACCAAATCCCTGAGCCGCCAGGTCCGGGTCGCCAGCGTGATTTTGCTGTGGTGTCAATGAAATCGGCATGGTTAAATGTGGCTTGAATTAGCAGTCTCGTCAAGACTAAAAAAGTGTCGTGAATCAAGGGCGTATCTTGGCCTTAAGCGATAACAGACGTGTTAACGGGCGGCTAAACCAAAATAGCGAGCACCTTGGACCTTCAGTCCTGAATTCAAAATGTTAGGGAACAGATGATTAAACAGCTTAGAACTCTTTTATCGAAGCAGTGCCTGCTGCCCCTTATCTTGATCGCTTGTGTGCCTGACAGTTTTGGGGAGATTAGTCATGTAAGTGCAGGGAACAATTACACCTGCGTGATCGAGAACGGTGCCGTCGAGTGTGGTGGTGAAAACACTGTGGGCCAACTCGATGTCCCACTGCTCACTGGCGCCCGAGCGCTCAGCGCCGGTGCGCGCGGTACGGTGTGTGCGATCTCCGATGCTGGGTTAAATTGCTGGGGACGGCAATCAGATGGCCTTTTGGACATCCCAAAGCTGGTCAACCCCGTTAAGGTCTCGGTTGGCAGCCGCCACGCTTGCGCCTTGGACGATGAAGGGGTGCGTTGTTGGGGACTGAATGACTATGGCCAGCTGAACGTGCCAAAACTTGCGAGTGTTACGGCGCTTGCGGCAGGCGACGACTTTAGCTGCGCGATCTCGGTCGAGGGGGTGCAGTGTTGGGGCGCTGACCATGATGGCACGCTTGATCCGCCGACATACGAAGGGTTAGAGGTCTTGCGAGTGAGTACCCATGCTTGCGCTGCGAGTCGAGATGGAATGACCTGCTGGGGACCGAGTGACTTTGGCGAAAGCAGCGCGCCACCTTTTGTCGAGATCACGGATATTGGGGTTGGCGGTCTACATAGCTGCGTCATCACCTCTGGTAAGGTTAAGTGTTGGGGGTTTGGTAACCAAAATCAGTTGTTGGTGCCCGATATTAAAAACCCCAGAATGTTGGCCTTAGGCAGTGGCCATAGCTGCGCTGTGGGTGACGAGGGTTTGGTCTGTTGGGGTCGCAAACGCAGTTATTTGAATGACGATAACGTGATGGCTTTTATGGGTGGCACTGTCGCGCCATCTAAGCCCGAAACGGTGAGTTTGTATGATTATTTTAAGCGGCCGCGCCCGGTGCTCATCGAGGAAAAAGGTCCCCTAGATTATGCAGATGACCTGCCGGTACTGCGCGCTGTCACCCAAAGCGGTGTGGTCATCAGTACGGGCAGTACCCACAGTTGTTATTTAAAGACCGGCGCCATTGAGTGTTTCGGTGATAATGATGCAGGCCAAATAACCCCGCCCGCGCTCACAAATCCACGGCAAGTCAGTACGGGATTTGATTTTAGTTGTGCAATCGCTGATGAAGGGGTGGTTTGTTGGGGTGATAATTCCCGAAATCAAGCCAATGCGCCCTTCACCATTAATCCGATTCAAATCGCAACTGGTGGTCGACATGCTTGCTTGCTGGATGGTGCGACGGTTGATTGCTGGGGTTGGAACTTCAACGGTCAAACGGATGTGCCATCGACCTTGCGTAATCCCAGACAGGTTACAGCAGGTCTTTATCACAGTTGTGCACTGGATGATGACGGAGTGCATTGTTGGGGATCAAATGCCTATGGTCAAATAGATGTTCCCGAGCTCGTGAATCCGCAATACCTCAGCAGCGGGCTGGGTAACCATAATTGTGTTGTCGATGATACGGGCGTTGTTTGTTGGGGCGATGATGAGCACGATCAAGCCCAGGCGCTGCCTTTGGTGCGACCGACTGATGTCAGTGTTGGCTATGAACATACCTGTGCCCTAGACGAATCAGGTGTTCAGTGCTGGGGCAAGAATTCCCAAGGCCAGCTGGATGTGCCCACCTTGGATAATCCGAAACAGGTGAGTGTTGGTGGCAATTATAGCTGCGCCGAAGATGCAACCGGTTTGGTTTGTTGGGGGTATATGGGTTTGGAAGCCGTACAAGCTCCGGAAAATTTTTAACCTGTCAAACTCGGTAACGCGTCTGAATCACGTGCAAAGCTGGCAGAACAAACGCTTATGGCCTTGTCTCGGTTGTGGCATGGCCCTAGGACGCTCGGCCGCTCTCTTTAAAACGCGCGGTATGCCTGGCTGAACAGCGGTGCAGGCGACAAGGGTCTGTCTGGCAACTCCTGGCAGCTTGCGCTAAGCTCGGGCGCGTTAAGAATAGCTGAGTTTAAAAGTCCCTCATGTCTGATTTTGAAACGATTCGTTTAGAACGACGCGCTCCCTTGGGCTTGATCACTATTGATCGACCCGAGAAACACAATGCTATTTCGTTGCAGGTTCTCGAGGAGCTCAATCGGGCTGTTGATCTGCTGGCGAACGAGGACGATATTCGGGTGATCAGCTTTTGGGGTTCAGGCGGCCGTGCTTTTGCGGCCGGGTCTGACTTGAATGAGGTGGCCGATCGGGATTTGAAAAAAGGTATGGAGCCCATTGTGCAAGGGCTCGCGGCTAAGCTTGAAGCATTACCGAAGGTCACCATTGCAGCCATCGACGGTATTTGCATGGGAGGTGGTCTTGAGGTGGCCTTAGGCTGTGATCTCAGAGTGTGTTCGCCAAGTAGTCGCTTTGGAACGCCTGAAGGCAAGCTTGGCATTATCCCTGGAGGGGGTGCGACGGCGCGATTGCCTCGTCTCATCGGTAAAGGCTGGGCGTTGGAGATGTTGCTAATGGGCGAGCCCATTGCCGCAGAGCGTGCGTTACAAATTGGGCTGGTTACACGGGTTGTTGAATCGAGTGCGTTGGTTGCGGAGGTCACTAAAATGGCCGATCACCTGGCGGGATTTGCCCCCTTTGTGCCACATTTCATGAAAGTGATGGTCCAGCAGGGGCTTGAAGGCAGTTCGGCTTCGGCCTTGGCAATGGAGAAGTTTGCTCAAAGCGCTTTATTGCAAACTCAGGACAAGCAAGAGGGTATTGACGCGTTCTTAAACAAACGCGCGCCAAATTTCAAAGGTTATTAGCCTCAATGAGGCCAGCGTCTTTAGCGCTCAAGTAACTGCGTAACGGATTGATAATCTCGATCCAAGCATTGTCCTGCTGCAAACGTCTCCCAGGCGCTAGGGTCGATGCTGTCGCCATTTCGATAGGTGAGGCCGTAAAGCGCTTGGCAGCGTCCCATTAGATCAAAGCGAGTGTCTTGCTCAAGCTTGGCGAGTAAAGCTTTTAAGGTCAGTGCGGCTGCACTGTCGACAACCCCTTGGTCGTTATCGCTGTCCAGAATCAGGAAACGTTCGACCCCACCGGCTTCTTGCCAGACCGGCCAGGTGGGTTGCGGGGTTGGAAGTCCGAGGTTCGGGTCCCCGGTGTAAGCAAAGGCGGCCCAGTAGTTTCGCATTTGCTGGGACAAGCGAGCCGCGGCCTCGGCGCCATCTCCAATCACAAATTTTGATACTAAGGTTTGCTCCATAGCAGCTGGGAATAAGAAGAGTAGTTCCATCGCATGACCTGCGCCTAATAGATCGGCGTAGTTTAGGTCTTGAATGGTTGGTAATTCATCCCAATCGAAGCGATAAGCGAATACGGTCTGCTGGCTTTGGGTTAGGCTACGTGCGACGTCATCGGTTGCTCTAAGCTTCCAGAAACCACTGCCGTATTCACTCATCGCCTCATAATAATCTGGGTTCTTAATGGCCAGCGGCATCCGATCAATGAAGGACCAGAGGCCATCGGGTTGACCCCATTCCACCAAATGTGGGTCCATAGCATTAAACAGCTTCGTTTCATCACGATTGGTTCCTACTAGAACGGGAATCTTAGTGCGTGCAGGATCCTTGAGTGCGCCGACGATGCCATCAGAGCGAACCACCACACCATCTGGGAATACTCGAGTCATACCTAATTTTAGAGGTTTAGCGGCTTGCTCTGCTTTTAGCAGATTTGTAGGTGTCTGCGCTCGTAGGTAGTCTGCTATTTCTGAGGTCGAAAGATTGGCGAGATGCTGCTTTGCGCCGACTAAGTCTTCCGCGATGCCTTCGTTGATCAACAACTGATAGAGCATTTCTTGACTGCTTATCGTGCCCGATACGCCATCGCTAGGATAATCGTTCTCGGCCTCGCTGAGACTGGCGACAGAGACAATCCCACTTTGGATAATGGCTTTTTGAAATAGCCCGTCAGCCAGGGGGGACGCGAGGAGGGCTGCGACATTATGTCCGCCAGCGGATTCGCCAAAAATCGTGACGTTGCTTGGGTCACCACCAAACTCGGCGATATTGTCTTGCACAAACTGTAGGGCTGCGATTGTGTCGAGAGTGCCAAAATTGCCGGAATCATCCATTGCGGTTGTGGGGCTCGCTCGAAGCGATGGATGGCGAAACCAGCCGAGTGAGGCAAGACGATATGCAATGGTGACAACGATCACGGACTGCTCCTCAACCAGATGACGAGGATTGTAGGTGGCGGCAGAACCCAATGTGTTGGCGCCGCCGTGGATCCAAACCATTACCGGTAAGGCTTGATCAGAGGCAGTTCGCGTTGGCGCCCAAATATTAAGGTAGAGGCAGTCTTCGGCGCCGCTAAACGGATCCTCGTTATCGCCTTGAAACCAACCGCGTTGAAAACACGCGGGTGCCTCTTCAAGTGCGGTCAGGGTTTCCGTCCATGGTAAGGGCGGAAGGGGAGCGCGCCATCGCAACGCCCCGATCGGGGGTTGTGCAAAGGGGATCTGCCGCCAGATTGAAAGACTACCTTCCTGAGTGCCAATGACGGGCCCGTAACTGGTTGTGCGCCGGGTTTCCTCATGGACCCTAGAATCACAGGCCGCGAGTATTAGAAGCAGGCACAGCAGTGCCGGAATTCTTAACGCCATAATCTTCTCAAGTTCTGGGTAGACGACTTTTATAGGCTTTTGCTGCTGTAATCGCAAATCATAGGACCTCATTAAAATCCTCATTACTGTCGGGTTGCGGATTCTTTAAAGTAAGACGCACGGACCTTTTTCGTAGATGGCGGGTGGTGGCGCGCCAAAGCGCCCTTCGAGAGAGATAAGCCCTTCGCGATATATAAGCCCTTAGCGGGATAAAAAGCCCTTAGCGGGATAAAAAGCCCTTAGCGGGATAAAAAGCCCTTAGCGAATTAAAAGCCCTTAGCGGGATAAAAAGCCCTTAGCGAATTAAAAGCCCCTAGCGGGATAAAAAGCCCTTGGCGAATTAAAAGCGCTTCGCCGAGAAGGGCCGCAGTTCAGATTGTCTCACTGCAATCCTTCAGGGGTTATCTATAAAAGCCCAACTCAGTGAAATGGCGCAAAGACCTCATTGATCAGGCGATCTAAGGTCTCTGTTGCGTCATTACCCAGGTTAAAGTCTGGGACAATGAATTCATCGACGCCAAGATCAGAGTAGGCGCCGATCGTATCCTGGAGTGCTTGAACCGAGCCTGCGATGCTCGCCTGAGTGTTGCCGCGCATTTTTTCGGCGAAGGCAGCATCATCTGTTAAAAACACCAAGGCAACCGCGGTTCGCTTTAAGGTGCTTGGATCTCGCCCCAGTTGCTTGCAGTGCGCATCTAGGACAGTCAGTTTATGTTTAAGGGTGGCAACCGTACCCCAGACATTCCATTCGTCCGCATATTGAGCGGTTATTCTTAAGGTGACTTTTTCGCCGCCGCCGCCGATCAATAAAGGCAGCGGCGTTTGCAATGGTTTGGGTTCAAGGGGTGCATCGGTTAATTGATAAAACCGGCCTGAAAAATCGCTATCCGCCTGTCCATAAAGTTGCTTGATCACTTGGCAGGCCTCTTCGAGCCGTGCCAGGCGTTCAGGGACGTCATAAAAGGGAAGACCATATTTAAGGTGCTCATTTTCCTGCCAACCGGCTCCGAGACCCAAAACCATTCGGCCTTCACAAATATGATCAATTGTTGCCGCCATTTTTGCGAGCACCGCGGGGTGACGGTAGGTGTTCCCGGCAACCAATGAGCCAAGCCGAATTCGTGGCACGCTCGCGGCGATTGCTGCAAGGGTTGTAAATGCCTCAGGCCAGGGCGCGCTGGTGTCTTCTGCGTTCGGCATAAAGTGATCTGCCAACCAAAAGCCATCCCATCCCGTTTTCTCGACGTGATGTGCAAGATTTAAAGTGGTGGCAAATGGATGGGTTGGTCTAGGCCAGAAGCTAAATTTCATAAGAAGGTCCTTGATCATTGTCGCGTAATCGGGAATGAGCGTCCGTTTATATCGGCTGCTTGACAGCTTGCGATCATCAGATCTTACCAAATGCCGGGCTTCGTATGTCTACTGAAGGGCGTGCCGGCCGATCTGATCGTGTGAAGGACAAGGATCCGGGCAGCTCGAGCCTTGTGAGAGGCTAGGCCTCGTAATTGCCACTCTGAGCGCTTATGCTTTGGGCTCGCTTATACATGTGTCAAGACTATGAATGCTGAACAAAACTCCACGATTGGGGATTATTTTTTAACGGCTGCGGCGCGTTGGCCTGATGCGGATTTTCTAATCTTTCCAGATTATCGACACTCTTATGCGACGATGAAATCAGCCATGCTATCGCGCGCGGCCAGCTTTAAAGCCTGTGGCATTGTTCCCGGTGATCATGTTGGCTTGCTGATGGCCAATTGCCCGGAATACATCGAGTGCTTATTGGGTTTGCAATGTTTGGGCGCCATCGCCGTGCCAATGAATGCGCGCTACAAGCCGGATGAACTGGCCTATGTTGTGAGCAATGCTGAACTGAAACTCATCGTCACCCACGATTTGATAAGCGAGTACGCAGACTTCGGGCGGCTCTTACTCGAGGCGGCTGCGCTCTCAAAACCTGAGGGGCTCGAGGCAATGGTGATGTTGGGGGGGCAGCGCGAAGGCTTTATGACCCAAACTGACTTTGAAGCCGCGTCTGTTAATGTTGATGAATCGGCCGTGCTCGAAACTTTGCGCGATGTTTCGTCAGATGATCCGGCGATTATGATGTATACCTCAGGCACCACGGCAAATCCTAAAGGGTGTCCGCTGCATCATAATATGTTGGTTCAAAATGGGATCAACATGAATCAGAGCCGCTATTTCTTGACCGATCAAGACCGGTTTTGGGCGCCGCTACCGATGTTCCATATGGCGTCGATTTTACCGATGCTGTGCTGTATTAATGCCGGGGCTGCCTTGTTATCCATGGTTCATATGGACGCGGGTGAAAGCCTTGCCATGCTGGAGGCCGAACGGGCGACCGTTGCGTTTCCGTCCTTCCCAACGGTCACGGCGGCACTGATCGCTCACCCAGATTTTGAAACCCGGGATCTCTCCTCGATCAAGCGATTGAATAATGTTGCGCCGCCGGACGTGCTTCGGCAGTTTCAAGCGGCTTTCCCCCAGTCTATACAAACCGGTGCCTATGGTCTGACTGAGGCTGGGGGGGTTCTTGCGTTTAACCACCCCGATGAAACGCTTGAAAGTCGCGTGACGACCTGCGGTAAACCGATGCCGGGCTTGGAAGCAAAGATCATGCATCCGGAAACTGAGGAGCCCTGCTTGCCTGGGGAACGTGGAGAGATTTGGCTTCGGGGCTATGCCATCTTTAAGGGTTATTACAAATCTCCAGAAAAGAACGAGGAAGCCTTTAAGGATGGTTGGTTCCGAACGGGCGATCTCTGCGTGATGCGGGCAACCGGTGAGATCGAGTTCCACGGTAGAATCAAAGACATGTTAAAAGTGGGCGGTGAAAATGTCGCCGCGATCGAGATAGAATCCCTCATCTCAAAACATCCGAGCGTTAAAATGGCCCAGGTCATCGGCGTGGCGGATGACCGTTTGTCTGAAGTTGCTGCTGCCTACATTGAATGTCATGACGGGCAGCAGGTCACGGAAGACGAAGTCATTGAATATTGCCAAGGCAAGATCGCGAGTTTTAAAATCCCGCGTCATGTTCGAGTCGTCCAGGACTGGCCAATGTCTGCGACCAAGGTCCAAAAGTTCGTACTTCGGCAGTGGTTTGACGCTGAAGTTAGCGCTTAGGTTGGTCGCTGCTCGGGTATCGGCCGAGCAGCAAGACTAGGATTACGGAACCGGTAAATGCGCCGGCGCCCAATGCAAATCCGGTGCGATAACTTTGGGTGATCTCATAAAGCTCTGCAAAGAGGGCGGGGGCAATGCCGGATGCCGATGCGAGCCCGGCATACAAAAACCCATAGATCTTGGCATAATGCCTTGGGCCAAAGTAGGTCGCGGCAAGGAATGCCATTAAATCCAGTTCTGCACCCGCGGCGAAGCCCAATAAAATCGCTGCAATCTGTGCATTAGCCAGGGTTAAATCCGACCAGAGCAAAAGGCAGCCTACAATCGGCAGCGAGATTGCGATGGCAGCAACACCGGGTGCCCAGAATCGGTCCACGCAGAATCCGATGACCAAACGGCCAACGATCACAGCCGTGCCAAACAAACTGATCGTTCGTGCTGCGTCGACTGAAGAGATACCCGTATCGGTGAGCGCTGGGATCATATTGGGGACTAGACCCGATTGCGCGATATAGACCAGAAAGATTGAAGCGAGCAGCACCCAAAATCGGTACCCTGAAACCGCCTCGGTCAGCGTCAAACCCCAATCGTCCTTGGGCGTTGCTGGGTCTTCCGATTTTGTGGTTTGACCGGGTTTGAAGTAGAAAAAAACCAATGGCCAGGCTACAACCACGGGCAGGAGCGCTAGCGTCAGATAGCCCACTCGCCAGCCGTAATGGGTTAACACCCAAGCGATTGCGGGTGGCACCAGCACCGCGCAGAGTCCCGTGCCGCTGAGTACCAACCCGAGTGCTAAACCGCGCTGACGATGAAAGTTGGTGGTGACAGCCGTGGTCCAGGTGACTGGAATCGTGCCGGCGCCCAAAAGCGCCATTGCAGCGTAGGCGGCATAAAATTGCCAAAGCTGCCCGGTTGTGAAGGCGGGTATTAAAAAAGCCAGACTCAAGCCCGCCAGCCCAAAGAGGGCAACAATTCGGGCGCCGTGGCGATGAATGAGTAAACCGATGAGGGGGGACGTGAGCACCCCCATGCCAGTGCTGAACAGAAGCGATAATTGAAATTCAGATCGAGACCACCCGAACTCTTGAGTAACCGGGACCACGAATAATCCCATGGTATAAAACGGCAGCACAATCGAACTGCAAATGACGCCGACGCACGCGGCTATTAAGAGTAAAGGCTGGCGAGTGATTTCGTTCGAGGTAAAATTTGACCAGACTGTCATGCTGAGGCCTTAATTGCTTTTCCAGTACGCTAATCGATTCGACGGCAGATTCCTAGCCGCGGTTTTAGACGCCAGAGCGCAATCGAGCTGATGGCGGGTCATGGGGTAGCTGGGTCCTTCCTGTTGTGGCTATTATGTCGTAATCGAAGTTAAACAAATTAAGAGGCGACGCCATGATGCAAGGTATGCCGGAGCACGGCACAGCATTCTCAGTTTTGAAGACAGAAATGATCGAGCGCGGTCGCGGGGATGTGCAATGGCGGGACGGCAAAACTGCGGTCTACGTGTTTAACGCGGGTGAGGATGTGACCGAGGTCCAAAAACAAGGCTATCTGTTATATCTCTCTGAAAATGGCTTGGGGCCGGCTGCCTTTCCGTCGCTCAAAAAAATGGAAGCCGAGGTGGTGGGTATGGGACTGTCTTTGTTGCATGCGCCCGAAGGGGCTGTCGGTCATATGACCTCCGGCGGTACTGACTCGATTACGATGGCCGTGAAAGCTGCGAGAGATTATGCCCGCGCACAAGGCCAGCCCGAACCGTTTAACTTGGTCCTGCCGTATTCCGCGCATCCTGCCTTTGATAAGGCAGCCGCGCTGATGTCGGTTGAAATCCGGCGGGTTGCGACGCGACCCGATTACTTGGCGGACGTGAGGGCTATGGCGGATCAAATCGATGACAGCACCTTGATGATGGTTGGATCTGCACCCAGTTTTCCGTACGGTCTGATTGATCCGATTGCGGATCTCGGTAATCTGGCGGCAGCGCGTAACGTTTGGCTGCACGTCGATGCGTGTGTTGGCGGATACATTGCCCCGTTTGTTGAAATGAATGGCGTTGACTTACCGCCTTGGGATTTTCGGGTGCCGGGAGTTTGTTCCTTGTCTGCGGATCTGCACAAGTACGGTTATTGTGCAAAGGGCGCCAGCACCATTTTTTATCGTTCTGAAGTGCTTCGGGATCACATGATCTTTGATCAAAAAGACTGGCCGGCCGGCCGTATGGTGACGCCG
>JABGTE010000079.1 GCA_018647445.1 Gammaproteobacteria bacterium
GTATTACCGGGTATTGGACCCACACCAGCGGCGCCGTAGCCGAGTTCGGGCGGCACAATTAGCTTCCATTTATCGCCTGCTTGCATCATTTGCAGTGCTTCGGTCCAACCTGCGATCACGCCGTTTACGGGTAGATCGATCGGCTGTCCACGTTCAACAGAACTGTCGAAAACGCGGCCGTCTTCAAAGGTGCCGTGGTAGTGCGCGCTGACCGTATCCGTTGGGCCAGGGGTCGCGCCATCACCTGATGCGAGTATTTCGTATTGCAAACCGGATTCTGTTGTAACCATATCGCCCATTGTTTCCTGCCTTTTTTTTGTGAGTTGTGAGTTGTGAGTTGTGAACAGTGTTTAGGTTTGATTCAACAAACGCGCTGTCTTGAAGATGACCTTTCGAATCAGCGTTTCTAAGTCCACCCGACTAGAAACGCCAATGTTATCAAATCCTAGACAGGACGTGGACTGAATATGGCCTCGCCAGCAACCTAATGTCATGCCCGTGTCCTGACTTGGTGGCGGATGGAGCACAAAAGGACATGACATTACCTTTGCGGGGTCCTTCTCATGTGTTCGATTGCCGCGGCTAGGTTCTGATTTCCGTAACCGTGCTCTACAGCGCCGGAGAGTATTTGAGAGACAGCATCGACGAGATCGAGATTTTTTGGGCCGGGTCTAAAACTATTCGACGCATTTTCTAATGCTGCTTGCCAAACAGCTAGGGAGGCCTCTGTTTGACTGAAATCATTTAGGGCAATGTTGTTCGCTAATTCTTTGATACTTTTGCCCGCACTGCCAAACAGCGGGCTAATCATGTCTGCATAGGCCTCTGCTGATACGCCAGTGCCTTCCAAAGCATGAATGCTCTGGACAACGGCGAGCATTAAGGTCACCGTGGGAAAAATAATAGCGAAATCCAAGGTTGCAGGCGCTGTTACTTTATCTCCCAAATACTGGCTAGTAGGGCCAAGCGATAGAATGATGTCTTGGGCTGATGACCAGGCGGCTTCCTGACCGGCAATTAAAAGCGTGCAATTGGGGCTGCCGATGCCGCTTGGATAGGCCAAAATTGCGCCATCTAAGTATCGTCCACCAAGTTGCGTGGCCCAAGCTTGCAGATCGCTTGCCTCCTTCGTTGAACCGGTCGTGAGCTGAATCAAGGTTTTATCGGTTAAGTCAGAGCAGGCACTTAAACAATTTCGAGAATCCTCGTAGTTGTTTAGGCAAACCAGAATGACCTCATTGGCGATGATGCCCTCAGCAATTGATTTCGCGAGGGTCGCGCCGGCGTCGACGAGCGCGGTTGCTCTGGATTCTGTCCGGTTCCAAACGGTGATGGCATAGCCTTTATCGAGAAGTGTACCCGCCAGCGCTGCACCCATGTTGCCGAGACCGATAACAAAAACATTCTGTGACATGAGTCTGATCGCCTATTTTTAACGAGTTGTGTGATGACGTAACAATAACCGGATTGTGGCTAGATTTTTAGTCTCCACTTCAAACTAAAAAAATGGATGCTCTGACATGAGGTGGACCCCGCGGCAGCAAATTTGTTCTGTTCGTTATGTGCTTCTCAATGCCCGGGTTTGGCACACCGAAACGGACAGGGGAAAAATCCTTGAAGGCGTAAATTTTAGGACTCATCGGATACAACGGCCTTCCCAAAAGCTGACCGATAAAGCGGTCTGTTTATCGGGGTTTAAACCATCGGTAGTCTGAGATAGCGGGTGGGGTGCCTCAAAGTGGCATACCTGCGGCTTTGGGTCACATTACCAGCTCCCTATTTTACGCTGCAGGTCTAGGGCCGCGGTAGGAGAATACTCATAGGTGCTGTTCGTCACCGCCGGCGTCTTATATAGTTCTTGGGCTGAACTCTATAAGGAATCGACATGGCCGCCCCATTTCCAAATCACCCGCAACTCAGAGGCAATTTTGCACCGATCAACTTCGAGGCGCAGATCCAAGATCTGGTGGTTGAAGGCGTGGTCCCTGAAGCCCTCTCGGGATCACTTTACCGAAACGGCCCAAATCCTAAATATGCGCCAACAGGGCCCTATCACTGGTTTGGCGGCGACGGCATGGTGCATGCGTTCCATTTTAATGCGGGTCGGGTAGATTATTTAAATCGTTGGATCCAAACGCCAAAGCACATCGCCGAGCTAGCAGAGGGCCATAGCGTTTCCCGGGCAAGAAAACCCGATCCTGAGACGGGCAAGCTTGCGTCGGATAACGAGAACGGACTCGCCAACACCCACATTGTTTGGCATGGGAATCAGCTGCTGGCGTTAGATGAGGGCAGCAAACCCTTCGAGTTGGCGCCGATGAGTCTTGAGTCGAAAGGGTACACCGAAACCGGTCGGAGACTCTCTGGCGCCATGACGGCGCATCCTAAAATTGATCCCGAGACGGGTGAGCTTCATGGCTTTGGCTATATGACGGGATACGCTGGCAGCCCGACCATGACCTACCATGTGCTCGATAAGGCTGGCGCGGTCATTAGATCAGACGAGTTTGAAGCGCCTTATCCAGCGATGGTGCATGATTTCGTGATCACACGCGATTACGTGTTGTTCCCGATATTCCCGTTGACGTTCGATATGGCCCGAGCGGCTAAAATTGGCTCACCCTTCGCCTTTGATGCCGCAAAAGGCACCCATATTGGGGTGTTGAAGCGGGGGGCGCCGGTTTCGGAAATTCGCTGGATCGAAGGGCCCTTGTGTTTCGTGTTTCATTATCAAAATGCCTGGAACGATGGCGATCAGATTACCGTCGACACGATTGAGTTTGCGGTTGCACCGAATTTCCCCTTAGTGGATGGCACCTTGCCGTCTTACGCCGATGCCCAAGGCAAACTTGTGCGCTGGCACATCAATCTTAAAAACGGTGAGGTTAAACGCGAACCTGTGCTCGATGTCGCCTCGGAGTTTCCGCGCATGGATGAGCGCTATACCGGGCATCGGTATCGTCACGGGTATATTGCGGCGGCTTCAACCCGGCAACGCGGCGATAAAGGATTGTTTCATGAGATTACCCATATCGATCTCGATTCAGGCAAGACGCGCACCTGGGATGCTGGGGTTGGCAATGGCGTGTCGGAGCCGGTTTTTGTTCCGGAACCAGAGGGTGCGGCAGAGGGCGTGGGTTGGTTGCTGGCGACCGTTTTCAAGAGCGACACCAACAACTCGGAGCTTGTTGTTTTGAATGCCGCCGCGGTGAATGATGGTCCGGTTGCCACCGTTCAACTCGATCACCGGATCCCATTTGGTTTTCATGGCAGCTGGCGCAACAATTAGGCGGTAATGCGTGTCATGATGAAATGCTTTCGCGAGTATTAGGGCACGCAGGATGGCGCCTGGCTCGCATCCTGCAGGGGCATTCTGCAGGGTAAAAGTAAGGCATCAATCAGGACGCTTGCTTCAACAGGAGTAATCAACGATGTGGTTTTATTGGCTGGTGAGCATTGTGGCGTGTGCCGGGATTGGGGGGCTTTTGGGCTCGTTGGTCAACCAGACGCGTAACGGTGCTGTGTTAGGGGGGGTGCTCGGACCAATCGGTTGGATTGTCCTGTTTGTTCTGCCGAAAGGACTGAGGCCGCAGAATACCGGGCTTTTGGTCGTGATGATTCTCGTGATCATCATCGGCTTGTTAGTCATCAATGCGCTGGTGCGTTGAGCCCCCCGGGGATGTCGCCGATTAGGGCGAATTTAAGGGCTGGTTTTATCCCACAAACCAGCCCAAAAGGGTGATTTTAAAAACGGTGATCATCGTGCAAGGCGTAAAAGGAGGTTCGTGATGAACAGTGCGAAAGACATTATTGAAACATTCTGGCGGATTCAGGATGAAGGCGACTACACCAAAGTGGTGTCGCTCTTTGCGGAAGACGCCGTTTTGGTGGATCCGTTTTTTGGCACCTTTGAAGGTAAAGCCGCCATTGGCGAATTCATGAAAAAAATGAATGCCGAAATGGGGGCCCAACAAACGAGTTTTGTGGTGCGCGAGATCGACGGCGGCGGGGACGTTGCCTGGGCCCAGTGGACGGCCAAGACCCCAGCGGGCGAGATAGAAGGTTGCGGCCTCTATCGCGTTCGAGATGGCCTGATGACGTATTACAAAGATTATATGAACGCGCCGGCTAGCCGTTAGAGGCTGTTGGCGGTTGAGCGGGCAGTCTATACCTGTGCAGACGCAAGGTACCTTCAGCGCAGCTTACCCCCTTAAAAAGGGCCGAAACGGCCCTCCTGCAGGGAGCGTTAAGGCCGTTTAGTACAGGGTTCCTAACGAGGCTGAATCCCAATCAGCCAGTTCATCATGACGGCCTTCTTTGATCTTCTGCGCCCAGTCAGGGTCTTGCAGCAACGCGCGCCCGACGGCAATCATATCGAACTCGCCGCGGGCGAGACGTTCCACCGCTAGCGCAATCGGCTGGGTCTTGGAAGCCTCACCTTGAAAGCTGCCGATAAAATCAGATGATAGACCAACCGAACCCACGGTGATCGATGGCAGACCGGTAAGCTTTTTACACCAGCCTGCGAGGTTCAATCCGTGCTCACCATCTACCTCTGGGTATTCTGCTTCCCACCATCGGCGCTGGCTGGCGTGCAGCACATCGACGCCTGCATCAACAAAGACCTTTAAGAATGCTTCGAGTTGTGCAGGTGTTTCTGCCAGGCGCGCACTGAAGTCCTGCTGCTTCCATTGGGACCAACGCAAGATGATCGGCATGTCCGTGCCCACCTGAGCACGGCACTCCGCGATAACGTCTCCAGCGAATTTAGCGCGTTCAACCAAATCGCCGCCGTATTTGTCGGCGCGGGTGTTCATCACACCCCAAAAAAATTCGTCGATTAAATAACCGTGGGCGCCGTGTATTTCAACGCAATCAAACCCCAAGCGTGCGGCATCGCCTGCTGCATTGGCGTAGGCCATGACCATATCGGCCACTTCGCTTTCGGTGGGTTCGGGCTGCACTTGCGAGCCGGTATGAGTGCGACCGGACGGGCTGTCTGAGGCGGCATCGGGTTCCGGACCAGTACCGGGCTGGCGCATCATGCCCACATGCCAAAGCTGCGGGCCGATTTTTGCGGGGGTTTTATGCGTTGCGTCAACAACATTTTGCCAGCCTTTCAAGGCCTGTTCCGCGTGGAAGTTGGGCACTCTGGGATCATTTGAGGCTCCGCCGCGGCCGACGGTTGTGCCTTCTGTGATCAGTAGTCCGACATCCGCGTCGCCTCGTCGTTGGTAGTAGGCTGCAACATCCTCGCCCGGAATACCGTCCGGTGAGAAAGAGCGGGTCATGGGCGCCATCACGATGCGATTTGGCACGGTCATGCCGCGAATGGTCATGGGTTCAAATAATGATGCGATGTCAGACATTCTGGGGTCCTTGATTGTTCAATGATGTAATTCAGTTCGAAATTGGTGGGTCATGTCAGGGTTTAGCCAGCGCATGAAGCCCCTTTTTGAGCGGCGCCCGATGACGGCTGAGGCAGCATACCGGATCCTTAGAGCCGGGCCAACTGCGGGGTCTATTGGGCCTGGCCCTACGCATTTAGACGTAAGGGTTGCGCTGGGTTGCCGACTGGGTTTAGCTCAGAGGCTTGCCTGGCCATCACTTACAAATTTCGATTCAACAAGGACTAGAGGGATTGCCTAAGTTTAGACGATATAACCCTTACGGCCTTTAGCGAAGGCTGGGGTTTGTATTCAGGATTCCTTGGCAAAGAAATGGGTTCTACCAAGATCCCTATCGGTACTTTGGCCGGTTAACCGGTGAGATTTGGCGCACCATTCGATTGGTCGTGGATACCGGTATTCACGCGCAGGGCTGGACGGAAGCGCAAGCCATTGACTATGCGCTCACCAACTCACCGCGCCCTGAGGCGACAGTTCGGTCCGAGGTCCGGCGTTATTTCAATATGCCGGCCCAGGCAACGGCTTATAAAGTGGGTATGCTGGAGATTCAGCGCATCAGAGCGAAGGCCGAAGAGGCTTTGAAGGATCGCTTTGATATTCGAGATTTTCACGATCAGATCTTAGGCAGTGGGCCCTTGCCGATGCCCGTGCTCGAACGAAAAATTGACGACTGGATTGCAGCGAGTTTGTAGCACGCAGGTGGCCGCGGGTTGGTAATCCGCTTAAGCACACCCGAGGCGGTATACTGCGTCCCGATTTGTATCGCAACCAACAACGACACTGACCTAAAACGAAAGCGAGGAATATCGTGACAGAGAACCAGCCCCCCCAGACCCCAAACTTCATCTCGCTCGAAGATGCCGCCGCGATGACCGAGGGCACGCGCATCACCTTCATTCCAGGCCTGCAGGCGTTGTATGCCGAAGCGCTCAAAAATATCTGTTACGCCAAAGGCATACCCGTCATTCGAGCGCTGCACCCGCAAATGGGTGTTGACAAAGTAACAGGAGAAGACCGACAAGCGCGCTTGTATGAACTCACGAGCCAAACCGGGTTGCCGACGATGTTCTATAACGAGGAGCGACCTCGCAATGTCTGGACTGAGCAACTGGCCCTTGCTGAAAGCATCGGCAGTGCGGGCAGCCCAGCGTTGATTCCCGAAAATTATAAGCACCGGGTCGACCTGTTTGGATTGTGCGCCATAACCCTGGCCGAAGATGGGCTGGTTTGGAATATGCGGATCTTGAA
>JABGTE010000131.1 GCA_018647445.1 Gammaproteobacteria bacterium
CCAAATCCAGAGCGTTCGATGTGCTGATTGCCGATACTGCTGGCCGGTTACAGAACAAAAAGAACTTGATGCAAGAACTTGAAAAAATTGTCCGCGTCATTCGCCGGCAAGACGAGACGGCGCCGCACAGCGTACTCTTGGTGATCGATGCCACCACTGGACAAAATGCCATTGCTCAAGCGAGGGCGTTTATGACCGACGTTGAGGTTACTGGTCTGGTTTTAACGAAATTGGATGGCACAGCGAAAGGCGGTGTTGTGTTCGCGCTGACGGAAGCCTTGGGCCTGCCGATTCATTTTGTTGGTATTGGTGAGGCCTTGGATGACTTAAAACCGTTCGATCCCGAATTATTTGTCGACGCGATTTTACAAGAGGCAGATTGATGTTGGTTTTTGATCATGTCTCCAAGCGCTACCCAAACGGCTATGAAGCGTTGTCCGATGTTTCTTTTTCAGTCGAGGCAGGGGAGTTCGTCTTTTTGACCGGCCCGTCAGGCGCGGGCAAATCGACCTTATTAAAAATGATCAACGGCGTTGAGCGCAGCTCTAGGGGGCAGGTTCACGTGGCTGGGCAAAACATCAGTCGGCTGCCAGCGCGAAAAATACCGGGTCTAAGACAGGGCATTGGTGTGGTGTTTCAGAACCATCAGTTGCTGTTTGATCGACGGGTTTACGACAATGTGGCCTTGCCGTTAGTCATTGCTGGCATGAAGCCGACGGAGGTTGGTCGTCGGGTACGGGCGGCGTTGTCTAAAGTGGGCTTGACCGGCCGGGAGGGTGATTGGCCTGAAACCCTGTCTGGTGGTGAGCAACAACGTGTTGGGATCGCTCGGGCTGTTGTGCACCGACCGCCGATGCTGCTCGCGGATGAGCCGACGGGCAACTTAGATCCTGATCTGAGTCGAGAAATCATGTCTTTATTTTTGCAGTTCAGTCAGCTGGGGGTAACCGTTTTGATTGCGACCCATGATTTGGAATTGGTTGAGTCTATGCCGGCCCGGCGTTTGCAGCTCCAGGCCGGCAGGATCCAATCGCCATGAACGAGTCCGCAACTGGATCAGGTGCAAATATCAGGCAGATCAATCGCGCTGACCGACTGAGAGCTTGGTCCAGACATCATCGGCAACTGTTTCGAAGTACGCTTTCCACGTTGCTCAATCAGCCTGGAGCGTTGCTGATTACCTGGCTCGTGATTGGCATTGCTTTGTCCTTACCGATTTTGTTGAGCCTTGCGTTGCGAGAAATCTCCGAGGCCGATACCCGACAGGTTATCCAGCCGGCTATGAGCGTTTATCTCTCGGTCCCTAGCGAGAGTGAAACGGCCCAGGCGTTGCTGCAAACGCTCCGAGCATCAAGTGCGGTGGGAGAAGTGCGGCTTATCACAGAACAAGCCGCGCTCATGGAGTTCTCGAGTCTGGCTGGGTTTGGGGATGTTTTAAATGCTTTTTCAGAAAATCCGCTGCCGGGCATTATCGAAGTCGTACCGAGGGAGCGTGATGGGGCGGGGATCAAACTCCTCGCTCAGCAAATAGCAGGTCAAGATGGGGTTGACCAAGTGAGTTTTGATGCGGCTTGGCTAGAACGATTAAGCGCCATATTGGGTATTTTGGAGCGGGTGCTCTACGCTTTGGGGGTGCTCTTTTCAGGAGCGGTAATTCTTATTATCGGTAACACGCTGCGCTTAACCATCGAAAATCAGCGCGGCGAGATTGAAATCACGAAGCTCTTCGGTGGATCAGACAGTTTTGTTCAACGGCCGTTCATCTATCGAGGCTTCTGGTTGGGGTTTGGGGGAGCGTTGCTGGCCTTTTTGATCATTCAATCGAGCCTGTTATATCTGTCGGACCCGGTTGAGCGTCTCGCCCAGTCCTATCGTAGCAATTTTGCGCTGGAGGCCCTGAACTTTGGAGAATCGATCGGGCTTTTCGCACTGGGCGCGCTGCTTGGGATCCTAGGGTCGTGGGTGTCGGTCTGGCGTTATTTGAAGCAAATTCAACCCAAATAGATGGTTTAGCGTAGCATTGTAACAAGGTAGGGCCCGATGGTAGAATTTGCGGCCCCGAAATCAAGGGTTTAGCACGAGCATGAGCGCGTATCCAATTCCGATCAATATCGAGTCCCCTGGCGCGAATCTAGAGGCGTATGTCCGCGCGGTCAACGCTATCTCGATATTGTCCGTTGAAGAAGAGCGGGCGCTTGCTGAGCGACTGCACGGGTTCGGCGATGTCGAGGCTGCCCGTCAATTGGTTTTGGCAAACCTAAGGTTTGTGATTTACATCGCGAGAAGCTACTCCGGTTATGGGTTGTCTGAGGCCGACTTAATCCAAGAAGGCAACGTTGGTTTGATGAAGGCGGTTAAGCGCTTTAATCCAGAATTTCAGGTCCGATTAGTATCCTTCGCGGTGCATTGGATCAAAGCAGAGATTCACGAATTTATTCTTAGAAATTGGCGTATTGTTCGGGTGGCAACGACCAAGGCACAGCGCAAGTTGTTCTTTAATCTGCGGAGCCAGAAAAATAGGTTAGGTTGGTTGATGCATCAAGAAGTCCAAGATATTGCGGAAGCGTTGGGCGTTAAGCCTGAAACTGTCCTACAAATGGAAGGGCGATTGAGTGCTCAGGATCAATCTTTTGAACTACCTGAGGGCGATGATGAAGAGACCTTTATCGCGTCTCCGTCACAGTTTTTGGCACAAGCTGATTCTGACCCAGCCAATATCGTTGAGCATCTGGATACCCACTCAGATGAAACGGGTCAACTGCGCGCGGGTCTTGCGGCGCTAGACGAGCGGGCGCGTGATATCTTGACCAAGCGCTGGCTCATTGAGCCCAAGGTGACGCTTCAGGAATTAGCAGCCTACTACGGCATCTCTGCCGAACGAGTTCGCCAGCTAGAACAAGCGGCGCTTAAAAAACTCCGACTTAATATTCAGATTCAGTAACCGATGATGCTAAATGCTTTGATGACGTTCGGTGCTCTGAGTGCTGCTGTGTCCGTTGTCCTGGGTGCTTTTGGTGCGCATGCGCTTAAGGGAAAGCTGACGGCGGGGAGTTTAGCAACCTTTGAAACCGCTGTGCAGTATCAGATGACCCACAGTCTAGGGTTGTTGCTGGTCGGTGTTTTGATGCTGGTACTCGGCGTTAAGACGCCCTGGATGACCGCCGCTTGGAGCTTCGCAGTGGGGATCTGCTTGTTCTCCGGTAGCTTGTATGGCCTTGCGCTGCTGGGTTGGCGCTGGTTGGGTCCGGTGACGCCGGTTGGGGGCGCTTTGTTTATCCTAGGGTGGCTTGCCTTGGCCTATGGTCTGCTGACGGCAGTAACTCGAGACTCGGCTTAGCGCGCTGAATCCTAGTGACAACCCCCATCGAGCCCAAACGATCACCTATTCGAAGTTTTGTCATTCGCCAAGGTCGATTGTCCAAAGGACAGCGGCGCGGTCTCGAAGAAATCTATCCGCAATTTGAACTCAAGCAAGCATCGCTTGCCGCGCCGCAATCTGCTTACCCTAAGGATCAGCCGCTCACCCTAGAAGTGGGGTTTGGGATGGGCGATTCCTTAGCAGAAATGGCGTCGAACGCACCAGAGCGCAATTTCCTTGGATTGGAGGTGCATGGTCCAGGCGTTGGGCATTTGATGATTCAAGCCGCGGATCTAGGCCTGACCAATCTCCGAGTGCTCAACTCGGATGTATGGTCGGTCTTGCCAAGTTTGCCTGCGGGCAGTCTCGCGGGTTTTCAAATTTTTTTCCCAGACCCCTGGCATAAAAAAAGGCATCACAAAAGGCGGTTGATTAATGCGGTGTTTTTAGACGCGGTTGCGGAAAAGCTACAATCGGGCGGGATTTTGCATATCGCAACCGATTGGCAGCCCTACGCTGAAGAGATTTATATTCATCTAGAAAACCATCCCGCGTTTAGCCTCTGCGCCGCCCCAGCGCGGGCAGAAACAAAGTATGAACGACGAGGCCAGCGCTTGGGGCATGTTGTAACCGACCTTGCGGGCCAGATCTCCTAAGCGCTTTAGGCGAGTAGGAGAAGGCTGTCCAAGAACTCAAGGCCGGCGGCTGTGGGCGTCACCCTTCCCGAACTTGCGCTCACAAGACCCTGTTGCGTGCCTTTTGCTATAAAAGCCTCAAGCACCTTCGAGGCCAGCCCAGTGGCTTGTTCGAAGTCAGTTAAAGCGAAGCCCTCGACGAGCCGACATGCATTCATCAAGAACTCAATCGGTCGTTCTTGGATGGGAACCTCGGTCACCCGACGATTTGGATTGTTTAGATAGTCTTTTGGAACCCGCGTTTTTTGGGTTCTCTGGATCTCAAGCAGCGTATTTTCACGGCTGAGTTTTCCGTGTCCGCCAGCGCCGATGCCTAAGTAGTCCCCAAACCGCCAGTAGGTTAGGTTGTGTTGAGATTGCAAGGCGTCGCTCCTTGCAAAGGCTGATATTTCGTATCGAGCAAAGCCTTGGCTTTGCAGCCAGTCCAAGCCTTCGTCCGTGATGGCTTGCAAGAAGGATTCAACGGGTAATTCAGGCTTTGTGCTGTAAAACACCGTATTGGGTTCAATGGTGAGTTGATACCAAGAGAGGTGTTCCGGCGCAAACTGAGCAGCGAAATCGAGATCCGCTATTGCTGAATCCGGGGTTTGCCCAGGTAAACCGTGCATCAAATCAAGATTGATGTTTGAAAAGCCCGCGCGTCTTGCGGCGTCGATGGCGTTACGCGCATCCGAGCGGGTGTGGGTGCGGCCCAGCCGCTGTAACGCAGTATTCGAAAAACTTTGTACGCCGATGCTCAGCCGGTTAATACCGGCCGCTCGATAGCCCACAAACTTTGCGTGGTCGCTTGAGCCAGGGTTGGCCTCGAGGGTGCACTCTGTTGTGGTGGTAATCGGCAGTCTTTTGTTAATTTCGGCTAACAAAAAGCCTAGGCCGCGGGACGATAACAGGCTCGGCGTACCGCCCCCAAAAAACACGCTGGTGAGCTCAGCGGCAATACCAAAGGTCTCTATGTCTTGATCCAAGTCAAGCAATAACTGGTTGAGATAACGCGTCTCAAGGACTGGGTCTAGTTGATGAGCGACCGGCAAGGCATGTGCGTTAAAATCACAGTAGGGGCACTTTTTCTCACACCAAGGGATGTGGATGTACAACCCGAGGCCGCTTTGGATCACGCTGGGAATCGCTTTGATAGGTTGGTTAACAGCAGCCTGAGAGCTTTACCCCGATGACTCAGTCTGTTTTTTTGGCTTGATGTGAGTTGTGCTGCGCTCTTTTGCTGCTTCGCCAGGTACAGTAGGGGGTCGTAGCCGAAGCCTTTTTCGCCTTGGCCTTTCGCAAGAATCTCTCCGTGCCACCGAGCCTGCGCGATCACAGGATCCGGATCATCAGCATGTAATAAGAAAACGATCGTTGCATGAAAGAACGCCGCCCGATTGGTTTTCCCCGTCATGGCCTGTAGCAGGTGCTGACGGTTTTCCTGATCACTCGCATCTGACCCAGCATACCGGGCCGAATAGATCCCTGGTGCACCCTGAAGAGCCGCGACCACAAGACCTGAATCATCGGCTAGGGCCGGCAAGCCAGTTTCTTTTGCCGCATGGCGGGCCTTAATCAGCGCGTTTTCAAGAAAGGTGTGTCCGGTTTCGGGCACCTCACGCACCCCAAGGTCCCGCTGGCTCACAAATCGGTCCGGAGCTTTCAACAGCGACTGAAATTCTTTGATCTTGTGCGTATTGCCACTGGCAATCACAATTTTTGGGCTAAGGCGCTCAATAATATTGTCGGTTGAACTCGAGGACATAGGGAGGATGATCCTTAGAAAATTCGATTTCGAGGGTGAACCGCAGCCAATCCTTTTCCTGATTGACGACTTCGGCAAGATAGTAGATGGCCGTTTGTTCGGACACCTCAAAGAAGGTTAGAGGCTGTGCTTGATTAAGAATATTCACGACTTGCCCTGTGACACGAGCCGGTACTGGCTCGCCAATGCGGCGCACCGAAAGGTTCAGCAGCAATCGATTTTCGGCTCGGGTGAGTCCGTGCAAATTGGCTGTGTCGGCCGGAACCAGCAGCGATGGAAAAGCAGTATAGTGAATTTCAAACTCACCGACTTGGATCTTTTGCTCGGCAGCAGCCTCGGTGCTGATCAACAGAGCGATGATCCCGATTATGGCAAGGCGGATCATGGTTTGGTTAAAACCCAAAGACGAGGCCACGCGGCATGTTTAAAAAGGCGGCAAGGGGTCTTACAAGCAGATTGTTCTCTAACAAGCTCAATCCAATAAAAATAACGATGATGGAAAAGTCTAAGCCGCCCACCGCGGGTATGACTCGCCGGACGGGCGCACAGATCGGTTCCGTAATTTCTCGGACCAGCTCAAGCGCTGGATTGGCCGAATAGGGCGCAAGCCAACTCGAAATGACCAGTATTAACAGCGCGAAAAAATACAGGTTCAGCACACTGGCAATGATGGCAACTACTGACCACAGTAAATAAACAGGTGCAAAAGCGATCCCGGTCGCCACCCACATAATCAAGAGAATGCCGATGGTTTGACAGACCAAAGCCGCCATCATGTTGGCTAAATCAATTCGTCCAAGAATCGGTAGCACACCTCGAAAAGGCGCAATCAGCGGATTGGTGGCCTTCACTAGGCCTTGGGCAATCGGGTTGTAATAATTGGCGCGACTGACTTGCATTAAAAATCGTAAGTTAAGGGCTAAGACAATCAGTCCCGTGAGGGTCTGGACAACAAAGATCCCGCCATCAGATAAGTAATTCACAATCAATTTCCTCTTCGTTACGGGTTAATGGGCTGATAAGGCTTCCGATCGTTCTTTGGCGGCTGCGCAGGCTGCGGTTACTAACGCGATAAAATCAGCATGGGTTAGCAGGCTACAGGCGGCCTCCGTGGTGCCTCCGGGTGAGGTCACCTGTTGCCGTAAGGCATTCGGCGAATGCTCGGAGCTGGCAGCCATGGTTGCGGCGCCCATGGCCGTTTGAACCACTAACGTGCGGGCAACCGCTTCCTCAATCCCGAAAGATTCTGCAGCCGTGATCATGGCTTCCATCAGGTAGAAAAAGTAGGCCGGGCCGCTGCCAGAGATTGCCGTGACCGCGTCGAGATCTGATTCTTGATCAAACCAAGTGGTCATGCCCACGCTGCTCAGGAGCTTTTCAACGGCTGCGCGGGTGTTGGGGTCAACCGATGGGTTTGAAAATAGTCCCATCATGCCCTTCTTCACCAGCGCTGGCGTATTGGGCATACAGCGGATTACCCGATCGGTACCCGACCACTGCGAAATTTGCGCGGTTGTCACGCCCGCCGCGACGCTGACCAAAGTTTGATCCTGAAGCGAGGCGGTTAGCTCTTGGCAAACCGTTTCAACCCAATTGGGCTTCACGCAAATTAGAACAATGTCAGCGGTTGCGATTGCGGAGGCGTTATCAGCCTGCCATTTGAGTCCCATCGCTGTCGCCAGAGCGCCCTGCTCGGGGCTAGGATCCGAGACGGTAATGCTTTGAGGCGGGTAACCTGCTTCTATTAGTCCGCCATAGATGGCGAGCGCAATATTACCGCCGCCGATGAAGGTTAATTGTTGTGTCATCAAGTCTCCTGTTGGCTTTGCCTGGCGCCGAAGATTGCTGTACCCACTCTGAGCCAAGTCGCGCCGCAGGCAATTGCCGTTTCTAAGTCGTCACTCATGCCCATACTTAACTCTTGAAAATGCGGTAGGTCAAAATCGTCTTTGATTTGGGCGCCAAGGCCAGCAAGTTCGCTGAAAAAGGTATGGCGTTCGGCCAGATCAAAGGTTGCTGGCGGCATTGCCATGAGGCCAAGCAGTTGAAGATTTTGGCAGTCCTTCATCATGGTAACAAGACTGGGTAACGCTTTTGGGGCGACGCCATTTTTTGCGCTTTCGTTCACGAGGTTGACTTGAATGAAGGCTTTAAGGGGTGGGCGATCGCTCGGGCGCGCATCGTTTAAGCGGCGCGCAATTTTCTCGGAGGCCAAACTATGCACGACGTCAAAATGGGTGGCGATATCTTTGGTTTTATTAGATTGAATCTGGCCAATGAAATGCCAAGTTGCCTCTGGATACTGCGCGATTTTTGGCAAGGCATCTTGCAAGTAGTTCTCGCCAAAGTCCCGTTGACCGGCATTCATGGCATCAGCTACGGCGGACGCGGGTTTGGTTTTTGACACCGCCAGCAAATGAACGGACGCGGGCGCGCGATCGGTTCGTAAACACGCTTGGTGAATTTGGGCCCTGATGGCGGATAAATTTTCTGGAATCACGGGCTGGGCGTCGTTTCAATATGGCGTATGGCATTGTCGCATACTAAGATGCAGGAACAAGACGGCACATTGGCATCGCAGCCAAATCAGCGAAATACGTCTCATATTGATCATGAGGACTTCTTATGGATATAACCGAACTGTTGGCGTTTAGCCATAAACAGGGTGCTTCCGACATGCATCTGTCCTCTGGACTCCCGCCAATGATTCGGGTCGATGGCGATATTCGTCGAATCAACGTGCCGGCACTTGATTCGAAAGAAGTCTATGGTCTCATCTACGAGATCATGAACGACAAGCAGCGTAAGGAGTTTGAAGAATTTCTAGAGTGCGATTTCTCGTTTGAAATCCCTGGGATCGCTCGGTTCAGGGTCAATGCCTACAATCAGAATCGAGGGGCAGCCGGGGTTTTTAGAACCATTCCCTCGAAGGTATTAACCATGGACGAATTAGGAATGGGCGAAATTTTCCGTCAAATTGCTCAAAGCACTCGCGGCTTAATTACCGTGACGGGCCCAACTGGGTCCGGCAAGAGTACAACGCTTGCTGCGATGATGGATTATGTGAATGCGAATAAGTACGAGCATATTTTAACGATTGAAGACCCCATTGAATTTGTCCACGAAAGTAAAAAGAGTTTGGTGAATCAACGCGAGGTTCACCGAGATACACTTGGTTTTAATGCCGCGTTGCGATCGGCATTGCGTGAGGACCCCGATATTATTTTGGTTGGGGAAATGCGGGATATGGAAACGATCCGGCTTGCTCTGGAAGCGGCGGAAACCGGTCACGTTGTCTTTGGTACCCTGCACACCTCTTCGGCCGCGAAAACCATCGATCGAATTATTGATGTTTTCCCCGCAGCAGAGAAATCCATGGTTCGATCCATGCTTTCGGAATCGCTTCAAGCCGTGATCTCTCAAAATTTGCTAAAAAAGGTCGGTGGCGGGCGGGTCGCTGCGCATGAAATCATGATTTGCACGCCAGCAATTCGAAATCTGATTCGCGAAGATAAAGTCGCTCAAATGTATTCTGCGATCCAAACCGGTGGCCAATTGGGCATGCAAACCCTAGATCAATGTTTAAAAGATCTGCTAAAAAAAGGTTTGATTACCAAAGAAGCGGCGCAGGCGAAGGCCAAAATCCCGGACGATTTTCGATAAGGGATGTGCTTGCATCATTCAGCGTGATCACCTCGATCGGCCTGGCTAAACCAAGTTTCAAGGATGAGTGCTGCCGATAGATCATCCACCCGGGCGTCAGTCCTGAAGGCTTTAGCCTCAACACTGCTGAGACGTTCATCCATCATTTGATGCGGTCGATTAAACCGGCCGGTTAACCGGCGTGCGAATTTTTCAGCGAGGCGAGACAGCTCGCTGGGTTCATCGTTCATGTGCAGGGGCAGTCCGACCACAAACAAATGGGGCTGCCAAGTATTTACGAGATCCGCCACCGCGTTCCAATTAGGCTGACCCTGTTTTGCTTTTAAAATGGTTAAAGGGCTTGCGGTTTGCGTAACCCATTGGCCAACCGCGACGCCGATGTGGTGCGTCCCAAAGTCGAATGCCAGGATCGGGGCCTCGATCATTGTGGCCTACTGGGACTTTGCCCGAGCAATGTCGGGTCAAACCCGAGTTGTTCCCTCACGAGGGCGTAGCGCTTGGACATCGAGACTTGCAGGATTGCGCCCGGGTCGACATTGGTCACGAGCCAGTCATCGGCTTGGATCTCCGACTCTAGTTGTTCCGGCGCCCATCCTGCATATCCTAAAACAGGCAGCACTTGTAGGTCAGCGGCTTCAGTGGGGCAATCGGCGGCGCCTAGGTCTTGGACAATGCGAATGGGCGTCGGATCACTTTGGTCAGTTCGCAGGGCTAAAAAAAACAGATGATCCATTTGCACGGGTCCGCCGAGTAAGACGGCAGATGCTCTAAGTCGTTCGGGCGCGTTGGGCATGAGGTCTGACAATTGGGTTTTGGCCGGGCGATTCAAAACAAAACCGAAGCTGCCGTCCGCGTTGTTCTCAAGAATGAAGATGACGCTGTCTTCGAAAAAGCCGCCAAGCATCTTAGCAGAGGCTAGGAGGACACTGTGGGTAATGGCTTGCTCTGTCATGGCTGCACGTTCACGGACCTGGCATTTTTACGGAACTGCCAGGTTCGAACGATCTCCAAGACATCAGTCGTTTTTAAAAGCGCCTCAGAAAAAGGCGGAAACGGCTCTGCTAAGCGAATGATGTTTTGCGCGGCCTGATCAAGAATCGGTTCGCCACTGCTCTGTAGTACGCGAACCTCTTTCAAAGAGCCGTTGGCGTTGATGGCCACCAGAAGCCGAAGGCTCCCATAGATACCGCCGCGTCTTGCGGCTTCCGGGTAGTTCAGGTTACCAACGGCTTCGATCTTGCGTTGCCAAGATCGCAGATAAAAGGCGTCCGGGCTGGCGGCGGCATTGACCTTGGAGAGTCGTCGAATTCGACTGGGCTCACTCGGTGTCAAGACACTAGAATTTTGAGCGCGTCGAAACTGCGAGATATCTGTTACCAGCCTCTGGACTCGTGGTGGCGCGCGGTTTAAAGCCGCCGGCACGGGCTCAAGTGCGTTGGCTTCAGTTTGCTGGGCCTTCGAAGCCTTCACCGCGGGCCTTGATACGGTCGTTAAGGTCTCGATCTCCTGGGGTTTCTCGGCAAGCGGTTTACCTTGTTGGTTTTGCTCGGATAAATAATCAAATTGAGTTGGCTGAGGCGTTCGGGGTGCACGGGTTAGTGTCACGTCCAGAACACGGCTAGGCATTTTTGAAGGTTCCTGCGAGAACGATATACCGAGAATGAGCAGCCCATGCAGAACGACGGCCAGAAAGAGCGCGAAGCCCAATTTGTCCGAGTCTAGGGCGCTGAAGGTCCGCACCGTTTTTAAGGCAGGCTCGAGGCGAGATGGTCAAGATAATCGCCGGCAATATCGAGTCCTTCGCTGGCATCGAGCTCCCGAATACAAGTTGGACAGGTCACGTTGATCTCAGTGAGGTAATCACCGATGACATCGATCCCAACAAAAACCAGCCCCTTGTCGCGGAGCACGGGCCCGACTTGATCGCAGATCCAACGGTCTCGATCAGTGAGCGGTCGCGCAACGCCACTACCGCCAGCGGCAAGATTGCCTCGGGTTTCACCGGCCGATGGGATGCGTGCGAGACCAAAGGGTACTGGCTCGCCATTGATCAGCAGGATTCGGGTGTCGCCTTGGCTAATTTCTGGGAGGTAGCGCTGGGCCATGATCTTCTGATGGCCAAGCTGGGTGAGCGTTTCAATAATGACATTGCGGTTGGTATCGCCGGGCCGGATCCTAAAAATTGAGGCGCCACCCATCCCATCCAGAGGCTTTAAAATAACGTCGCCGTGTGCTTCCTGGAAGCTGCGCAGTTGATCAGCCTCGGAGGTCACAATTAGGTCGGGAATACAGTTTGAAAATTGCAGGGCAAACAATTTTTCGTTGCAGTCCCGAATGCTTCCCGGACGATTAAAGACCGGCACGCCCGCGCGCTCCGCAAACTCAAGGAGATAAGTGGCGTAGATGTAGTCCATATTAAAAGGGGGGTCTTTCCGCATCAGGATGACATCAAATGCCTCAGGGCCGCCTTCGTGATCGCTGACCAGGTCATAGTAGTGATTGGGATCGTCCTGAACGGTAATAGTTTGGTAGCGAGCCCAAAATTGGTCTTGCCTCAGGCTGAGATTCGACAGTGTCATGACGGAAATCCGCCACCCCTTGCGGGCTGCGGCGAGCATCATTGCAAAGGTGCTGTCTTTCTTGGGATTAATAGTGTCGATGGGATCCATCACGATCCCGATATGTCGGCTCAAGGGTGTCTCCGGTGATCAGGCTGGTGCATTGTAACCTTTTGTCGCGGCTCGAAACATGCGCCCTGTTCTGCCCGAGCCCAAGACCCAAGCGGTTGGCTTAGTCGTTCGACAACCCAAGGCTGATTTCGCTCAAACCGGAAATGGGGCCTTTCTCGATGGTTTGTCCGGCCATAATGTCTAATGTGAAGTCCTCACTGTCGACCAAGGTCTTGGGCACGTGGGACAGGAGTATTTGTTTGACGTGATCGGTGTCGTTCGTCAAGGCAAACCGATTGGTCACGTGTGTAAAGCCGTTACGTTGATCGAAAATAGAGACGGTGATCTTGTCAACGGCCAGCAAATCACCACTGCGTTCGTACAAATTTTGCTTGGCTTTAAAATCCGCTTCGTTAACCCAGAGGCACATAGTGAGCTCCGACACCTCGAAACTGTGTTTGTTTTGCATCATGAACTGCCAGAGCTTGAAGAATTCAAACTCCACGAGTCGCGTTTGCGCCTGACCGCCTGCCGGGGTTAGCTTGCAGCGGATCAGTTTTTGGTTTTCATGTTGCGCCATGACAGTAATCTCTAGGACGTGTCCGGAGTGTAAACCATGAAGCTAGCAAGGTCATAATGTTGCTCGATGAGGCTTTTCTACAATTGCAAAGGACGCTCTGAACCCCTTGAAGGTCGGTGCGAAACCGTTTGACCCTGAGTTGAGGGCGTTGCGCTAAGTTTTTAACTTGTTGGCTTCTTTAACGTTACAAGTTTTCCTCGGAAAACTCACCGAAGCGGGTTTGCAGATGAGCCAACAGTGCAGCAGGCGCGGTCTCGGCTCTCAAAATTCTGGCGCCTAAGGTGTACGCGTGAAAACTGTTTGCCTCGGCGAATTCGACTTCTGCGTTGCTGAAGCCTCCTTCTGGACCGATAGCAATGGCGATGCGTCGGGGCGGCGTGGCTGGGGGCGTCCTAGATTCTGTCGCGCCTAGGTGCGCTAGGAGCTGAAGGTCAAAATCAGCATTTCGGACCATTGAAATCGCCTCAGTGAAAAGAGTTAATGGCGCCAGCTCAGGAAGCTGCGTCCTGCCGCATTGTTCGCTCGACTGCTCGATGACGGCTCGCCAAGCATCCCAACGCCCTGCCAGTTGCGCCCGTTTTTCGCTTAAGTGTTGGGTCTGAACGGGAATGATTTTGCTCACACCGAGCTCGGTTGCACGCTGCAGCGCATTGATCATCGCATCGCGTTTCAGGATGCCTTGTAACAAACAGGTATGAAGCGGCGCCTCGCGATTAATCGGATGGTAGGTTAGGGCGGTGATCTGCGTTTCTTGCTTGGTGATGGCCTTAACGGCCGCGGTATACTCGCCACCTCGACCATTAAACAAGATCACCGCGTCAGCGGCTTTCAGTCGCAGGACATTACGAAGATGATGGTGCTTCGCACCCTCGATCAGTTCAGTTGCGTTTACCGCAAGGTCGGTATCGATATAGATCCGAGGGGTGTGCATATTAGAATCCTAGGTTGTCTAGAATCCTGGCACTGGGTTTTGATTGATTCAAGGTGTAAAAGTGCAGTGCTGGCGCGCCGCCTTGAATCAGTTGCTCGCAAAGCCGGGTCACAACTTCAGCGCCAAAGTCTTTGAGGGCGTCATCATCGTCAAAGTCTTCTAACCGTTTAACGAGCCAGCGGGGTAGGTCTGCGCCGCAGATCTGTGAGAAGCGTTGCAGGCCGGTCAAATTGGTGATCGGCATAATGCCCGGCACAATCGGAATCCTGATGTGCGCTTTCGCGGATTCCTCTAAAAACCGGAAGTAGGCTTCAGCGCTGTAAAAGTATTGGGTGATGGCGCCATTGGCCCCAGCATCAACCTTTTCTTTAAAAAAGGCGATTTCGCTACTTACGGATTTGGATTCGGGGTGAATCTCTGGATAGGCGGCCACTTCGATATGAAACCAGTCGCCCGTCGTATCTCGAATAAATCGCACCAGCTCTGAGGCATGAACAATCTTAGGGGTTCCGAGTCCTGATTGGCGATCGCCTCTTAGGGCGACGATGCGACGGATGCCCGCATCTCGATAGGCGGTAAGGAGCTCGCCAATTGTTTCCGAGTTATCGCCGCCAAAAGACAAGTGCGGCGCAGCAGATGCGCCTTCTTGACTCAAAGCGATCACTGTGTCCATGGTACCGTCTCGGGTCGAGCCGCCTGCGCCATAGGTCACGCTTACGAATTCATGTTTAAACCGGTTGAGCCGATCATGCGCGCGTCGTAGGCCGCTCGCAGCAGCCTCAGTTTTGGGCGCCGAAAACTCGAAACTAATGGGTAGTATGGTCACGGCTTTGATTAGACCTCGCTGGCAAGGGCTTCAGCGCGATCGGTTCGTTCCCAGGTAAAGGAGTCCTCCGTTCGGCCAAAGTGACCATAACTGGCGGTCGGTAGGAAAATGGGCCGTTTGAGATCGAGCATTTCAATTAAACCCTTCGGTCGCAGGTCAAAGTGCTTTCGAACCAGGGCCTCGATTTGTTCGTCAGAGAGTTTGCCCGTGCCGAATGTATTGACACTGATCGAGGTGGGCTCTGCGACGCCAATAGCGTAGGAGACCTGAATTTCGCAGCGGTCGGCAATGCCAGCTGCAACAAGGTTCTTGGCAACGTAACGGCCTGCATAGGCGGCGCTACGATCGACTTTTGACGGGTCCTTGCCTGAAAATGCGCCGCCGCCATGCCGGGCCATGCCGCCATAAGTGTCAACAATGATTTTTCTGCCGGTCAGTCCGCAGTCACCAACCGGGCCGCCGATGACGAAGTTACCGGTAGGGTTAATAAAGTACTTCGTGTCTTTCGAGAGCCAGTTTGCCGGCAAAACGGGCTTGATGATCTCCTCCATGACCGCCTCTTGAAGATCTTTCAAGCTGATATCGGGGTCGTGTTGGGTAGACAAAACGACCGCCTCAATGCCTTGTGCAGCGCCGTTTTGGTCGTATCGAAAGGTCACTTGGCTCTTAGCATCGGGGCGCAAGAACTTGAGTTGTCCGCTTTTTCGAACTTCGGCCTGTTTTCTAACGAGCAAATGCGAGTAGGTGATCGGCGCCGGCATTAAAACGTCGGTTTCGTTACTGGCATAACCGAACATCAAGCCTTGGTCGCCCGCGCCTTGTTCATGGTCGTCAAATTCATCAACCCCCATGGCGATGTCGGGCGATTGTTTGCCGAGTGCATTGAGGACCGCACAAGACGCACCGTCAAAGCCAACATCTGAACTGTCGTAACCAATGTCTAAAATGACATTGCGGGTCACCTGCTCGTAATCGATTTCAGCAGTTGTTGTGATCTCGCCGGCGAGTACAACCATGCCGGTTTTCACAAGGGTCTCGCAGGCAACTCGGGCGTTTGGATCCTGAGTGAGCAGCGCGTCTAGGATCGCGTCCGAGATTTGATCTGACATTTTATCGGGGTGGCCTTCTGAGACCGATTCTGAAGTGAAAACGCTGTTATTCGCCACGGTGCATCCCTCGTCAAAAATTGAGGGCGAAATGTTACCGTGACTGATCTTTGTAAGCCAGTTTTTGCCTTGAAAGTGAGTCAAGATCAATCGGGCTAGATTTCATGCAAGATGGTAATAATGGTGGTTAAAACGGCGTACGGGGCCGGGCCCAACCACTAATAATTGCCCAATGATCCCTTGTGCGCGACAATAGATGTTTTCCCTAAAAAGGTCTGCTATGAGCACTTCAAGAGAGCGCGCTAATGCCATTCGAGCACTGGCAATGGATGCGGTTCAAGCCGC
>JABGTE010000078.1 GCA_018647445.1 Gammaproteobacteria bacterium
CATCACGGTTGCAAATCCGCCAAGGCTTGAGCCTAAGGCGATCAACGCAAACGCGCCGTAGAAGCTCCACAAAGACTGGACTTGGCTAAAACAAATAAATCCAATACCGAAACAGACAACCCCAATGCGCAGAATCATTCTTGGCCCAAACCGGTCAACGAGCCAACCCTGCAACGGACCCAGAATGCCGCTTTCGATCCGTGTTAACGCAAAAGCGCCCGCGACGATGGTCTTGCTCCAACCAAATTCTTGCTGCAACAAAACGACATAGGCACCATAGGATTGCATCCACAGCAGGCTCGCTAGCATCTGCAGACCGCCAGCTGAGCCCACTATGTACCAGCCATAAAATAATTTGCCTGTGGGCTTAAAGGTCTGCTGCAAAACTCTGACTGCGCGTGATTTCAAAAAGCGTCCTAAAAATGCATACCGATCGCAATGCAAACCAGCAAGGTGGATTGGGAATCATAGATTTTTGGCGCGCCCTGAACCACGAACGCTTAGAGGTATTTCGTCTTCAACAGCCAACGATGAAGGCGTTGCAGAATACGCCAAACTTTGGCTTCAAGATACAGGGTTTCCTGCATCAAACTTGAAGGATTGATCTTATTTCGAATTCTCAAACTACACGCCAGGTCCGTACACACCACATTTGAAATCGTTCGACGGCCACGACTGCCCGCCTCTGTTATAGAAAACATTGCCGTGCCCCCGCTTCCGTGTACATGTAAACACAAGCTACACATATCCAATCGAACGCGGCTGGTAGGCCGCTCGAACCGACGTAGCACCACGCCTTTCAGCGCGCCATCATTCGGGGATTGGGCAACGATATAGGCTAAATGCCCCGAGGGGTGCACCCAACCTAAAAAGTCTAGGTCCTGCCAGACTATTTTAGCTAGATCGGGGAACCAAACATCCTCTTCGGGGGTAAAGCAGCCTTGAAGCTGTGACGCTGTGACAAAATCCATGGCGTAAACCTAATTTATTTCTGAGCAAAAACCAATACCAAAGCGCGTGACCCTTGGCAGCACGCGCGCCTTGAGACATACTCGGCCGTCCCCTTTTAAAAATTCCGCCTTATGATCAAACTTGACCGCCAAGACACAACTTTTATCCTGACCTTGGATGATGAAGAAAACCGATGGAATACTACCTTCGTCCGCGCGATTAGTGATGCTCTCGACGAAGTCGAAGCCTCAACGGGACCCGCAGCACTGGTAACAACGGCCAGCCACCCTAAGTTCTTCTCGAACGGGCTGGATCTAGAGTGGCGAGCAAGTGCGGGCGAGCATCGTGGGGGAGACCGCGATGCCTTTGGCACCGAATTTATGGCGCTGATGGGGCGGATCATCACCTTACCCGTGCCTTCGATCTGCGCAATCAATGGTCACGCTTTCGGCGCGGGCTTCATGATGGCCCTGTGCCATGATGTCCGATTCATGCGCCGTGATCGAGGTTTTGCCTGCGCGAATGAAGTTGAAATCGGCATGATCATCCCGGATCCGGAACTCGCCCTGTTTAAGCACAAGCTCCCGGCTAATGTATTTTTTGAAACGGTTCAACTCGCTCGAAGATGGACCGGTCCGGATGCAGCAGAGGCAGGCATCATCTCAAGGGCCTTAGAGCTAACTGACCTGCTCCCGAAAGCGATTGAAAAAGCGGCGGCACTTGCGCATTTGGGCAGTAACCGTCACGTTTACAGCACCATGAAGGAGCGTTTATTTGGGGACTCCGCCGCAATTAACACGCCCCACGGCGCCGCTCATTTACTCAAAAATGCGCACCATGGATAGACCTCGGGCTGCAATACGCCCGTTGTCTTTGATCCATTACTTTCGCTCATTTGCGGGTTTGTTTATGATGGATGCGACTTCAAGCACGCGGCGCTTGTAAGCGCACTGCTTACCTTTAAATTTACTTGTACCAAATTCGACAAGTCCGCTGAAACCGTACCAGGATCAAATATTATCAACCGTCTGTGAGACGCACTCTGGGACGCTCAATACACGCTAAAAAATGAAGACCACCGCATGAATTATAATTTAAATGAAGACCAAACGGCCTTTCAGGAAGTCGCACGACAATTTTCTGACCGAGAACTCGCGCCAAATGCGGCCGAATGGGACGAGCATAAAATATTTCCGAAAGACGTCATTGCGAATGCCGGGGCACTCGGATTCTGCGGGCTCTACTGCCCACCAGAAGTCGGCGGCATGGGCTTATCTCGCTTGGATGCATCTATTATTCTTGAGCAATTGGCCATGGGTTGCACCTCAACAACCGCCTTTATCTCGATTCACAACATGGCAACTTGGATGATCGCGACCTTTGGCAGCGATCAGGTGCGAGAGGAACTTTGCCCTGACTTAATCTCGGGCCAGAAACTTGCCAGCTATTGCCTCACAGAACCGGGCGCGGGTTCAGATGCCGCTTCCCTCAGAACCCATGCGACTTTGGAGGGCGATCACTATGTCGTCAGCGGCAGTAAAATGTTTATCTCAGGCGCTGGCGAAACCGACACGCTAGTCACAATGGTGCGAACGGGTGACGCGGGGCCGAAAGGCATTACCTGCCTTGCGATAGCAGCCGATGCCGAAGGCATAGAATACGGCAGCAACCTCAACAAAATGGGCTGGAACAGCCAACCGACTCGAGAGATTGTTTTTAATCAGGTAAGAGTACCCGTCAACCGGCGTATCGGTGGCGCTGGCGATGGCTTTAAAATTGCGATGAAGGGGCTAGATGGCGGCCGAATCAATATCGCAACCTGCTCTGTCGGCACAGCCCAAGCAGCTTTGAATCGGTCGAAAACGTACCTGCAAGAGCGTGAGCAATTTGGCGAGGCCATCGCGAACTTTCAGGCGCTGCAGTTCAAACTTGCGGATATGGCAACTGAACTGGTTGCCGCCCGACAAATGATTCGATTGGCTGCTTTTAAGGTTGACCATGGCGACCCCGAAGCCACCGCCTATGCTGCCATGGCCAAACGTTTTGCCACCGATGCCGGTTTTAGTATTTGCAACGATGCCCTACAACTGCACGGCGGCTACGGCTATATGCGGGAATATCCGCTGGAGCGTTTCGTCCGAGATAATCGAGTCCACCAAATCCTAGAAGGAACGAACGAAATCATGCGGGTCATTATTGCCCGCAGATTGCTCGCCCTCGCAGACCTAGAAGCCATCACTTAAGGAGAGACCATGACTGAGAAATTACAATTTGAGATGCAGGACCATACCGCCTTAATCACCATTAATAATCCAGCCGCCAATACCTGGGACGCCGATAACCTTCAGGCCCTCGAAGCGCTTATCAAAGATCTCAATGCCGACCCGAACTGCTATAGCTTGGTTATTACTGGGGCGGGGGATAAATTCTTTTCGGCCGGTGCGGACCTTAACCTTTTCGCAAGCGGTGATCCGGAGCATGCGGGTATGATTGCCAATCATTTTCACGCAGCCTTCAAGGCCCTGACTCACTTCAACGGTGTCTCAGTTGCTGCCATTAACGGCTATGCCATGGGGGGCGGGCTTGAGTGCGCGATGTCCTGTGACATCCGGATTGCTGAAGCGCAAGCTGTCATGGCACTGCCCGAGGCAACGGTCGGCTTGCTCCCAGCTGGCCTTGGGACCCAACACCTGCCTTGGCTGGTAGGAGAAGGCTGGGCTAAACGAATGATTTTGTGCGGAGAGCGGGTAGATGCTGAAACCGCGCGATCCATAGGCTTGGTCGAAGAGGTTGTGCCCAAAGGGGAGAGTTTGGCACGGGCGCTCGCGATTGCGGCCTCAACGGCAAAACAAAGCCCGACCAGCGTCGCAGCTTGCAAACAACTTATTATGGCGGCAAGGCATAAAACAATGCCTGAAGCCCTCAACGACGAACGCGAAGCCTTCGTTGCCTTGTTCTCAACACTCGATCAAAAAGAAGGTGTGAACGCCTTTTTAGAAAAACGCGCCCCGGCTTGGAAGAATGCCTAATGGCGCCAACCGTTTTAGTTAACGAACGACCTCTTGGCCAAGGAGTCGTGCTCGGACATATAACACTCAATGCAGAGGCAACCTTAAACAGCCTTAGCCTTGAAATGATCGATTTAATTCAAGCAGCACTCGATCGTTGGCGATCGCGAGCGGACATTATCGCGATATTTTTTGACGCCGCTGGCTCAAAAGCGTTCTCTGCCGGTGGCGACATTCAAAACCTCTACCACGATATGCAGGCAACGCCCGGCGGCCCGTGCATCTATTGCGAGGCGTTTTTTGAGCGAGAATATCGATTGGATTTCGATCTCCATCAATATCCCAAACCCACCCTCGCTTGGGGCCACGGTATCGTTATGGGCGGTGGGCTCGGCATCTTTTCGGCGTGTCAATTCCGGATTGCGACAGAGAAAACCCGAATGGCGATGCCGGAGGTCACCATCGGCTTATTTCCAGATGCGGGGGCTACGTATACCTTTAGCCGAATGGATCCAGCATGGGCGTATTTCCTAGCACTGACTGGCGCACAGATCAGCGGCGCGGACGCGCAACACATCGGCATGGCAGATTCTCTTATTCAACACGAACTCAAAGAAGACTGCCTTACTGCGCTTGCGGCATTAGACCCGTCGAGATCTCTCTCACCGCAAATTTCTGAAATTTTATCCCGATTACAAGCCGACTCAACTGATCTACCTGAGCCACAACTGCCCAACTATGAGGCGATCATCCGACCGAGCATTGAGTCGGCCCTTTTGAGCCGCAACCCCATAAAAGCCTTAGCGGCATCAACCCAAAACTGGCCTGCTGGACCATTTTTGGATCGAGCGAAATCAGGTTTTTTAAAGGGTTCCGCCATAACGGCGGCGATCATCATCGAGCAGTTTAAACGCGCGCAATCACAGGACTTATTGGCAATGTTCAAAATGGAACTCACCATAGCGGTTGCCTGCAGCAGACAAGGCGAGTTTACGGAAGGCGTTCGCGCCCTGCTCATCGAAAAAGATGGCCAACCTCAGTGGCGGTTCGAATTGGGCGAGGTGCCGAACGAAGTGGTGCAGTCCCACTTTGAACATCATTGGCCCGTGCACCCAATGGCAGATCTTTCCGTATCAAAATAATCGAGCTTTTGCGCGTCACACTCTAACAAGGAAATTATATGAAAAACGTTGGCTTTATCGGACTTGGCAATATGGGCGGGCCCATGGCGATTAACCTAATCAAAGCAGGTTTTTCAGTATCGGTTTTTGACCTCGTACCTACTTCGGTCGAACGCTTAACGGCCGCGGGCGCGCAAGCGGCAGCCACGGCAGAGGAAGCCGTGCAGAATGTTGACGTGGTGATTTCAATGCTGCCGGCATCAAAGCACGTTGAATCTTTGTATCTCGGAGAAGCGGGACTTTTAGCCAAGATTGCACCTGGCACCCTCATCATCGACTCCAGCACCATCGCCCCCGAATCAACACGGAAGGTTGCCGATGCGGCCAAAGCTCGCGGCCTCAGCATGATTGACGCACCCGTGTCCGGCGGCGTCGCTGGCGCCCAGGGCGGCACCCTCACCTTCATCGTTGGGGGTTCCGATACAGCGCTCGTCCAAGCTAGGCCACTGCTTGAAGCAATGGGTAAAAACATCTTTCATGCAGGCGATGCAGGTGCTGGACAGGTGGCTAAAATTTGCAACAACATGCTACTCTCTGTCCTCATGTCCGGGACTGCTGAGGCACTGCAACTTGGCGTGGACAACGGCCTCGACCCCAGCGTGCTCTCAGAGATTATGCGCAAGAGTTCTGGTGGCAACTGGGCCCTGGAGGTTTATAACCCTTACCCTGGTGTCATGGAGAATGCTCCATCAAGCCGAGACTACGAAGGCGGCTTTTTAGTCGATCTTATGATCAAAGATCTAGGACTCGCTATGGCCTCAGCGCTTGCCACAGGCACAGCAACACCAATGGGGTCACTTGCTAGAAGCCTTTATGTCGCTCATGGCGACAACGGATTCGGACAAGTTGACTTTTCAAGCATCCAAAAGCTCTTTCAGCGCGACTGAGTTATTCGGCGCTGGAAAGACCACGCTGAAGGTTCACCACATAAGGACACCAACTAATGAGCGACAAAACACTCTCCACCGAGCAAGCAGAATTCCAAGCATTTTGCCGAGCCTGGCTGGCGGAAAATAAGCCCGCGCCACATTCAACACCACTGCCACAGGCCGCATATGAGGTCACTGACCCCAGCCATTTGATCTATTTAACGGAATGGCAGGCAAAATGTTATGAGGCCGGCCTCATTGCCTCAGATCTGCCCAAGAATTATGGCGGTCATGGCATGACAGGTTGCCAACAAATTGCCAGCACTGAGGTTCGAGCAGCGGGTGTGCCGTACTTCATCAACTGGATTGGACTCGGAATGGCGGTACCAACCCTTTTGGAATGTGGGACAGAAGCGCAGAAAGAAACCTTTCTGCCGCCTATATTTTCAGCAGAGCACATCTGGTGCCAAGGGTTTAGCGAACCTGGCGCGGGCTCTGATCTCGCATCATTGCAAGCCAGCGCCGTGAAAGAAGGCGATCAATGGGTTATTAATGGATCCAAGGTCTGGACGAGCCTAGGTCACTTCGCGCAATACATGCTGCTTCTGGCTAGACAAGACAAGAGCGATAAGTATGGC
This sequence comes from Gammaproteobacteria bacterium, assembly GCA_018647445.1. GTDB lineage: Bacteria > Pseudomonadota > Gammaproteobacteria > Pseudomonadales > Azotimanducaceae > UBA9926. The sequence continues at coordinate 6,648 of JABGTE010000078.1, forward strand.
GGTATTACTTACTTTCTGGCGCCGATGGATCAACCCGGGATCACGGTAAAGCCAATCCACAAGATGACGGGCGAGTCGGGATTTAATGAAGTATTCCTCGACAACGCCATCGTCGGCGATCACCTGAGAGTGGGAAATGTCGGTGACGGGTGGAAAGTTGCAATGGCCACGTTGACCAGCGAGCGCGGTGCTGGGGTCGGCGTCGGCGCAGTTGCAGGCGAATCGCCCATGCTCGTCATGGAGCAAGTTATTCAACTGGCGAAGGACACCCGACGAAACGGTCGGCGGGTTTGGGACGACCCGGTTTGGCGCGACCGAATTGTTAAAGTCTATGAGCGCACTGAGGCCAGCCTTTACAACGGGCGTCGAGCGCGGATCAAAGAACTAAATGGCGGCGCGATGCGCATTCCATTGCAAGGGAAATTAACGGGGAGTGAGATTTCCCAATCCCTCCACCAGATAGCCCTTGGCATCCTGGGCTTAAAGTCTAGTCTGTATGTTGGCGATGAGAACGCGCCCGCCAACGGTAAATGGCCGCTGGGGTACATGAACACCTACACCGGCACAATCTCGGGTGGGAGCAGTGAAATACAGCGTAATATTTTAGGCGAACGCGTACTGGGCCTTGCTAAGAGTAAATAAACCGGCAAACCGGCGGAGAACATCATGACGACACCGAAAGACTTTGGCTTTAACGACGATATCAATATGCTAAAGGACACCTATGCCAAGTTCCTGCTTGAGCAGAAGACCATAGAGGCGTTGCGACCGAGTTTAAGCGGTACAGAGGACCCCTATCATGGCGCGCCAAGACAAGCCTTCTTTGACACACAGAATTGGCAGAAAACCGTAGAGCTCGGTATGCATGCCGTGGCCATTCCGGAAGCGCAGGGCGGCATTGGCATGGGCTTGGTTGCTGCCACCGCAATTGCAGAAGAAATCGGCCGCAGCGCCTTACCCACACCCCTCAGCAACAATTTAATCGCGACATTCCTCCTACGAGCGGCAGATACCCAGCCCGCTCAACAGCTCCTTGAGGAGATGGCAGAAGGCATAAGCGTCGGTTTGGCGCTTTATGGAGAGGACGGTTCTCTGGAAGCTGACTCAACCGATGTTCAGGCGCGTGACGGCAAGCTTGTTGGCACTGCATGGTATGTGACCGACGCTCAAAAGTGCGACATCTTAATCGTTGCGGCCCAAACCCAAGATGGGATCGACCTCTTCCGCGTCAATCGACTGGATGCAACCGTTACGGTCAACCCTGATCGGATCGTCGATCTCACTCGGGACCAGGCCGGCGTTACCTTTGCATCAAGCGATGCCGCGTCCCTTACCGAGAACGGTCAGGGCGCTAAGTGCTTAAACGACGCGTTACCAGCCCTGCTCACGCTAACCGCTGCAGATATTGCTGGCGCCGCCGAATGGCAACTGCAAGCGACCGCCGACTATGCCAAGGTCAGACAACAGTTCGAGCGCCCGATTGGCTTTTTCCAGGCTGTTAAGCACCCCATCGTTGATATGATGATCGCGATAGATGAGACCCGTTCATTGGTATATCAAGCTGCCGCGGCCTTCGATTTCGATCCGGATGATGCGGCGCGCTGCGCACACTTAGCGAAATCAAGCGCCTCAGACACGGCAGAATTTTGCGCGAACCGCTCCACCCAACTTCATGGCGGAATCGGTTTCACTTGGGAGGCCGATGTGCAGGTTTACCATAAACGCCAGATGCACAGCCAATTTATGTTCGGTGATGGCATTTGGCAACGCGAAAAACTCGCAGACCTACTTTAATTTACTCAGAAATTCATCCAGATCAGACAGTCAGAAAGGAGTAGCAAATGGCAGGCCGACTTGAAGGTAAAATTTGTGTCGTCACCGGCGCAACACGGGGTATTGGACGGGGTTGCGCGGTCGCGCTGGCTGAGGAAGGCGCCACGATTTACATAACAGGTCGATCGAACGGTGATGGCGAGCTGACTTTAAAGGGCAGTGTCGCCGCAATTGAAAAAGCAGGCGGCATTGGTATCGGTACCCAAGTCGATCATGGCAATGATGCCGAAATCGAGGCCTTTTTTAAAAAAGTTGCAACCGAAGCCGGCAAGATCGACATCCTCGTGAACAACGTTTACAAAATACCCAGCCCACCTGCTTGGGGGGGCGGCTTCTGGGATCACCCAATTCAAGTCTGGGATGACCAAGTTGGTATCGGACTCAGAGCTCATTACGTTGCGAGCTGGCATGCTGCGCCTTTACTCTTTGCCGCGGGGCCTGGCGCCCTCATGGTGAACGTCTCTTCCCCGGGCGGACAGTCCTACCACTTCTCATCCTCATACGGCGCCGGTAAAGCCGGCCTTGATCGGTTAACTAAAGATATGGCCCAGGAGCTTGAGCCAAAAGGCGTTGCTGCAGTCGTCTTGTACCCAGGATCGGTTGCAACGGAATTCATAGCGGCTCATGCTGAACAAAATGGTACCGATCTCAGCGATTCACAGACCCCGTTGGGCGTGGGCCGCACCGTGCCGGCACTCGCACTCGCCAGCGACATTATGGCGCGGTCGGGGTCTATTCAGTGGGTTGAGGAC
>JABGTE010000093.1 GCA_018647445.1 Gammaproteobacteria bacterium
GTCTTCGGCCACCGCGCGGACCTTATCCAGGGGCACTTGGTCTTTTAAGTAGCGCGTGATGCTGTCTTGAAGGAGTACTTGTTCCTGAGAGAGTCCGAATTCCATTATGCCCCCGATGCTGCGAGTTTGGGTTCTTTGGGCATGCCAAGGCCGCGTTCGCTGATGATGTTTTTTTGAATCTGGGACGTGCCGCCGCCAATGATCAAGCCTAAAAAGTACATATACTGATATTGCCAAGAGCCATTGTCACGAAGATAGGGATTGTCTCCATAGCTCAGGCCAATTTCGCCTAAGACATCAATGCCGAGGCATTCGATTTCGTGTCTCAGCTCCGTTCCGATCAGTTTGACAATCATACCCGCCAGCTTGGTGTCTTGATTTTTATTTATGCGCGCGGATAACAATCGCATGTCGTTATATTGCATGGCCATCACTCGGCCCTGTAACCGCATGAGGCGGTCTCTAAAAATTGGGTTGTCGATGGCGCGTTCACCGCCGATCGTTTCTTGTTGCATCAAGCGAATGACGCCGTTGAGTCGGGACATGGCGGCATCCGGTGGCGCCAGGGAGCCCCGTTCGTGACCTAAGATAGCGTTGGCAACTTGCCAGCCTTGTCCCCGTTGTCCCACGATCTGATCTTTCGGAACACGGACGTCTGTGAAAAAGACTTCGTTGAAATTGGCGGCTCCAGTCATGTCCACCAGCGGCCTGACCTCGATCCCCGGCGTGTTCATGTCAAACAATAAAAAGGAGATGCCCAAGTGTTTGGGTGCTTCGGGCTCAGTTCGGACGAGACAAAATATCCAATCACTGATTTGTGCCGTGCTCGTCCAGATTTTCTGACCGTTGATCACCCAGTCGTCGCCATCGAGCTCAGCTTTGGTTGTAAGGCTCGCAAGGTCGCTGCCAGCGCCGGGCTCGGAATACCCCTGGCACCAGATGAGTTCGCCATGAATGGTTTTTCGAATGAACTGTTGTTTTTGCGCCTCGGTGCCCAGTTCTAAAAGTACGGGCGTTAGCATGCTGATGCCTTGGCCGCTGAATCCGGTGTTCATTTGGGCCGTACTAAATTCCTCGGCAATGATCCTAGACTGAATGATGTCTGGTTCGGCGCCATAGCCGCCATAAGCTTCAGGGATCGTGCGAGAGTGGTAGCCGTTAGCGATTAGTTTGGCCTGCCAGGCTTGCACGGCTGCGCTTCGAGGCCCCTCTCCAGGCTTTGGTTGTTGGTCAATATTGGCATCGATAAAGGCTTTAACCTCTGCACGAAAAGCGTTGTACTCGGGACCATACGTGAGATCCATTTTTGACTCCGGCGAACGGTGAAGGTAAGACAGAGGCTAGCATAATCAAAGATTTCGCGACAACGATTGGGCGGTCAAGGTCTGTCGTTGCTCGGCGCGCCGACGGCGCTGGTCAGCCCGCGGGTTACAGCTGTTGGATTAGGTCCCAGAAGGCCTGTTGATTGGCGTGTTTGGGCGGGCTTGATGCGGCGGGATCAATGGTCTGGGCAACCACCAGATTAAGGCTTGGCGAAATAGAGAGGTGATGTCCACCTGCACCGCGTGCGCTGATCAGGTCCTGCGGCGCGTGTGGTAGTAAGGGTTTTGAGTAGATCTGATCAGACTCCGGACGCATGTGCGTCTGCGCTTGATTATTCCACCACAGCAGGTGCCAGGCTGGGTTGGTGCTGTCACTCTGGGTGCCTAGCGCGGCTCGATAATACGGGTCAACCAGTTGGTCTTTGAGCATCGCTTCACCGATTTTGCGAAGAGACTGGGCCGTAGTCTGCAATGCCGAAAAGGTGTGCCCATCTGCGTCTTTTGCCCGCGTGATCCAGGTGGTGTCTGTGATGCCTAATGGCTCGCATAGCCAAGCTTGCGTCAAGGCGTTGAGCTCAAGCCCCGTTTGAATTATGAGTGCGGTTTTGAGTTTCTGGTAGGCGACGTTGTTATAGAACCAGTCTTTGCCTACCTGGCCTTGTTTTTGTAGCTGCTCATTCATCCCGGTTGTCATGTCCATTAAAATTTCAACCGTCAGACTGGCTTCATCGGGTTTCGTGAGCTGGGTCCATTCGGGGTCCAGGATGTGATTCATTGCGTCGACCCGTTCTAGAAAGAAGCGCGCCTCGGCGATACCGATCAAGATCGAGACAATGCCTTTTTGAACTGCGTAAACATCAACAGGCGTAGTCATTAGGCGTTGATCAAAAACCAAGGTGTCCGCTTTGCTCACGGAAATTTGGGCCGTGCCCTGTGCTTGGCATAGTTGCTGTAGATCTTGGCTGACAGTCATTAGGAAACCCGTCCGAAACCCGTATGGGTGATTAATTGTCGAAGCACTTGCAACGGTACTTTTGGGTTTCGATGAAAGTCCAACAGGCCATTGATCTCTTGCTGCACGTCGGTGAGCTGGGTCCAAACAAAGCCTCGCAGCCTCGGGGTCTCGTTAATGGCGTCTAATAACGCCGCCGTGCGCGTGAGGAACTCTTCAGCATCCTGGGGCATATCCCCATAGAAAAAAGCGTCGCCCGGACCAATATCCGACGTCGCAACGAGTCCAATCCCGCCACATTCGGTCAATAGAAGCGGGAGGTGGCTGGGATCCGCTCCAGCGAGCGCGCCGACACGAGGATTTGGGCCATCATGGATGGATTGGGCTGGGTTTTGGGTCAAGCTCGCCAGCCTGTTTTGAAGCGTTGCAGATGTCGAATCGTAAAGATGCAGTGTCCAATAGTCGCCCGTTGAATATTCCCACCCGTCGTTGGTAATGACGGGGCGGGTTGGGTCCAGCGCTTTGGTAAGGTGGTAGATGGCATCAGCGAAGTGCCTTTGCTCAGGGCGCGTGCTTTGATGCCATAGCCCCCAAGATTCGTTAAAGGGCACCCAACCCACAATACAGGGATGGGGCTGGTCGCGTTGAATCAATGCGATCCATTCCGCAGTAAGGTCCGTCATCAAGGTCTCAGAAAATATTCGCCCAGAAGGCATCTCGCTCCAGACCATGAGGCCAAGGCGATCGGCCCAATACAGGTACCGAGGATCCTCAAACTTTTGGTGTTTGCGCGCGAGGTTAAAGCCCAGCGCAAGGGTCAGTTCAACATCTTGTTTTAAGGCGTTATCGGTTGTTGCGGTGTACCAACCCTCTGGAAAATAGCCTTGGTCCAGCACGCCGCGCAGATAGATGGGCTCGCCATTGAGCAGAATCTGATCGTCCGCGACGGAAAGGCTCCGAAGACCGGTATAACTTTCAACGCGGTCAGTTTCTATCTCATTCGTGAGGAGGCGAATCGAAACCGAATAAAGGTATGGGTCTTGGGGATGCCAGAGGCGCGGCATTGAAATCTGTAACGTTTGAGTTAACGCCGACCGACCCTTTGCCGATCCGCGCACGCGAAGGGGTTGTCCGTTGGGCTGCTGGACCTCTATTTCAATCTCCGCTTCCGAGTGCTTAGAAAGTTGGGTGATGACCGTTAGGCACTGCTCGGCAAGATCAAAGCGGTAGTGGACTTGGGTAACGCGTACTGCGGGCACGGGTTCTAGCCAAACGGTCTGCCAGATTCCAATGATGGGATCATAGTCAATGGGCCAGCGGGTATCGCCAGCCTGTTTGCCGCGAGGTTGTTGCCAGGAGGTTGTATCGTTAACGCGAATGACAATGCGGTTCTGCGTTGCCCCTAGGAACGGCTGAATGTTGGTCGTAATCGGTGAGTAGCCGCCTCGGTGATGGGCAACTTGATGACCATTGATCCAGATGGTTGTGGTGTGGTCTGCCGCGCCAATATGCAGGAGCGTTTCCTCGCTGCGCCAGGGCGACTCCGGAATGATGCGTTCATACCAAACAGACAAGCAACCGTCTGGACAAGGGGCTCCGCTGGCTTGAGTACCTGGCGCAAAGGGCACCATGATGACGTCAGGCGCCGGCAGCGCGGTCGACCAACCCTGCGCTTGACCGATCTGGTCAGGGTCTGCCTTGAATGACCAAGCGCCGTTGAGGTTGAGCCACTCGGGTCGGGTCAGGATAGGTCTTGGGTGCTCGGGTCGGGGCATGTCGCCCAGTTTCAGCGTATTCGTTTGGGTCATGAGGCCAGTCTAACAGGATTCACCCCAAGTGGATTGAGTTGCTGACTTGATTCTGTTTTGATTGAGGCGTTGAGGAGAGGCGCGATGGCTTGGACAGAAGTGAACGGAATGCTAACAGTGCGACTGCGGTTTGCCGATTTCAAAGAGGCATTCAATTTTATGCAGCAAGTTGCTGAGATTGCGGAAGCCCAAGGACATCATCCGGAGTGGTCGAACGTCTATAATTTGGTCGATATATCCCTAACGACCCACGATTCAGGTAACCAACTGACATCAAAGGATTATGCGTTGGCCGATGCGATCAGTGCGCTTTCGACGTTTAGAATGGCGAAGGTTGAACTGCTTTGAAACAAGATGAGAGGAGCCAAGGCTTTGAGTGGCCTCAAACGACCCCGCCGTATCACTGCATCACGGATGAACAGGCCGAGCAATGGCATCGTGACGGCTACTTTTTACTTAAAAACGCCATTCCTAGATCAGCGATTGCAGCGTTGCTTGCCGATGCCGATGACTTAGAAGCCGCTCGCGAGGCGCAGCTTCGGGCGCAGCATGAAGGTCATTTCTTGATCAATCGGGCGGGCGAGATCACGTTTACCATTCACATTGTGAAGCAGTCCCGCGCTGCTCGGCGGTTTGTCTTTGAGCCTGCTTTAATTGATCTCTGTCGGGATTTGATTGGGCCAGATGCTAGATTATATTGGGATCAGTTGGTTTATAAAAAGCCTGAGAATCCTCAAGAATTTCCCTGGCATCAAGACAATGGTTACACGTTTGTAAAGCCTGAAAATTATCTTACCTGCTGGATTCCGCTCACGCCGGCGACCATTGAGAACGGCTGCCCATGGGTGGCCTCTGGGGTTCATCAATCGGGGACCCTTGCGCATTGGGTCACGGATCTGGGGTACCAGTGTCTGACTGAGGCAGATGAAGCGAGTCTGCCCATTCATGCCGTTGAGGCAGAGGTTGGCGACGTGGTGGTGTTCTCATCGTTGACGCCCCATAGAACCGGGCCAAATGTCACCAACGAGGTCCGTAAGGCGTACATTGTCCAATACGCACCCGACGGCGCCGTGATGTATCCGAGGCAGTCGGATGAGGCGTTGTTTCAAGTCGATCCGGCGCGCCATTTCTTGGTGTGTCAAGCGGGTGAACCGCAGGCCTGTCCTGATTAAGCGATTGGCTGAGGCCCCGTCGCATTTTACTTGCACTCACGGAAGGTTCGTTAGAGACTGGGCGCTGTTCAATAATTTATGAATGGAGTTCAAAATGACAGTATCGGTTGGTGACCAAATTCCGAATGTTACGATTAAAACAATGGGTGAAAAGGGTCCAGAAGACCTCAATACCGGCGAATTCTTTGCGGGTAAAAAAGTCGTTCTGTTTGCCGTTCCGGGAGCTTTTACGCCCACCTGTAGCGCAGCGCATGTTCCTGGTTTTGTCGTCAATGCGGACAAGATCTTGGCCAAGGGCGTTGATGCCATCGTGTGTTTGAGTGTGAATGATGCCTTCGTGATGAGTGCTTGGGGTCAGAGTCAGAATGCCGAGGCGTTGGTGATGGCAGCAGATGGTAATGGCGAATTCACACAAGCTATGGGTTTGACCTTGGATGGCTCTGGCTTTGGTTTGGGCCATCGTTCATCGCGATATGCGCTTATTGCAGAAGATGGCAAAATTACGACATTGAATGCTGAGCAAGGTGGCGCCTTCGAGGTCAGCTCTGCCGAGCAGATTCTAGAGGCGCTGTAATCAAACGGTCCGGCCTTTGATTGCCCGGGTTGTTTAGCTCGGGCAGTTAATCTCTTGGATTTGTTATTGTGCGCCCAAGCGGGGCAAGCGCCGGCCAGGTCTAGTTTCTGAGGCGCAACCTACGATCCTTTAGGATGGAAGTCGAATCGTTTCGGGTTAAAGGGTAACCCGTTGACACAGATCGCTACATCTGGAGGAGGGCCATAAGTGTTGGAATCTTGGATCTTCTGGACGATATTAGCCGCGACCATGCAATCGGTTCGAACGGCTGGCCAGAAACAACTTAATCAATCTGTCTCCGCTGAAAGTGCAACCCTTGCACGCTACTTATTCGCCCTGCCCGTGATCTTGGGTTATGGCTTTTGGCTGTTTGACGCTCGACCTCTGCCGGTGGTATCGATGGCTTTCGGGGTCAAGGTGGTTGCCGCAGGCATCTTGCAAATTTTCGCGACCATTCTGCTTGTTCGATTGTTTTCCCGGCGCAACTTTGCGATTGGGAGTACCTATATTCGCCTTGAAATCGTCATTACAGCCTTGCTGGGTCTGACCTTGTTTGGTGATTTGGTGAATGCTTTAACCCTTCTCGGCATGATCGTCTGTACAGTCGGGCTGATTTTGGTCAATACCGGCGGGGCAAGCTTGTCAGGCCGCTTTTTGGGGCGCGAGGCTGTCATGGGCCTCGCGGCGGCACTCGCATTTTCGCTGACCTCGCTATTGGTCCGTGACGCCAGTTTGTCGCTGGGGCTTGCTTCGCCAGTTGCGGCGGCGGCACTGACCCTTTGCGTAATGGTGTTGGTGCAAACAGGATTGTGCTTAGGGTTGGTTGGCCTACGCGGACCGAGCGAGCTCACGCAGCTTTTTAAGTATTGGCGGCTTGCGCTGTTCATTGGTTGCACCAGTGCGCTTGGCTCTATCGGGTGGTTTACTGCGTTTACATTAGAGCAGGCGGCCGTGGTGAAAACGCTAGGTCAGGTGGAGCTGGTTTTTGTGATGCTCATTTCGTATTTCTTTTTTAAGGAGCGTCCGACCAGGCGAGAGTGGCAAGGCATATTGCTGGTAATGCTCGGGGTGAGCGTTGTACTTGGCGCGGACTGGTAATTGCTGAGGCAGGGCGCGTCTTTGGTCGCGATGGTTGTGAATTCAGACGAAAATGCGTCGCCAATCGAGCGTGATACTGGCAGAATAGCGCCATGCGGGTGTAGCTCAGTTGGTAGAGCTCCAGCTTCCCAAGCTGGTTGTCGCGAGTTCGAATCTCGTCGCCCGCTCCAGAATCGATTGATATTACCGTCGCGCAGCGATTGGCTTTAGGACAAGACTATGACACTTGGCGTCTGGAAACCGGCTTCGGAGCAACTGCTAAGTATGGCAGCTTTGACAATATTGCTTGAGCAGCTGCCGACCTCCGAGCTGCAAAGCCTTGAGGGGCTCACAGCGGAGGGGTTTGAGGTGGCAAGGGGCTGGATCAAACTGCCGGCCCAAAGTTGGGCTCTTGCTGAGACTTTGTCCTCGGAACACATCAGGCAGCTAATCCGATTTTTCACCCTGGCCGAATATCATTGGGCCAGTTGGGAAGCTGGCAAGCTGAGTCCGGTGATCCCCTTGGTGGCCCAGCTCAAGCAGCGGGACGCGTTTGATGCGGCATTTCGACGCTGGATAAAAACCAATACCGACAACCGATATTTACCGAACGGCGCGATCTTATAAGTGCCTTTAACTTTGGAGTCAGCCCTATGAGGACCGCCGAGATCCAGCGGGATACGCTGGAAACGCAAATATTTGCAAAGATCAATTTAGACGGCACGGGCGAGCGCAGCTTCTCAACTGGGCTGCCGTTCTTGGAGCATATGCTCGATCAGGTTGCTCGCCATGGGCTGATCGATATACAGCTAGTTGCCAAAGGCGATCTCGAAATTGATGCGCACCATACCGTTGAGGATATCGGCATCGCGCTGGGGCAAGCGTTTTCAAAAGCCCTAGGCAACAAAATCGGGATCAAACGCTATGGCCATGCATATGTACCCTTGGATGAAGCCCTGTCTCGTGTTGTTGTGGATTTGTCGGGCCGGCCGGGACTGAGTTTTAGAGTGCCCTTTAAGCGCTCACATGTCGGCGAGTTTGATGTTGACTTGTTTCATGAGTTCTTTCAGGGCTTCGTCAATCATGCTTTGATCACCTTACATGTCGATAATTTATTTGGCGACAATGCTCATCATCAAATCGAAACCGTATTCAAAGCCTTTGGTCGGGCGCTCAGGATGGCGCTTGAAGCTGACAGCCGAATGCAGCATCAGTTGCCATCGACCAAAGGAGCCTTATAAATGCTTGAGGTGATTCCTGCCATAGACTTAAAAGATGGTCTGGTGGTCAACTTAAAGCAAGGTAAATTCGATCAGTCTACCGTTTACAGTGAAGACCCTGTTGAAACCGCGGGGCGTTGGGTCGATCAGGGCGCATCGCGTCTTCACATCGTTGACCTGGACGGGGCGCTCGAAGGTAAAAACGTCAGCCAGTCGGTTGTAGTTGAGATTGCTCAGCGGTTCCCACGGCTGACGCTGCAGGTAGGTGGCGGCATTCGGTCGAGAGATACGATCGAGGCCTATTTGACGGCCGGCGTTGATTACTTAGTCTTGGGCACCAAGGCGGTTGAGATGCCGGAATTCGTCGGTGAAATGTGCCAGGCCTTTCCCGGGAAAATGATTGTCGGCTTGGATGGGCTGAATGGTAAAGTCGCGATACAAGGCTGGAAAGTCGTAACAGATCACAACGTGACAGATCTTGCGCGTCAATTTGAGCAGGTCGGGATCGCAGGGATCATTTATACCGATATCAATCGCGACGGCATGATGGGAGGCATTAATTTATCGGCAACCCTTGCGTTGGCTGATACTGTCGAGGTGCCCATCATTGCCTCTGGTGGCATCAACTCACTGTCGGATATTGAGGCCTTGGTCAAGCTCCCGCTGAGAGCAGTCGGCGGAATTCAGGGTGTGATCACTGGACGCGCCATTTACGAAGGCACGATGGACCTTCGCGAGGCGATAACTCTGAGTCAGGCGCCTTAAGGAGCCTCGGCTAGAATGTGCAGTCCCTTTAAAATTGTGAGCGCTTGGTTTAACTGATAATCATTTCCGACGACCTCTGCTTGAGCCTGCGCACTCTCGGGTTGCTCAGTGTCACTATTGGGGGCATTTAGATGACCCGGCAGATCCCGCTCTTGCAAACGGAATGGATTTGATTTCAGCTTCGTGACGGTTGATCGGTCTACCCATAGGTCGGGAATGATGCCCTCTGCTTGGATTGAACGCCCTTTCGGAGTGAAGTAAAGGGCCGTTGTGAGTTTGATGGCCTTATCACTCGTTAATTGGAGGATGGTCTGGACCGAACCTTTACCGAAGGTTCGGGTGCCCACGACCAGCGCGCGCTGATGATCTTGCAATGCGCCTGCCACGATCTCTGACGCGGACGCAGAGCCCTCGTTGACGAGCACAATGATGGGGACGCCATCAATTACCACTGATTCAGTTGCACGAAAGGTTGCTGCGGCATTCTCTAATCGGCCCTCGGTATAAACGATGGTCCCCTCTTTGATGAACAAATCCGACAATGCAACCGCTGCCTGCAGAACGCCGCCCGGATTATTCCGAAGGTCGATCACAAGTCCGTGTAAGGGCGCGCTACTGCTGAGAGCATCGATGGCGTCTCGAACTTCAGAGCCGGTATCGGCCTGAAACTGGGCAACCCTGACATAGCCGAAATGCGGCTCGAGTAATCTTTGGCGAACGCTTGCGATGTTGATTACCTCGCGCGTGAGGGTCACTTCAATGGGATTGGATTCACCCTCTCGAATCAGGCTTAGGGTCACGGCGCTGCCGGGCTCGCCGCGCATGATGGCAATCGCTTCATTGACGCCAATACTGCGGATTGATTGCCCGCCAATTTCGATAATTAAATCGCCGGAAAGGATGCCTGCTTTGGCGGCGGGAGTGTCATCAATAGGAGACACGACTTTGATCATGCCCGCCTCGGTGCCGATCTCAATGCCAAGGCCGCCGTAATTACCGGTGGTTGACTCTTGTAAGTCTTCGAAGGCATCCGCATCCAGGAATGCGGAATGCGGGTCGAGTTGGTCTAAGAGTCCACGGATGGCATTTTCAAGCAGCGTCTTGTCATCCACTTCTTCAACATAGGCTTTCGAAATTCGATCAAACGCTTCGGCAAAAATCCTGAGTTCCTCAAGGGGTAGTCGTGCTTTTGGGGACGCCTCGTTTTTGGCAGTGGCGTCTTCGCCCTGCGCGGTCAACGCAAAGCTCAGGGCGAGTCCCAAACAAATCATTTTTACTATCATGTGATGGTCCTTGGATGGCATTTGCGCCGTACGAGTCTAGCTTGTACGGTCTAATTGTACGTTGGTTCTACACCAGAGCAATGGATCAACCGGTGCGCCTTGATCTCGGATTTCGAAATAACTACCGCTTTGTGCTTGACCGCCGCTTTGCCCGACCTCTGAGATTGTTTGTCCTGCAACAACCCAGTCGCCAACCTCGGGGTACAGGACTTGATTATGGCCATACAGACTCATGAAACCATCGCTATGTCTTAGAATAATGAGTAATCCGAAACCGCGTAACCAATCCGCGAAAACCACCCGGCCATAATGGACGGCTTTGACTTTGGTGCCACTCGGAGCATCAATCATCAGGCCATCCCAGCGAACTCTGCCGTTGAGCTTACGGTCGCCAAACCGATGTCGAATATCGCCGGGGATCGGTAGATCCAATTTCCCTCGGCGGCTCAACATGGATTCAAAATCAACCGCATTTGGGAGCTCAAGTGTATTGCGCCTGATTTGCTCAAGCAGGGCGATGAGGTTGGATTGGTTGAGCTTAAGAGCTTTTCGTTGGTCCTCGGCGGTGGCATAAGCTGCCCGCAGCGCAGCCTCCGAGGTTGCTAGTTCGGCGCGGCCGACTTTGAGGGCGTCAGATTCTAAAATGATGGTGCTGGACGCCGCCTGTAGGGTTCGCAGTTCTTCGATCAGCAAGGCCTCATTGTCATTGAGGGCCGTTAAGACCGCTTCAAATTCAGAGACTTGTTCGAGTCTTGCTTCAGAGAGGTACCGATAATATTGCGACATCCTCGACACTCGGTTTGGGTCCTCTTGATTTAATAACACTCGAAGCATGCCATTTTTGCCAAGCCGGCTTGCCGCTAGAACGTGCTCTTTGATCAGGGCTTTTTTTTGATCGCGTTGGGATTCAAGACCGCTCTTGTGCTGCCGGAGCATCTCGCTTTGGGTCTGGGCGCTCCGCGCGGCTTTTTCGGCCCGTCTGAGACGTTTTACAATTTGAGCAATTTTTTGATCAAGCGTCCGAATGGCGCTAATCTGCGCTTTTTGATCGGCCCGGATAATCGACTGATCTGACTCAACCTGCTGCAGATTTTTATTAAGATCAATGAGTTCGGCCTCGAGTGCTTGTTCGTTATCGGCCGGCTCGCTCCTGGCCGACTGACTGAGCGTGACGATGAGCAGGAGTGCCCAAATTATTCGAGTGGCATTGGGTGCGATCAAGGCTTAATCGCCTGGCTGGATCGATCGATCTCAGCGAGCGACTGCCCGGTCATTTCTTTCGGCGTCGGCAGGTCCATCAGTTCTAGCAGGGTCGGCGCAAGGTCGCTTAGCACACCGCCGGAACGCAAGGTCAAGTCGCGAGGGCCGACATAAATAAGCGGAACCTGCTCGCAAGTATGAGCGGTATGCGGTTGGTCTGAGGCGGCGTCCATCATTTGCTCGCAGTTTCCGTGATCGGCCGTAATCAAGAGTTGACCTCCTGCTGACTGCGCGGCCGCAACGACGTCGCTAAGACACTGATCGAGGGCTTCAACCGCCATAATGGCTGCGGCTAGGTTGCCGGTGTGTCCGACCATATCGCCGTTGGCGAAGTTGCAAACGATCAGTTTGTAATCCTCTTGGCGAATGGCATCACACAGGCGCCGGGTAACCTCTGGCGCGCTCATGTGAGGCGCCAAATCATAGGTTGCAACATCTGGCGAAGGCACCAAAATTCGGTCCTCTAAAGGGTAGGGCTGCTCGCGACCACAGGAGAAGAAGAATGTGACATGCGCAAATTTTTCAGTTTCAGCAATACGCAACTGCTTGAAGCCAAGCTCGGAGATGTATTCTCCGAGGCTATTGGTGAGGGTTGCTGGCGGGAACGCGCAGGGTACTTGAAGGTTTTCGGCATACTGCGTCAAGGTTGTAAAGCGCGCAAGTTTGGGCCGCTTGGCCCGATCAAAGCCTTGAAACGCCTCGGAAACGAACGCGTCAGTGAGTTCTCGAGCGCGATCCGCTCTAAAATTCATAAATAAGACCTGATCGCCGTCAAGCAGGGGGCGTGGATGCAGGCCTGAATTGATTACCGTTGGTTGAACGAACTCGTCCGTTTCGCCGCGTGCGTAAGCCGCTTCCAGCGCCGCCAGCGGCGTATCAAAGACCCACCGGCCATCGCCCGTGCAAATCGCCTCATAAGCCCGCTGCACGCGATCCCATCGATTGTCTCGATCCATCGCATAATAACGGCCCGTGATGGAAGCAATTTGCCCAATTCCCAGGGTGTTGAGGCAGGCCGTTAATTTTTCGAGACTGGATTGAGCAGATTTTGGGGCGACATCCCGGCCATCTAAGAAGGCATGAACTTGGATGTACTGAACGCCTTGCTGCTGAGCGGAACGAATTGCGGCGTAAATTTGATCCTCATGGCTATGAACGCCGCCCGGTGAAAGTAGGCCGAGAACGTGTAAGGTTCGGCCAGATTTGGCAAGGCTTGCAAAGCTTTCGTTCAAAACGGCGTTGTTGAAAAAACTTTGATCCCGAATCGCTTCATTGATTCGCGTGAATTCTTGATGAACGACCCGGCCGGCACCCAAATTCATATGCCCGACTTCGGAATTGCCCATTTGACCTTCGGGTAAACCGACGTCTAGGCCGGAGCCAGAAACTAGGCTGTGAGGCGCGCTCTGATACAGGCTATCGAGAAACGGCGTGTTGGCGAGCGCAATTGCGTTGGCGTCGGAGGATTCTCGATGGCCAAAGCCATCAAGGATGATCAAAGTGGTTGCAGCTTGCATGGGCGTGCCTTCGTTGACGGAGCAAGGTCGGATTTAGGACAGTTTAGCGGGTATTGCGTGGCTGATAAATATACTGAGAGGTTAGTGCCTCTCGGGTGCAAGGTGTATAATCACGCCGTCAAAAGAAAGGGGCCCGGTTGTTGTGCAGCAAGTCATTGAATTTATCAGTCAACATCCTGTGCTCGTGGGGCTGTTTTTTACCCTGGTGGTTGCGCTCATTATTACAGAGCGTAAAAAAGGCGGTGAGTCGATCACTGCGCAAACCCTTGTGCGCTTAGTGAATAAAGATAATGCCGTGGTCATCGACCTTCGAGACAAAAACGAGTTCACGGTGGGGCACATTGCGGGCGCCGTGAGTCTACCCTACACCAGTTACGCAACCCGTGGCGATGAGTTGAGCGCGTATAAGGATCGGCCTGTGGTGTTGGTGTGTAAAATAGGGCAACACTCGAGCGCGATTGGCAGCAAGCTGATTAAGGCGGGGTTTGCGGATATCA
>JABGTE010000102.1 GCA_018647445.1 Gammaproteobacteria bacterium
CCCCACCCATAATTTTAAGGCGCCGTAGCCAAACTAAGATGACGGCTCAGTCGATTACGCTAATCAGAGTTAATCTGTATCAACATGCTTTGATCGATATCGTTTAAGTAAAAATAGCACGCTCACTACGAAGCGCGTAAAACCAAGGCGGTTGCTAGTAGCAACTAACGATAACGCATTGACAAAAAAAGGAATAACAAGCCAGCCAAACACTGCATTCCATCGCGCAAAATAAGATATAGCGTCCTGAAATAATCTTTTTAATTAGGATAACTTTTAAGTGACGAATTATTGGAAAGACCCCGAGGGCAGAAGTGATGGAGAATTTAAGGGGCTGGAGCCTCGAAATAGCAGGCACTACTTATTGCGCAGAAGCTTTGTCATCCATTCCATGGATCACACTAAAAACTTTAGCGGAAGAGAAAACCAAATTATCCCATTTGCGGCGACAGGAACTTGAACAGAAATCGCTGGTATGGATACAGGAACAAGAAATCCTTAAAACAATTTATCACGGAGAAGTGCAGACAAAAAAAGGAATTTGTCTATCAGTTCAAGTTTGATAAAGCGCATAGTCTGGATAGCACTCAACGCATCGATCCCAAACTCTCTGACGAGCCTCGGCCGAGACGATCTCAACCATCATTACTTGCTTTCGCCATTGGATCTGAAGAGTAACCGTCGAAGATTCCAGTAAATTGTAGTACCAATTCGGATGCTGTTCAGCACCCCCTTGAGAAGCAACCAGATAAAGCACATCCAAATCTGGGACATACATCAAAGAAATCGTAATCGGTTTACCCGATTACCTACCAGTCATATGGACAAGACAAATCGGCCGGCCGGCGATCGTATTCATCAAGCGCCCGCCGGACGCGCGGTAAACCAGCACATTCAGTTTCGTAAAGGCTTTAAGCAACCATCTGGGCGGTGCCGTGCGGCGTGCTCCTTTTTTCATGAAGTTCTTTTCTCAATATATTGCGGCCCATTAGAGCCGATAGATTCGAGTTGCGGTATCGTGAAACAATGAAGCTTTCTCATCCGAGGAGGCATCCTTGACTAATTTCTTAAAGCTATTCCAAAGCACCAAATAAGAGCAGCTCTGCCTGTCTACCGGGAAATTACTTTCAAACATACAACGCTCAGGACCAAATTGTTCGATGGCACATCGGTAATAATCTCCGGTTAAAGCCTTTAACTCATCGGAGGTTGGCGGTTTTCGGCGCTTGTGCAGTCCGAATCCATTAATTGGCATCACCAACCCACCTAACTTGATGGCGATATTAGGCCTCAGCGCCAACGCCTTAATGTCTTGACGCCAAACCTGAAACACCTCCGCTGCTTTGCCTTCATAGGGCCCTATACCCAAGGGCCCACCAAAATGGTCCAAAATAATTTGAGTGTTTGGAAACGCATCCGCCAAATCGATCAGTTCCTTCAGTTGAGGATGATAGAACCAAGCATCAAAACTTAGTCCCCGGGGTGCCAACTCTCTAAACCCTTGCCGAAAGGCCGAATGCTTCATTTGACCCGCAATCGGGTTGCTATGCGCGTTACGAACACTCGGGCTTTCGTGCCACCCGGTTGTGTGCCGGATACCACGGAATCGCGGACTCGCCCCTAGATGGGCATCCAAAACCGCCGCCACCTGGCGCCCCAACATCAAATCGGCAAACCCCACAATGCCCGATGCAATGCGCCCCGTGCCATATGCACCGCTGGCAGACATTGCAGCCACGCCATTCACAAATTCCGTTTCACCGACCGGCGCCAAGGCGACTGCCGCGTCCGAGTTATACATGCTGGCGCACTCTACAAAGACGGTACTGACCACCCGATGGCCGCTGTCTAAATCCTGTTTGAATTCATCGAGCAGATAACGATGAGTTACATGATCCCAGAGATGATGATGCGGATCGCAGATTAATTGATCTGGATCTTCTACCGGTTCGCGCCATTGATCGAGCCAAGCCTGATTTTGATAACCCACTGCCCGTCTCCTTCTCAGATTAAGCTAACCTTCACGGCGTTATAAACTCGGCACCAAGCACCTGAACTTAAACTTTAAAAAAGGCCTATCTCTCAGCGCTCGAGGATTTGGGCCGAAATTTTTTCAGCCATCATGATGACCACCGCATTTAAATTGCCATTGGTAATTTCAGGCATGATCGATGCATCCACAACCCGCAATCCAGAAACGCCATTGACAACACCATCCGGTGCAACCACCGCATCGCCATCACGCCCCATTCGACAGGTTCCAGATGGGTGGTAGGCGCTTTCGCCAAAACGATTTACAAAATCCGGCAAATCAACTGGTCCAGGCCTAAGTTCCTTACCTTTAAGTTCTGAGAAAGATGGACTGTTTATCAAATGCCTCGCCAACTCAATGCCGCGATGCATCACCTGTTGATCCTGCTCGGTCGAGTTATAGTTGAACAAAATCTTGGGCGCCAGGCCGGGATCTTTTGGATTCAGCGTAATGCTACCGCGGCTCGTTGGCTTCATCGGCCCGACATGGACTTGAAAGCCGTGTCCCCGATAGGAATCCTTACCGTCATAATCCATTGCAACCGGCAGAAAATGAAACTGTAAATCCGGATAACCGTAATCCAATCCACTTCTCAAAAAGGCGCCCGTATGAAAATGATTGGTCGCGCCATCGCCGCGCTTCGTAAACAACCACTGAGCACCGACCGCTAACTTCTTTAGGCCCCGAGTTGAGGGATACAACGACACCGGCTTTGGGCAAGCCGCCTGAACATAGACCTCTAAATGATCCTGTAAGTTCTGACCAACCTCCGCACTCGGTGCAAGACATTCGATCCCCGCCGCTTTTAAGGCCGATTCCGACCCAATCCCAGATCGCATCAAGACTTGTGGACTTTTAATCGCGCCAGCAGAAAGGATAATCTCCCGACTTGCCTGAAATGATTTAAGCCGCCCATCCACCAGGACTTGCACCCCTGCCGCTCGATCGCCGTCAAACTCAATATGCTGAACTTCCGCTTGCGTCAGGACCGTGAGACCCGATAGAGCCAGGTCATTTTCGGATGACAAATAGGCTCGGGCAACGCTTTGGCGTAGTCCATCCGCAACCGTTCGATCAAAAGGGCCAAATCCCTCTTGCGTTTCACCATTAAAATCCGGGGTTAGGCCAAACCCGAGTGATTCGCCGGCGCCTAACCAGGCCTGGCAAAGGGGCGAGCTCGTATCTCCATTGGTTATTTTTAAGGGACCGGTTTGACCTCGAAAATCCGGATCACCGCCAGCTTTTGTCTCGCTCCGCTTAAAAAACGGCAGCACGTCCTGATAAGACCAACCGCTGGCACCATAAACTTCAGACCAGCGATTAAAGTCCTCCGCATGACCGCGAACAAAAATCATGCCGTTAATTGAGGAGGACCCGCCCACTACTTTGCCTCGGGGACAGTAAAGGTTGCGCTGCCCCAAAAAGGGTTCCGGCTCAGTCTCGAAGGCCCAATTGTAGCGTTTCGAGGTCAACACTTCGGATAACGCTGCGGGCATGTGCAATCTAAAATCCCAAGCAGGATTGGCGCGGCCCGCTTCAATTAACAAGACTCTGTGAGCGCCCGCAAGCCTTGCGGCCATAACACAACCAGCTGAGCCTGCGCCAACAACAATATAATCAAACACGTGTATAACCTCTTTAATTGTCTCGATTCCGCCGTCTGACGGTGGACCAACGACTTGTACCACCGATTACCTGAATTGACTCGCCGCGCACTGCCGTTCCGTGCAAGCCTTCAGGCATTAGAGCCTTCCGCCACCAGTGTATCGATCGACTTGCAACAGTCCAAGCGGCGAGCGCCAAAAAAGATCCGCTCATTCCACTCTGAGTGTTAGAATTTCAGTCACGGCTTGACGCCTAACAGCGCACCACGACTGCTTAAGGCTAACTGAACAACAGGTCAATTTTGGTAGTAGCGAGGGAGTATGACTTTAGCAAATAGCGTTCTTGACGCGCTCATCGCCGGTAACACGCGATTCCGGGAGGGTTTATCCAGCCCAAAGCCCTGGCAAAGCGCCAACGACTATGCCGATCAAAATCCAATCGCAATCATCCTGGGCTGTTCTGACTCCCGTGTTCCGATTGAGATTATCTTTGATCAAGGCCCGGGTGATCTATTCGTTATACGGGTCGCTGGTAATATTGTCGCGCCGTCTCAAATTGGCAGCGTTGAATTTGCCGCGTTACAATTTCAAGTGCCACTGGTTGTGGTGATGGGTCACACGCGCTGCGGCGCAATAGACGCCACATTGCACCACATGCAGAATCCAGGAGATCATGCGACGGACAACCTTAAATCCATTGTTGACCGAATTGCCCCCAGCATGACGAGTCTCGTTGAGGCTGACACGATGTCGGATCAAAAAGCACTTTCCTATCATTGCATGCGCGCCAACGTCCGAGCTTCAGTGAATCAACTAAAACATGGCTCCTCCGCTCTGGAGGGCTTGATTGAGGCGAGCGAGCTGCAGATCTGTGGCGCTTACTATGATCTTGATTCGGGTAGCGTGCATTTCTTCGAGTAGCGCCTTTATGCTAGTAAGGACCGCATTGAATCCATTGCCGTCGGCCTGACCGGTTGGTGGTCGCTATATTTGGTCGCTGTTTGCCTGCTACTCTATAGTGCCTTACTAGAAAACTACTTGGATTCCAAACGAGCGAGCACAAAATTACATCGAGGGCTCATAATCATCAGGGCGCTATCGGTCACTCATAACGCATTCGGCGTCAGCTAAAGGCTGTGGCCAATTGCCCTTCTTCAAACGACTTATTGGCCAAGATATGAAGATGGAGATGGAAAACGGTTTGGCCTGCCTCGGCGCCATTATTGATGATCAAACGAAAGGCCTCATCACAACCCAATTTTTTTGCCATTTTTCCAGCAAGCAGGAGGAGATGGCCAAGCAGGGCTTGATGGGACACATCCGCGTCCACCAGCCTCGGGATCTTGACCCGGGGAATCAATAGAATATGGATCGGGGCTTGCGGATTAATATCTTTGATCACAATCGCCTGATCATCTTCATAGAGCAGCTCAGAGGGTATTTCGCCCGACATAATACGCTCAAAGATTGATTGCTCTGAATCCATTTTTTACTCCTGCCGATTTTTAACCAAAAAAGTTTAGCATAGCGCAGATTAACCCTTGCAGTTGTGCCGAAGCGCAACGATCACAACGACAAAGTCCATTTTCCGCTGTCTACCTTTTTAGGCTTTGACTCGGCCTAACGTTTTGACCATAAAAATGTCCGCTCGCGCATAGTCAGATATCGCTGGCGCTTTTTCTTCGATAAAGCCAAGCGACCGGTAGAGCGATATTGCTGGCTTAAGACGCTGATTAGACTCAAGCACGATATCCTCAAAACCAACCGCTTCAGCATAATCGATCACCGCTTGTCCCAGCCGCCGCCCCAGGCCAAATCCTTGAAAATGCTCTTGAACGGCCATTTTAGCCAGCTCTGCCCGCCGGGGGTCCCTATGCAACAAGGCGCAAGTACCAACAACTTGTCCGCTGGCCGTGACCGCAAAAAAAATTGCCCCGCCAGGCGTCACAATTTTGGCCACGGGATCATCAAAGACCGCTTGATCTTGATCTTCAACTTGAAAACTGGCCTCAATCCATCGCCGATTAAGGCGCTCAAAGCTTTTTTTAAATGCCGCTTGATAAGGCACGATCGTAATGCCTGAAATAGCACTTTGAAATCGCTGACTCAGCGGCTGCTCGGCTATAGCTTGCTTCCAACGTGCAAGAAGATCCGGCAACCCAGCCGCAGTTGCCAGATCGGAAAGCAATTCTGACTCCAGCTCCGCATGCGCGGAGAATCCAGAAAAATAATACCGTCCAGAGTTAGTAAGCGCTAACAATCTTCTGCGTTTATCTCGGCGATCTCTGTAATCAGCCACATATTCTGCAGCAATCAAGTTGCGAGCGATCTGAACCACAGCAGGGTGAGAGACTTTGAGCCGTTCACTCAAAGCAACCACGGACGCCGGTCCATCGCGATAAAGCTCAAGACCTAATCGAATCCGAGGCGAGGCCAGGGATCTGCCTAAGCCCGCCTGCTGCTCATAATACGCGCGCGCCTGTTGAACTCCGTCAGTGAAGGCCTGGTGACTGCTATTGATTTCTTGATCTGCCATCTCGATTGACCTTTATTCTGACCCCGCAACAAGTTTCTAGCGGCATCAATCATCTTCGTGTCTGGCGCCGTGTCACGGCTTGAAAAAGCTCGCTAAAGCCAACACCGCAACCCGTGGCTTGACGTTGCGTAAGCGCTTCTGAGGGCACCTAACCTGATCGACTCAAATAATATTATATGTAATTACTTACGTAATTACTAACATATTAAGTTTACCCCCGAAGCAACGCGTTCTCAAAACAGCACCTCCCTCAAGCGCCCGGGCAACGCAACGACAGACTTTCGACACAGCCTGCTTGGTAAGCAAACTTGCCCGCAGAGCAAGTCAACGATAGATCAAGGCAAATGCTTTAAAAACGCGTCATTTCCGTTTAAAAAGACCACAGTGATCTCTCTAGTAATGTATGGCACTGTTCATTTCCATACAGGTCCCTGAACCCAATTCCCTGGAGCTAAACACATGAGAATTAATCCCTTAACAGGCGCGTTGGGCGCCGAGATCCAAGACATCGATCTGAACAGCCTCACCGACCAGACTCGCGAGGAGATTGAGATTGCGTTCCATGAGCACCTTGTCCTCGTCTTTCCGGGTCAAAGCTTAACCCCCGCCACTTTACTGGCCCTGACCCACCAACTGGGCGGACCGGGCGAGACGCCCTACCTTCAGGGACTAACTGACTATCCAGACGTTGTTCCCATCATAAAGGCAGCGTCCGAGCAATCGCCCATAAGCTTCGGCTCGGGATGGCACACCGATTTCACGTTTCAGAGCGCACCCCCAAGCCGCACGCTTTTGTATGCACAGCAGACACCACCTCAAGGAGGCGACACCCTCTTCACCAATCTCTACCTTGCCTATGACGCACTCTCAGAGGGCCTTAAAAACCTCTTAGCCCCGCTCAATAGCCTACACAGTGCAACCCGCTCATACGGCCCAAACAGCACACTTCAAAACCAACTTGAAAATATGGTGATCACAAAAGAGACTAAAGAGCCACCCGAACAAGCACATCCTGTAATCAGGGTCCATGATGTCACGGGCCGGCCGGCACTTTGGGTCAACCCAACCTACACCCTCCGTTTTGAGAACATGACAGCAGCGGAAAGCAAACCGTTACTTGATTACTTAAACCAATTTGTGACGCAACCCTCTTTTACCTGCCGGGTGCGATGGCAACCCCAAACACTTGTGATGTGGGATAATCGCTGCACCCAACACTGCGCGACCTCGGACTACCACGGGTATCGCAGAGAAATGCTAAGAACCACCGTTAAGGGCGCTCGGCCGAAAGGACTTACAGGCTAGCGCCGAACTGCTATGAGCACTTGATCATGACTAATGTCACCCGAGCACTTTACAAGTGGTTGATTGCGATACCCTGCTTCGGCCTATCAACCCTTTTTTTTGGGGTCCTCATTATTGCACTTGCACTAATTGGCTATGGTGATCTGGGATCGCGAACCCTCGCCGTCGCTTGGGCAAGATTCAACAGCCGCATCCTGGGGATGGCCGTTTCCGTCGAAGGACTCAAACATCTTCGACCCAACCAATCCTATGTTATTACAGCCAATCATATTAGCGCGCTCGATATTTTGTTGATCTACGGCTACCTGCCCACCGAACTAAAGTGGGTTATGAAAAAAGAGCTGCGACGCGTTCCGGTCATCGGTGCAGCCTGCCAAGCAATGGGACACATCATCATTGACCGCTCAAACTCAACGAGTGCGGCAGAGAGCATCCAACACGCCGCTCATAAATTGGTCAACGGCATGTGCATCTTATTTTTTCCAGAGGGCACACGCACCAAGCCAGGACGCGTTGTGCCCTTTAAAAAAGGCGCCTTCCGGCTGGCAATAGATCTGGCTCTACCCGTTCTACCGATGACGATTGAAGGCACAGAGCATCTACTCCCGACCGAAACACTGAACTGGCAACCGGGCGCCGTGACGCTGCGCATCCACCCGGAGATCAGCACCCTCGGGCTTGCTTCCAATCAGGTCGATCGTCTTTGCAATCAAGTCGAGGCGGTTACGCGCGGCACCCCACTGCCAAGCGTTACAAAACCCGCGCCGAAACTCGAAGCATGATCCAAGTCAACCGCGTGTACGCTCGATCAAAGTCGCCAGCTTCAACATTCGCCAGCTTTACGATTCGCCAAACCACTGATCACCTTTGACGATTAAAGGCTTACCTGAATCACCGCTAAGCGGTACCGCCTCGAGCTCTGCATCGGTTAACCTATTACATCCACCTCCAAAGCGAGATACGATCGAGGCGACCAAACCAAACATCTAACACAACCCGACAACCTCGCCAGCAATTGCATGAACGTTTCGCACTAAAAACCACCCCGATAAAGAGAACCATACCGTGAACTCAAACCCCGAATCGACTAACCCGCTCGCTGCCAGCGAATGTTTTGTCTGTGGACCAGACAATCCAAATGGCTTGAAACTTTCGTTTCAATTAGAGGGTGAGTACTGCATCGCCAATTTTACACCGGACAAGTTTCATTGCGGTTATAGCGGCATCACGCATGGCGGCATCATCTTCAGCGCGCTCGATGATGTCATGGCCAATTGGTTATTTTTACAAGGCGACCGGGCGGTCACAGCTAAGTGCAATCTTCGATATAAAACCCCATTACCAATCGGCATCCCAACACAACTAAAAAGCTGGTGCCTTAAAAGGAAAGGCCGACTGGCAATAATGGCTTCCGAGATCAAACGTCATGACACCCTTGAAGTCATCGCAGAATGTGATGCAACCTTTATGATTTCGCCATAACGGCCGGTTTAATCGCACCAGACATAGCCCACAAATTAAAAAGTAGAACCGTTTAGCAATGACTCATTCACCACCTCCCCGCAACCCAAAAGACTTCACCGACCAAGATCGGTTGACGCTACCCAACGCTGGCATGCGCCGCCGCATCGCCGCCCTCATCTATGATAGCTTTCTCATTCTTGCAATCTGGATGCTGAGCAGTCTTGCAATTCTCGCAGCGACTGATCTAGGGGAATCCTTAGGCGGGCCGCTCTATCAGGGATTTCTCTATTTAGAGCTAATGGCTTTTTATCTCTATTTTTGGACATTCAAAGGCCAAACCTTAGGCATGCAGGTCTGGCGACTGGTGGTGATTCAACCCTCTGGCGGGACACTCACCCGACGACAGGCGATTCAACGCTTTTTGGCCGCAACGCCTGCCATGGGCTGTCTAGGCCTAGGGCTATTTTGGATTTTGGTCAATCCTGAGCGCGCGGCACTACACGACTTACTTACCGGCACACGGGTCGTCCAATTACCCAAACCCTAACGGCCAGCTAAGCCACACGACGCAGCTGCCACCAACCAAACACCGTGCAGACCAGAATCGGTAGAATAACCGCAAGAATTGGCGCGATCCCAAAGACCAATGCAACCGGGGCAAGAAGGTCTTGGCAAAACTTGAACAACACACCCAACACGAGCCCACTGAATACACGCATCCCCACCGACGACGAGCGCAGCGGCCCAAACACAACCGACGCCGCTAACAAAAGCAGCGCTAGCGCAACCAATGGCTGCAAGAGCTTAGACCAGTAACCCAACCGATAAGTTTGGCTATTGAGTGCTTGCGCATCTAGATGATCAATTTTCTCATCAAGGGATGAAACCGACATCCTTTCAGGCTGCACCAGCAATTCACTGCCCAGTGTGCTCGGTGTAATCTGAGTATCCCAACGTTTTGTTGGCCAATAATCCGATGCACTGCCCTCCGGGAAATACCGCACCTCGGTCACCTCGCGCATCTCCCAAAAACCAGACTCTGGATCGTTCTGGAATGCTGCCGCAACCGCAGTTCGCGTTAAAACTAGGGTTTGGTGATCATCAAATAAGTACCATTTTAAGCCTTTGATTTGA
>JABGTE010000137.1 GCA_018647445.1 Gammaproteobacteria bacterium
CCCGATGAATGGCGGCAGACAAACACGAGAAGATCAGCTGCAAACCATACGGCATGCCATCGCCACCCACCTCGCGTTGCGACAATTCGATTTGATGCAAAACCGCCTTTAATTGATCGATTGGGATGCCGTGCTCGGCAACCTCGGCTATGACTTTCAGCACCGCCGCCTCAAAAGCTTGCACAGCATCACCCGTGACCCCTTCTAAGCCACAGAGGAAGCTCATTTCACGATGGCTTTCCTCAAGACCTGTTAAAGGCGAGACCGACTCTGCCATCGGAAAGGCTTCTAGTACTCGCCGTAAAGGCGAGCCGCTGTGGTCCAACAAGGCATCCGACAGCAAATTCGCTTGCAACAGGCCGGCAAGGTCAGTTGACTCGCCTAATA
The DNA here is from genome assembly GCA_018647445.1 of Gammaproteobacteria bacterium. Lineage (GTDB taxonomy): Bacteria > Pseudomonadota > Gammaproteobacteria > Pseudomonadales > Azotimanducaceae > UBA9926. The sequence goes on from JABGTE010000137.1 coordinate 388, forward strand.
GCCAAGCCATCACCAGCTGCGATTTTGGCGCCTCGTCACCGGCCGCGCTCGCGGCATAGCTGGCCTTGTGCCGCACAGGGGCCGACAGCCTATGCTCCAGGCCCACTTCGATCTGATCAACTGAGTGTTCAAAGTGGCCTAAGGCTCGATCTTCCAACACCTCATGAAGCTCAACCACATCAATGGCGCCAAAGGTCATAAACACGGCATTGCTAGGATGATAATGAGCTTCATAAAAGGCTTTAAACGCCTCGTACGTCAACCCAGGAATCTCTGCAGGATCCCCCCCTGAGTTATGATGATAGGTCACTGTTGGAAACAGCTGTTGATTAAGCGTCTCCCAAAGCACCGCCCTGGAGGAACTCATATCACCCTTCATTTCATTCAAGACTACGCCTTTATAGACCAGCGGAGAGTCTGAATTATCTGCTTCTGAGAACTCAACCCGGTGACCTTCTTGCGCAAAATCCAATGGATCTAAACGCGCAAAGAAGACCGCATCAAGATACACATCCAAAAGATTGTAGAAGTCTTTTTGATTGACGCTGGCAAACGGATAGGCCGTGTAGTCACTGGCTGTAAACGCGTTCATAAAGGTATTCAGCGATCGTCGAAGCATCGAGAAAAACGGATCGCGAACCGGGAATCGAGCGCTGCCACACAGCGCTGTGTGCTCAAGAATATGTGCAACACCGCTTGAATCCTCTGGCGCGGTGCGTAGCGCCACCATAAACACACGCTCCTCATGATCGCTCGCCAAATGAAAATGTTTCGCGCCTGTCCCTCGATGTTCATACTCGATGACCTCGACGTCGAGGGTTTCTATGCGATGGCTCCGAATCCGAGCAAACCCCGCAAGGCTTGATTTAACTTGATTCATTGCCTTAACGCCCAGACTCAAAGTCTTGCCAATAATCCGCTATGGCTTGCTTCATCTCTTTTCGCAGCAGCAAGATTGCGATCAGGTTCGGAATGGTCATAAATGCCACCGTAATCGCTGCAATTAGCCAGATCAGAGATGTGTCAGCGATGGCGGCGAAGAAAAAGCCGACAACATAGGTCAGTCTGTAAGGCGTAAGCCATGCCGTGCCCACCAAATAAACCACCGCCCGATCGCCATAATAACTCCAAGCCACCGCGGTCGAAAACGCGAACAATAGCAGCACCAAAGCAACAACATACCGACCGTAGTCACCAAACGCACTGCGCGTGAACGCCTCAGAGGTCAGCGCAGCAGAATGGATGAGTGATTTCCCCGTCAGCACAACATCGTTCTCAATGTTGCCCCGATTAACTGTCAGGGTACCGGTAAACCTCCGATCAACGGATCCAATCAAAACCCCTTCCGCAACAGAACGATTGTGGAGCAACGTGTACGGCCCAGGCTGGAGAACACCTTCCACCACTTCTATGGTTCCATTAAAGGCTTCGATTTTGCTGTCTCGACCATTGAGGTAATCAAAGAGCGCGGCCCGATCCTGCTTAACCGTATCCGTCCAAACCCCGGTCACCACATTGGTGTCGAACTGTTGGAATTGGTTCTCGTGCTTTTCTAGCCATACCCCAGAGGACAAAATTACCAGCCCGGTCAGCGTGCAAATAATAATCGTGTCGATGAAAGGCTCTAAAATCGAAACCATGCCTTCTGATACAGGCTGGTCTGTTCGAGCCGCGGCATGCGCGATGGGGGCACTGCCCTGCCCCGCCTCGTTAGAGTACAGCCCACGCCCGACCCCCTTATTAAACGCATAAGCAAACGTCGCACCTAGAAAGCCACCAACGGCTGCCGATCCAGTAAACGCGTCACTGACAACATTTACCAAGGATGGCCAAACATTTTCAATGTTGGCAAATACCACCGCGAGACCCGTTACAAAGTATAGAATGGCCATCGTTGGCACGATCTTTTCAGCCACCTTAATAATCCGTTTAACGCCGCCTAAAATAACCACCGCTAGTAACAGTGCCAACACACCACCGGTCATCCACTCAGGAATGCCAAAGGTGCCTTGCAGGCCGACTGCGATATTATTGCTTTGAGGCATATTCCCAGAGCCAAAACTACTAACAACCGTCGCTATGGCGAATATCACCCCCAACCATTTCAGATTGAGGCCTTTCTCCATGACGAACATAGGGCCACCAACAATGTAGCCCTCATCGTCAACATCGCGATACTTATGGCTGAGCGTGACTTCGACGAACTTAGTCGTCATGCCAAAGAATGCCGTCATCCACATCCAGAACAGGGCCGCCGGGCCGCCTAAAAAAATTGCGAACGCAACACCACCAATATTGCCGGTTCCAACCGTGCCAGAAATTGCCGTTGTCAGGGCTTGAAAGTGCGAGGCATCGCCGGTCGCGCTGGGCTTGTCATACTGACCGCGTAAAACGCGCCAGGCATGCCGAAAGTAGAAAATCTGGGGCGCCTTCAGATAAATCGTGAAGAAAATGCCCGTACCCAACAGCAGATAGGGAAAGTACCACGCCGATTGCAGGAGCCCATCAAAGAAGGTCAGTATTTGTTCCAAATCGGCCATATCGAGGTTCTCTTATAGATTTTTGGGTTGGCCTAAGGTAGCAAATATCCTGCGATGAGGATATGCCGCTGACGTTTATCGCACAGTCTCCTGACGCAGCGTGCGAATCAGACAGGTCAGCGGCTCAGAGCCTGGCGGTCGGCATTTGATAATTTACGGCCAGTCCAAACTCATCAATGACTGATTCAGGCATGAGCGGTTTTGGACTCGACAACCCAAGCAAGTACAGCACCATGGCATCCAGCACATCATCGACTTGAACCACCGCTTTGCGGGTATGCTGGTAAAGCTCGGCAAGCACTTTGCGCGGCATCAAACCTTGATGCTCGAGCAGCTGAATTCGCTCGTTGTGCCCCATCGCTTGTTTTTTGGAATAGCGCATTGGCGCGCCGTCAAAGGTCGCAAACAACAACTCAGGATGCGCTTCTAGGACGCGGGGGCGGAGCCGCGGCTGCGCCTGCAAACATTGATCAACTTCTCTAATTTTAGGACAGATGTACCAAGATTGGAGCGAAATCTTCTTACCTTGCGCTCGGACATTACAATCACAGGCGGTTTGAAAACTTTCTGCATAGACTGCAGAACGCGCTGGCACGTTAAAGACACTGCCGGCTCTGCCAGGCAAACGCTGTCTCGCCAGGCGCTCGACGTGTCGATCGTCAGACTCCGGAAGCCCAATCGGCATGTCCACAAACAGCGGCCCGCTCGAGACCAATAGCACCACCGCATCAAAGGTTTCAACAACCGTTGC
>JABGTE010000180.1 GCA_018647445.1 Gammaproteobacteria bacterium
AAAGTTCGAAAGGATATCGCAGCGATTAAAGCCATGATGCCAAAGGTTTATCATGACGTCGTGTCGCGTTGCATTCAGATTCACGGCGCGCTCGGGGTGTCGAACGAGCTCCCCTTATCCGGCATGTTGTTGAGCTCTTATGTGATGGGTATCGCCGACGGACCGACTGAAGTCCATAAGGTCACGATTGCGCGGCAAGTGCTCAGAGACTACGAGAGTACAGAGGGGTTATTTCCGGATTACACGTTGCCGAATCGCCGTGCCGCGGCACTGGATTTGCTGGGTCATGAAATTGAACGCGAAGTCGAGGCTTGGTAGCCCGCGTCGCCGCAGCAACAACTTGGTCGGCAAGTCGCCGTCGATAACGCGGTGGCCGGCGCAGTCTGGTCGCTGCCAATGAGGGATTCAACAGTGGAACGAACAAAACCAGAAAGTGTGGGCATGAGTAGCGCGCGTCTAAAGCAAGTCTCTGCATGGCTGGAAACCCAAGTCAGCTCCGAGCGCCTCGCTGGTGCGAGTTTAGCGATTGCTAGACGTGGGCGGATCGTCTTTCAGGAAACCGCCGGCCTGGCAGACCAAGCCTCCGGACAAGAGTTTTCCGACGATACGATTGTGCGAATATTTTCGATGACCAAACCGATCACGACGGTTGCGGCCATGATGCTGTACGAGCGGGGTTGTTTTCAATTAGACCATCCTGTCGCCCGGTACATTCCTGCATTTGAACGGACCCAGGTCTGGCTGGGCGGCGACCTTACGATGACGGAGCCGCAAGCAACTCGCATGACGGTGCGTCAGCTCATGACCCACACCTCAGGGCTGACCTACGGCTTTATGAATCAGAATGTGGTGGACGAAGACTATCGTGCGCGCGGACTGGACCAAAATAAAGCGACTACTTTGGCCGACTGGGTGGATCAATTGGCGGCGGCCCCGCTCCTCTGTCAACCTGGCACCGAATGGCATTACAGTGTTGCAACCGATGTTTTGGGACGACTGGTTGAGATTTGGTCCGGGCAGTCCCTAGCAGACTTTCTTGAGCGAGAAATCTTTGGCCCGCTGGGTATGGCGGATACGGCATTCTGCGTGCCAGAGGATCAAGCCCATCGATTTTCATCGTTATATCGGCCATCCTCTGGCGCGGTTATGGGCGCCACGTCGCCTCCTGTGAATCCCCTGAAGGATCGTGATCCAGGCTTATTGTTATTGGACCCCATGGCGAGTAGCCCGTATTTTCAGGCCCCGAAATTTCAGTCTGGTGGGGGCGGATTGGTTTCCACGATTGGCGACTACTGCCGGTTTTGCCAAATGCTGATGAATCGCGGCGTCTTGGATAAAGCGCGCTTGCTATCCCCTAAAACGATCGATTACATGCGGTTGAATCAGTTGCCTAACGGCGCTGACCTGGCTGCGATGGGGCAGGCGGTATGGAGTGAAACGAATTACGAAGGAATTGGTTTTGGTATCGGCTGGGCGGTGGTAATCGATCCGGTCAAAGCCAATATTGTGGCCTCGGTTGGTGAACATCACTGGGGGGGCGCTGCCAGCACGTTTTTTTGGCTGGATCCCAAGGAGGACCTGTTCGTTGTGTTTTTGACGCAGTTGCTGCCATCGTCAACCTATCCACTGCGGCGTGAGCTGCGGGCACAGATCTATCAGTCTTTGCTGGATTAGAGGTGGTGCAGGACTCTTGATGGTCGCGTAACTGTTCAGGGCGCAGCATTTCCAGTCACCTTTTGCGTATTTTGAGCGATTATTTTTGATCAGGTTGAACCTTTTTATTGCTGACCGAAGATTTCTTTATCAAACCTTAACGAAACGGCTCAATAATTACCGCGAATCAGACACCGCCCCTCCCCCGGGCTGTCTGATAGGATTGAAGGATAAAGATTTTTCCTTCGGGTCGGCAGGGTCAAGGATGATTCTGTCGGCCCTCTTTTTTTAAAACCGTCTGTTGCCCAAAATGTGGCATTCCCTTGGACAATCACCGCCGTCTCTTAATGACCTGTCACGCTTAGAATGCCGCTCTGATCCGTATAGCATTTTATGTAATGAGCAATAAGCTCGGGTGTAAACAAGGAGCCTCATAGTTGATTTGGCCTCCTCGACACGAGCGGTCGCAAGATAGAGCGCAATCCTTTACCGGGTCTTCAATGTGCCGCTTAGATAACCGCTCAGGCAATAGCCCAAGAGCGAGGAGGCAGGCCGCCAGCTGCGCAAAAGCGTCCGCCTTATAGTCTAGAATTGAATAAGAATTTGCGATGTCGTCCCCGCATTAATCTTGGTCCGGTATAACGCAATACTTCTAGGGCGTTCGATCTATCACGAACGCGATTATTTGGCCAATTAACCCGCCAGGTATCTTTGTCAGTAACCCTTCTTAGATCAGCGTTATGTGATAACCTACGCAAGGTCTTAGTTTGTAATGGTGATAGCAAATTGGACTTACTTTCTTTCACCAAAGGTAGATAGAGTTATGAGTAAAGGTACAGTTAAGTGGTTTAATGCAGATAAAGGTTTCGGTTTTATTACACCAGAAGATGGCGGCAAAGATTTGTTCGTTCATCATTCAGAAATTCAAGCAGGTGGCGGCTTCGCAACCTTGAATGACGGCCAAGCGGTTGAATTCGAAGTTGGTGAAGGCCAGAAAGGTCCTTGCGCTAATAAAGTTGTTGCCGTTTAAGTTTGTAGTCAATAATTAGGGAAGTCGGTTGCGCTCAGCGCGATCGCTTGCTTAAGTTTTGCGCAAAGTATTGTAGGATATGATAGTGCCATAATAGGCGCTCGCGGCAATATCCAATAACCCGCTGGTATTGGTGGGCCTATCCAAGGTCTCTAGCTTAGTGGGTAGATAGCGACTGATCCTGCATTCGGTTACGAATTGCAGGATTCCTCGTATCTGAAATTCAGATTATCTTTTTACAAAACCTGGCGTCTTGCGCCTTGAATGCACTGTGCTTTCGAAAAGAAAGCATCGCATGCGTTGCACCCGCGACATAGCAAGGGACATCTCAAGGAATTAAATCGGCAGGGCCGTGATGAGCGTCTTAAGATCTCGCTTGCTTAAGACAAGGCAGCAGGGTGTCTTTTAGCAATGTCCTCTCGCTGGCGACAAAAAGAACCACGCCTAGGATTTAATGATCGTGGACGTTGATGCTGCTTTTAAGCCCTTCAATCCTCCCTTAATAGCGAGATCGGCCGCCTCAAAGACAAGGGTTTTGGTCACGAAATTAAGCGTACCAACGGCGTAGGTGAATTTCCCATTACTGGTTGCGTCTAAGGTGTGCAACTTAAACAGCTTGCCATCTTTAACGTAAACGCCTTGTAATGTCGCCGTGATGATATCCTCTCCGTTTTGGGTCCAGGCAAAACCCGTAAACTCGCCTCGATCACCCAATTCCTGCTTATCCGTAAAGACGTAAGATAGATAGGCTTGGCCATAGGGTCCAGCGTCTCCGGAGGCCGATACCTCATAGGTTTTACCATCTGTGGTGAACGTGGAATCGATGGTAAATTGTGCCTGAAAATGATTGCTCAATTTGGGTGCAAGTGCATCTCCTAGAGAGCCTGCCGATAAGACCAAGCCCACAGCCAACAACATTAAATGTGTCATATCTTTCCGCTTCTTTGTAATGAGCCCTCAAGGCTAGGGTGTGATTTCCGATTGATCAAGTTTAGTTCGGTTTTGGTTAAGACCTTCTTTGGCTAACGCAAGCGTCTTGGTTGGATCATAAGGAGTCAGCACTCATTGCTTGGTTCGGATTACGTTGGTATCTCCAGCGGCAGTATAGTCTTAGTTCATCTCCATGCCGCCTGCAACCGTGAGCGCTATGCCAGTTATGTTTTTGGCGCGGGCGAGATAAAGCACGGCATCCGCCATATCCTGCGCGGTCTGGGCAACCCCCATTGGAATCAGCTGTTGGGTTTGCGTTTCAAAATCAACGGGTGCTGAGTTGCTGGCATTGTTCTTGGGGATTAAATGATCCAACCACATCGCGGTACCCACGATGCCGGGGCAGATTGCATTCACCCGGATCTTATCCTGCGCGAGTTCCTGAGCCATGGATTGGGTGATCCCGATCGCTGCAAATTTCGAGCCGCAATAGGCGGCCATGTTCGACACGCCCTTCTTTCCCGCAATCGACGCCGTGTTGACGATGCTCGCATTGTCGGCAACCAGAAGATGTGGGATAGCGGCTTTCGACATCAGAAAAATGCCCTTGGTGTTAACAGCAAAAATGCGATCCCAGGCCGCTTCACTGAATTCTGTTATGGGGCCGGAGTCAACGATACCGGCATTGTTTACCAGCAAGTTGAGCTGGCCAAAGGTCTCGATGGTTTTTTGAACGGCCTGCTCACAAGCTGCGGCATTGGTGACATCGACAGTGCACACGGCGAAAGGCGGTGCATTCTCGTTTAGGGACGAGTCTGTCTGTAGCGCCTGCGCGATATCATTCGATTGTCCAAGTTGATAGTTCCACGCTTGGTCCGCCCCAAGATCCGCGGCCATGACGCGATAGCCCGCGGCAATAAGGCTTTGCGCGATCGCAAGGCCAATACCCCGGGCCGCGCCGGTTACCAATGCGACGGGACGTTGGCTCATGAGGGAGCTCCTGCAAAGGCGGAATTCAGCGCGCTAACCACCGACTCAAGTAGGCTGCGGCCATCATCTACAACCGGTGCCAGTTGCATGAGCAAATGCACTTGGCCGGGCCAATTAGAAAGTGTCACCGTGTTGCCTCCTTCGGTTAAACGGTTTGCATAAGCAATGCCTTCATCTCGGAGCGGATCGAGTTCGCAGACCGCGATGTAAGCGGGTGTAAGGTTGGATAAATCCTCGGCGAGGATTGGCGACAGGCGCCAATCGCTGGCGGTCAGATCTTTATCTGATCCAGAAAGCGTCTCTCGCGCAAAAAACCGCATGGTTTCAAGGGTGAGCAGTGGGCTGTTTTTGTTCTCATCAATCGATAGGTAGTCGAAGTCGCTTACGTCGTCGAGATAAGACCTGGTATCGGTGACGGGATATAGCAGAACTTGCAACACGAGTGGGATCCCTTCTGCTCGCGCGCAAATTGCGAGATAAGCCGCGAGGTTGCCGCCGGCTGAGTCGCCCCCAATTGCCATTTTATGGGGATCAATGCCAAATGTCTTTGGGTTGTTTGCAATGTGTCGAAGCGCATCGAGGCTGTCAACATGGCCGCAGGGAAACGGGTGCTCGGGTGCAAGACGATAGTCCACGCTTATAACGGTGGCCCCACTCAGCTGCGCCAGCTGCCGGCACTGATGATCATGGGTGTCCAGATCTCCGATCACCCAGCCGCCGGCGTGATAGTACACGAGGCAAGGTGCTTGAGTTTGTTCATGGTCTCGATAAATGCGGATTGGAATCAGGCCAAGAGAGCCTTCAATCGTTGTATTTCGTACGCTCTTTAGACTTGGCCCGGGCCCAAAGGCCGCAGCGATGCCTAGATATCCAGCGCGAGACGTTGCGGGTGACGGCGGTCCGACCGGTGCCTCGGGGTCAACTCCGGCAAAAAGCTTAGCTAAAAACGCAGCGGTTTGGGGGTTAAGGGCCATATGGCGTGCTCCTGAGGTCAAGGTAGTCAAGCATCGCCCAGGCCTTGCTGCAGGTCAATCACGTGGCCGTTATATGGGTTTTAATAACTGTAAAATGATCTCGCCGCTCTCACTCAGCAGTTGTCCGTGTATCTGCGAATCACTGATGTGACCCTGCATTGGTAAAAACTAATCTTTGGCACAACAAAAAAAGCTCAGCTCAAGTATCATTGGTTATGTCAAAAACATTTTAGGAGAGTATCAATGGCGCCAATCCCTCAAGGTGGAACCGTCGCAGTAACAGGAAGTGCGGGCTTTATTGGCGGTTGGGTTGTGCACCAACTATTAGAGGAAGGCTATCGGGTGCGGGCCTGCGTGCGCGACGCGAATGACGACGAGAAAGTGGGTTTCTTGAAAACAATGCCCGGCTATGCCTCGGGTCGACTGTCGTTGCACTCCGCAAATTTGGATGAAGCCGGTTGTTTCGACGAAATCTTTAAAGGTTGCCAAGGTGTGGCGCACTTATCCCACGTTAGTAGCTACGATGACATGGAGTATGTGAAGCGGGTTTGTGATCACGTTATCAATAGCGTTAATCAGTCCGAAACCGTTAACCGGGTGGTGGTGACGTCAAGTATTGCCGCGGTCATGTCCGAGTCGGATATGCAGGAACTCGTGCGCCGCCCGGTTCTTTACGAAGACCGGTATCCGGATGAGCAAAATCCTAAGCGCCAGGCAAATCGTGGGCAAGGTTATTCAATGGGTAAGGTACTGGCTGAACGGGCCTTTGCCGATGCTGCTGAGGAAAGCGGCCGATGGGACGCGATTACCTGTTGTCCTGGAGATAACGTCGGACCGATCCTGTCGGCACATCAAAAGAACTTTGGTCCTTGGCAGCATCATATCGAGACCATGCTGCTGGGCCAGTATTCACAGAATGTGATCGGTGCGTATCGGGCTTGGTTTACGGTTGACGTGCGGGACGTAGCGGAGGCGCATATCCGAATGCTTGAAAGCGTTAATGTGCAAAATGGCGATCGCTACATTGCGTGGTCGACCGAGACCCGAAATGTCGAAGACGTCTGCGGGAGTATTGATCGGCTGCTCCCAGAACTGGGGTTTGCGGGTGCTGAACTTATTGATCCATTGCCTGAATCGGTGCAGGCAAAAGAGGCACAATTTCGAGCCATTTGGGGCGGTTGCGAGCTGCGCAATGATCGCATCTGTGAAACCCTTGGCATGGCGTTTAGGCCGTTGGATGTTTCCATTCGAGATTGTGTGGAAACGCTTATTTCGGTTGGGGGCGTTGAGCCCGTGCGAAAGCCGGGGTTTTAGCCGGCTCGCCTTTTGGTCTCTTTCACCAGAAGCTAACTCAGCGGGTCAACGCTTGGGCCTCCAGGCCCGCGTGTGTTGAAGCGTCAGTCTGGTCTCATCGAAGGTTCTTGGACTGAGATGGATTCTCGCAAACCACATTTAAAAAAAGGCGCCGCTAGCGGCGCCACCCGCTGCGGTATTCCGACAAGACGTTTTGTGGCATCTTCCAACAAAACGGTGGCGAAGAACTTCGGCTAAACCCGCACTGTAAGCGATCTTTTAGGCTTTGAGTCGACTGTATCGTCTGAAACAAGCAGTGAACGTTACGTCTAGCGTGCACCGAGGTGGGCGCTTTAAAGGAAACGCTGAAAAAACCTAGATGCTTAAAAAGGGATGTCATCGTCAAAATCGGGCGGAATTTGACTGTAGTCACCTGGTGGTGGTTCTTGTTCGCCGCCGTGCCCCGCACTTAAGGAACCGATTTTCCAAGCTTGCAAGCTGGTAAAGCATTTTTCGGGGCGATCGTTCCCGGACCAAAGGCGACCGTTCAGGTTGAACTGCGTACTGATCTCATCGCCAATTTGATATTGGTCCATCAGGGCGCATTTGTCTTTGATCAGTTCCAACGCAATGTAGTTCGGATAATCACGATTCTCACCTTCGCCGGTGAGTTTAAGAACAAACTCGCGTTTGGTGAAACCGTTTTGACCATACTCGGTGGTCTCGCCAATGGAATGAACAATACCCTGAACTTCAAAACTCTTCGACATCGAATGGTCCTTAAATTCTAAATTACTGAAGGTTGTAGTGCCTCAATTTTGGGCCTCAACCGCGGTGATGCCGGAATTTTACACGCAATATCTTGGAATAAAAGTTTGTTCGCGTTTGTCGACAGGCTAAACGCCAAATTGGACACAAAGATTAAAGAAGCGGGTTGGGTGACCACGCCAAACCGCGTGAATGTGTAATTTGATGCGGCAACTTTAGGATTGAGAGCTGAGTCAGTTGACCGCCGCGTTAGGCGGCCATCGTCGTCAAGAGTGGGTCTAGTCTGCTGCTAGCCGCATCGAGATACGGGCGGGCTCTTGCGCCCGTTAGGCTACCTTCGTGAGGACGGATGAATCTAAGGCGGGTGTCTCGTTACCCGCGCCTGCAAAGACCAAAACGCCATCTTCAATTGGTGCGCGCCGGATCATTTTCTTGTCCAGTTTGTAGTCTTGGGTGTTGCGCCAAGGGCCTTGCCCTTGTTTTGGAAACAGGTGCATCATTCGCTGCATATAACCCGCTGAGAAATCCTGGATCCAGTCGCCCGTTGGCATGTTGGCATCCTCAGGCCGCAGGGTGGGCGTGGCGACTGCCTGTTGGTTTGCGGTCATATGATTGAGCAATCGGCAGACATACTCCGCCGTAAGATCTGCACGTAAAGTCCAAGAGGCATTGATATAGCCAAAGGTATGAGCCATGTTGGGAATGCCCGAGTACATCATGCCCTTATAGGTAAAGGTCTCTGGGAAGCTGATCGCTGTGCCGTCGAGATCAAAGGCAATCCCCGACATTACCGTTAAATTAATCCCGGTTGCCGTGACGATAATGTCTGCAGCAACTTCGGTACCATCTTTCATGACGAGGCCCGACTCAGTCCAAGTTTCAATGTCGCCGGTAACAACCTGGGCGCTGCCTTCATTAATAGATTTGTATAGATCGCCATCCGGGATTAGGCACATTCGCTGATCCCAAGGGTTATAGCTGGGCGTGAAATGCGCCTTGACCATCTCTTCACCGAGATTGGCAGTGGCCATACCGAGCAGTTGCGCTTTGGTTTTGGCGGGCTGGCTGCGAGTCTGGCGGTAGAAGTATCCGCTTAATGTCGTGTTTTTCAGGCGAGTAATCGCATAGGCCCATTTCTCCGGAAGCCATTTGCGTAGAGTGTTGGCGATTTTATCTTCGGCGGGCCTGGAAACCACGTAGGTGGGCGAGCGCTGAACCATGGTGACCTGAGCCCCTTTTTGCGTCATCGAGGGAACAATGGTCATGGCAGTTGCGCCACTGCCAATGACGATCACCTTCTTACCGTCGTAATCGAGATCTTCTGGCCAAAACTGAGGGTGTAGAACCTGCCCTTGGTAGCGGGATTCGCCCGGAAACGCCGGTCTATGAGGGTCATCGTAACTGTAATATCCGCCGCACATGAACAGAAAGTCGCCGGATACCGCTGTCGTGCTGCCATCGGATAAAGTGCTGGTTAAAACCCAGCGTGATTGAGCCGAGTCCCATGAGGCGGTCTGTACTTTATGATCGAATCGAATATGCCGCCGGATATCAAACTCGTCGGCGGTTTCGTTAACGTATTCCCTAATCGACGGGCCATCGGCGATGGATTTAGCTTGGGTCCAAGGCTTAAAGCTGTAGCCTAAGGTGTGCATGTCGCTATCGGAGCGGATGCCGGGGTAACGAAAAAGATCCCAAGTACCTCCTACAGCTGCACGACCCTCAAGTAAGGTAAAGGTTTTTTCAGGGCAGTTCTCGACCAAGTGGGCTGCGGCGCCAACGCCAGACAAGCCAGCACCAACAATAATGACGTTAACATGATCCATTGAATCGCTCCCTTAATATAGGCCGCAAGCCAATACCCTTGCGTTTGACGCTTTGAGTGTAATGGGTTTCACTTGCTTTGGGTATGCTGCGAGCAGCCTGCTTATCGCTACGAATCAGTGACTTGAATGGGGGCCGGCAACTCGGGCATCCAGTATTTTGGAATTCATGCAAAGAATTCGTCAAAGCTGCGCTAGATCATCGATTTGATGCAAGCGCATTGAGCGCAAGCAAGTGTTCTGCCACAACGAAACCGCACTTCGAGCGGCTTTGTGCCTTGTGGCGCTGGGTCGTTGATTAACATGCCAACCGGCAACGCCATCGTGCCTGGCTCGATCAGGAGGTTAATGATCTCCCAACGTTTCCAGGGCGGTCTATCGTTCCCCTCGATCTGATCCCTCAATCGGTCAGACGAATCGGCATGAATGAGGGTCTCGTTTCTGCAATTGACGAGGACGAGGGGTTTGTTCTTTGATTTAAAGTCGGCCTATTATGCTTCTAACAACGTTAAGTTGAATCATCCGAGATCAAGTTATGTCACTGCCCTCGAAGTTACCCAAGTTATTGATGTTGGCGATAGCCAGCCTTCAAGGCCTTGGGGTGTATCTGCTGTATCGCAGTTTTGATGAGGGGCTTTGGCCGAGTCAGTCCCCCATGTGGTTTTATCCAATGATCAGTCTGATATTGCTCCTACCTGCAGGGTTTTTGTTAACGGTTGAGCGATATCGCGTGCGTGCGGCACTGCTTCGGGTTGGCGCATATGGGGTTGTGATTGGGTTGCTGGGCGCCTATGTCGGCTATCAGGCAATGCCTTTTGGTGCGGTCCGAGTCGACGGGTTATCAGCAACCTATGCGATTAGCCTAGGCATTGCGAGTTTCGTTACGTTGATCTTTGTTCAAAGGCAGGTCTCCGACGATGCGTCCGGCTATGAACCGTTGTTCATTTTTTCTTGGCGGAACCTAGTGGTTGGGGCCTTGTCTTTGGCCTTCCTGGGCGGCGCAATTTTAATGTACCTGCTGTGGGCAGCGTTATTTAACGAGATTGGGATTGGCTTTTTTAAGGAATTGTTTCGCAAGGTATGGTTTGTCACGTTGCTGGGCGCTTTGAGTTTTGGTGGTGGTGTGATTGTTTTTCGGGGACTCACCGATGTGGTGGACAGTATAAGCCGCCTTTTATCAGGGATTATTAAATTGTTACTGCCGTTCTTGCTGGTGATGACGGCGGTCTTTTTAGTGGCGCTGCCCTTCACGGGCTTGGAGATTCTTTGGGCAACAAACCAAGGCACGATGCTGTTAATGGTCCTCACATTTATTCTATTACTGTGTATCAATGCGGTTTACCAAACGGGTGCCGCGGAGAACCCTTATCCATTGTGGCTCCATCATGCGATCACGGGTGCTCTGTTTACCTTGCCGATTTTCTCGGCCCTAAGCTTCTATGGGCTCTATGCTCGGCTTGATCAGTATGCTTGGACCGTGGTGCGGTATTGGGCGGTCGTTATTTGGTTAATCCTGTGCCTGTTCTCTTTCGGTTATGTGCTTGCAGTGATCAAATGCCGTGCTGCGTGGCCGACAATGATGGCATCGGTTAATTCAATTCTCGGCGTATTTGTTATTGTGGTTTTACTGCTGAGTAACAGTCCGTTGCTGGACTTTCGTAAGCTGTCGCTTGCGAGTCAAATGCATCGGCTGACCTCTGGGGCGGTGTCGCCGGAGGACTTCGATGATCAATACCTTCGCAACGAGTTGGCAAGGCCAGGCTATCTGGCCCTGCAGGAATTGACAGCGCAGGACCCGGTGCTGTGGGCGCGGCTCAAAGACGGCAGCGATCCACTTGGTGAGACATCTGGCGCGCAACCTGGCAACCTCGAGGCAGGAGACCCAAGTCGATTAGTGTCCCCGCCGCGACAAAAAACTGGGGCGCTTGTGCTGGCGCCAGCCGACCTTGTTTTGCCAACACCCGTGGCGGTGGCTATTGACGCATTGATGGCAGTGCGGGAGGGTGCGTCGGCGTACGTCCTTGCGGTCGACTTTGACCGAGATGCGCATTCAGAATATGCCGTCCTAATGTTTGGGGCAACGGGTGCCCACCAAAATGGCAGTTACTACTTCAAAGAAGAAAGCGGTGCCTGGGTAAAAAGGGCCCTAAGGCTCTCGCGGAGCAGCGGTGCTTTAGATTTTGATCAAGTCCAACAAGCCCAAGCGTTACTAGAACCTGCGGAGCTGAACAATCTGGTGCTAGGACCTTGGGTGTTCAAGCCGGATTAGACCCGATCAGGGCAAGCGCAGGTATTCGAAGGATCTTCAAAGGCCCGGAGTGTAAGCTTACGAGCTAGAACCCGGGATTAGGTTGAGCAGCCCACGGTCGAGCACGGCTTGAACCGCACGATGAACCCCTTCCTCAGCCATTTTTTTCGCCCGCTCGGTCGACGGCACAAATGCACCCGCGATGATCATATGAAAATTTAAAACAAAGAGCACTGCCAGATCGTAGCGCTCGGTAATTGTTTCCAAAGCAATATCCTGAACGCCGAGCCCGACTAGGGCGGCATGATATTCCGCCAGAAGTGACGCTTCATTAGCGCGCCGAGTTTCAATTGTCCAGCTGGAGGTCGTCATCCAGGCTAGGTCCTGTAAAGGATTAGACACCATCATGTTTTGCCAATCGATCATTACTACCGGATGCTGGCCACGCGCGGGGTCGCCAAACATGGCGTTGTCCATACGAACGTCTCCATGAATAAAGGTCATTGGCCCGTCGCCCATACGCTTCATGAGCGCCTTGAGGCCGGCGACATACGCTGGCATCGCCTCGCCAAGCGGGTTGTCAAAACAGTGCGGGAAGTTCGTCATGGCAGCCTCCCAGCACCCTAAGAATCCGGGGACGAAGGGTTCGATGTAGGCATCTGATGCGATGGTGAGCATCTCGGGAAACTCGGTTGCCCAGCTACTAAAAAACCGAGCATGCAGTGGCGCGAGGGTGGCAACAACCTGCTTGGCCTGCTCAAAACTAATCCCTGTAACCTGATCGCCGACTTGGTAGTCTCTCAAATCTTCTAAGACAACGATGTTGGCGCCAGTGGTTGTGTCCATTGCCGCAAAAAAGCAAGTTGTGAGGGGGGCTTGAACCTGATGTGCGATCTCGTTGAAAAATATCACTTCACGTTCATACATTTTGGTGTTGTTGGCGATGGCGCGATTTTCAGGATTGCGATGAGCGAACTTAATGACCAAAGAGGCGGGCCCTGCCTTGTTTGGCGCGTAGGTCAGCTCAAACCGGGCAACTTCTCCGACGACACCAACAATATCACCGATTGACGCCTGTTGAACGGCAACTACCTGCTGATCTGAGGTTAGGCTGCCATGGTTTCTAAGGGTTGCGGTTAACCACTTTGGTTCAACAGCTTCTGGTGTGTGCGGAAAGTCTGAATGCATGGTGGGTTGCTCTAATCGTTAATGTGGGGTGAGGGATGGGTGATCCTGCAGCGCGCTGTCTAGGCCCGTGCCCATGAGGTCAATAAAATTGTCGCGATAGAATCGTCGACGGTTAAGATCGTTGACGGCTTTTAGTTGATCCTCAAAGCGTTTTACTGGATTGCGTCCGCCTTCGACATGCGGGAAGTCAGATGAAAATAACAGCATTCCGGGGTCGCTATTGGCCAGTATCCACCCGGTTGGCTCGTGGCTATAAGGCGTCACCCGAAACTGCCGTTTGGCATAATCGCTTGGCCGCATGGAGAGCTTTTGCAGGCGTGCCTCGCCCCGTCGGAAGGCCTCAAAGCCTGCGTCCATATAGGCCATCCAGCTTGGCACCCAGGACGCGCCGAGTTCAATCGCACCAAATTTGAGGCGCGGAAAACGCTCCAAGACACCGTCAAAAATGAGGGCCGTCATCGTCTGCCAAATTGATAAAGGAATGCTCATAAAGGAGAGCCCGGTAAAGTTTTCGTCGCCACCATGAAAATCAAGAACCCGCTCGCCACCGTTATTGGCGTAGGCTGGCGACATTTTCTTTTCGCCGCCAACATGAAACAAGACGGGTAGGCCGGCTTCTTCGAGCAGCGCCCAGAGCGGATCCAGACCAATGTGGCTCGTGCTGTGATGCGCCGGGCAAGCAGATGGAATGACAAGCCCGCGGCAACCCAACTCGATGGCCTCGATCGCAATCCCTGGCGCTGCGTCTAAATCACTGAGGGG
>JABGTE010000077.1 GCA_018647445.1 Gammaproteobacteria bacterium
GAAAAACCCAGGAGACCTGAAACAAAAAGCCCCAAAATGGGGCTTTCCTAAAAGTGGTAGCGGGGGCAGGATTTGAACCCGCGACCTACGGGTTATGAGCCCGTCGAGCTACCAGACTGCTCCACCCCGCAACTACAAGGGGCGCTATTATAGGTTTACACGCTACAGCGGTCAACCTAAATTAAAGAAACACTGCCCTTTTCGTGTTTCCGTGGTGCTTTAAAATCAGATGGTGCCGAAGAGAGGACTTGAACCTCCACGGGGTTTCCCCCACTAGCCCCTCAAGCTAGCGTGTCTACCAATTCCACCACTTCGGCTAAACTGTTTATAACTCAGGTATCTCAGATTGATCTTTCGTATCAGAGGTCACCGGCACCTCGATCGATTGAATCTGAGGAATACCTTGGTTACTCATCGTTTCTGAGCGCTGTTTGGCAACATACGCCAACCCAAAGCTCGTTATAAAAAAGGCAATAGCAATCCAGGTCGTGAGTCGAGTGAGAAAATCTCCCGCGCCGCCACTGCCAAAAACCGTGTTCGAGGCACCGCCACCGAATCCGGAGCCCATGTCAGCTCCTTTGCCTTGCTGAATCAGAACCAGTCCAATCACAGATAATGCTGCAATCACGTGCACCACTAATACCAATTGCTCAAATAAGTCTAAATCCATAATTACTCTTCTCAACCTGACGGCTAAACCGTCGCGGTCGCCTCAAAACCAGTTCTTTTAACACCAAGGCATCATACCGACCCAGCGACTTGCTCACAAATGCGCCTAAATCCAAGCGCTTCCAATGAAGCCCCCCCGACCAAAACGCCATCGACGTCCGGCATACTCATCAGGGTTTTAACATTATCCTCGTTTACACTGCCCCCATACAAGACCCTCAGCTCAAGTGCCTTAACTTCGCTGCGAGCCGCATGCTTCAACGCCTCATGTACCTCTTGCGCAACCTCTGGCGAGGCTTCTTCGCCAGTCCCAATCGCCCAGACCGGCTCATAAGCGACAACAATTAAAGGCGCTAATGCACTAGGGATATCCTTTAACACCACTAGAAGCTGTCGACTTACAACCTCTAAGGCCTTTCCCGCCTGCCGTTCTTGTAGATTTTCGCCGACACACACAATCGGACGAATTCCTAATTCTAAACAAGCCTTGGTCTTTGCTAGCACCATGTCATCGGTTTCAGCGCAATGTTGCCGACGCTCCGAATGACCCACCAAACACCAGCCAACGCCCAACTCGGCCAACATGGTGGCACTAACTTCACCCGTATAGGCACCAGATGTAAGCCAGTGGACGTTTTGACCCGCCCATTCAATCTGAGTGTTGTCAAAGGCTTTTGTTAGAGACAAGTACGCAGCTGGTAACGCCAGTACAACCGTCGCGGAGGTCGCCTCGGCTAACCCATCAACTTGCTGAACAACCGCTTGCAATAGCTGTTCGGAGCCGTTCATCTTCCAATTCGCCACCACTAACGGATCCACTATGGCCACCTCTTTTATCGGCTAACCTTTTACCAGCTTACTTTTTACCAGCTTACTTTTTACCAGCTTACTTTTTTACCAGCTTACTTTTTACTGGCTTCTGTTAACCGGCTATTAACCCTTCCGCTATGCTGTTATTCCCGCAGACCCGTTTAACGCGGGCGGCGAATATTAACGAACCTCTGTCTAAGTTTCAATCCTAGCTTGCAGCGACCACTGCGGCTAGTTGTCCCGCGAGGTTGGTCACTTGCTGCGCATCCTCTCCCTCAACCATAACCCGAATCAGCGGCTCGGTTCCCGACGGCCTCAATAACACCCGACCTTTGTCGCCTAGCTCTGCCTCGACGTCACGGACCGCAGATCGAACCGATTCATTCTCCATCACCCTCGCGCTGACTGCTCGCACGTTAATCATTACCTGCGGGAATTTTGTCATGGCCGATTTCAGCTCAGCAAGCGTCTTACCTTGATCCGCGATTGCGCGTAGCACCTGAAGCGCGGAGACCACACCATCGCCGGTTGTTGCCTGATCGAGACACAGAATATGGCCAGAGCCTTCACCACCTAAACGCCAACCTTCTTGCAAGAGCTTGGCTACAACATAACGGTCCCCAACAAGCGCTCTAGCAAACCCAATCCCATGGTCTTTCAAGGCAACTTCGAGACCCAAATTACTCATCAGCGTCCCTACAACGCCGCCTGTTAGAAGCCCTTTAGACTGCTGATGTAGCGCAATGATCAACAACAACTCATCGCCATCAACGACCTCACCTCGATGATCCACCATAACCAAGCGATCACCGTCGCCGTCCAGCGCAATCCCGAGATCGGCGCCTTCTTGAACAACCCGTGCAGCAAGTGCTTCTGGGCTGGTCGCACCAAAACCCTCGTTAATATTCAAACCATCGGGCGCGCAGCCAATTGCAATAACCTGCGCGCCCAGCTCTTGAAACACTGCCGGCGCAATTTTATAAGTCGCCCCATGCGCACAATCTACAACCAATTTTAGATGCTTTAGATTCAGTGATGTTGGAAAGGTCGTCTTACAAAACTCAATGTACCGACCTACTGCATCGTTCATTCGATCCGCTTTGCCAAGATCTGCAGAGGCGACCGTTGTCATCGGTTCATCAATTAGTCGTTCAATTTCTAGCTCAATTTCATCGGGCAACTTTCGGCCCTCACTGGAGAAGAACTTGATGCCATTATCAGAAAAAGGATTGTGGGAGGCACTGATTACAATGCCCGCATCGGCTGAGACCGCTCGAGTAAGATAGGCCACCGCCGGTGTAGGCATCGGTCCCAGCATCGTGACATGAACACCCGCTGATGCAAGGCCTGCCTCTAACGCCGACTCAAACAAATAGCCTGATATGCGCGTATCTTTTCCTATTAAGATAGTGCCCCCACCCGAAGGTGAAAAAGTTTTGCCGGCTGCCCAACCGAGCTTCAAGACAAAGTCTGCGGTAATGGGCGGCGTTCCCACCGGCCCACGGATCCCATCTGTACCAAAATATTTACGCATCCTGCGTCGTCTCCTCACCGCAATTGATCGCCTGCCAGACTCGAAGCGCGCTAACCGTCGCCTCAACATCATGCACCCTCACCATGTTAGCCCCTCTGGCAACGGCCGCCAATGCACCGGCGACCGATCCGGCTAAAACATCGCGCCCCATCGCTTGAATGCTGCGTTTTCTTGAGAGCCCAATCATTATAGGGCAACCGTGCCGCCGAAAGACGCTGAGCGATTGTATTAGATTGAAGTTTTGAGCCATCGTCTTACCAAATCCAAAACCCGGATCCAGCATGATTCTTGAGCGTTCAATGCCAAAGTCTTGCAAGGCGGTAAGTCGATCAAGAAAAAATCCATCAACTTCACGAACGACATCTTGGTATTGTGGATCATCCTGCATCGATGCAGGCGTCCCTAACATATGCATCACAGCCAGCATGGCATCATCGCCAACCGCCTCAAGGGCGCCTGGTCGGGCAAACGCTCGAACATCGTTGATCATTGCCACTTTCAGCCTGACCGACGACGCCATCACTAAGGGGGTACTTGTATCAACCGAAATAGGAATATCGAACCGCGCCTGGATAGCCTCGAGGATAGGCAGCACCCGGGCAGCTTCTTCAGATTCTGTTGGAGGAGACGCCCCTGGGCGGGTCGACTCGCCACCGATGTCAACCAGATCAGCGCCCTGCTCAACCATCTCATTGACATGATGCAGGGCCGCATCAAGGCCTTGGTATCGCCCACCATCGAAGAAGGAATCCGGGGTCACGTTCAACACGCCCATTACGAGTGGGCGTCTTTCTTTCAATAACCCCTTAAGCGGGCTGGCGCTCAATTTGCGTTATACGCCTGAGGGCGCGCCATCCAAGTTACCCGAGCCGGTTTCATCCGATTTAGGCGCGGCATGCCCATCTGAAGGACCGCTTGACGGGGCGTCATCGGTCCAATTTGCAGGTGGCTTCGGCGCCCTGCCAGCCATAATGTCATCAATCTGGCTCTTATCAATCGTTTCATATTCTAAAAGTGCCAAGGCCATAGCGTCCAACTGCTCGCGATGATCCGTAAGAATTTGCCGGGCGGTCCCGTAACAGTGATCAATAATTTGTTTAATTTCTTCATCAATCACTTTCGATGTTTCGGCAGACATGTTCGCCCTTGCCGAGCTTGCAGACCTGCCCATGAAGCCATCGCTTTCATCATCCTCGTACTGCATAGGACCCAACTTTTCCGACAACCCCCACTTCGTTACCATCGAACGTGCCATCTTGGACGCTCGCTCGATATCATTCGAGGCCCCTGTTGTAACGCCTTCGAACCCGAGCGTTAACTCTTCCGCAATCCGCCCGCCGTACAAACCGCAAATCTGGCTTTCAATGGACCGCTTGCTCATGGAATAACGGTCCTCTTCTGGCAAAAACATCGTCACGCCTAAAGCGCGTCCACGTGGGATGATCGAAACTTTGTAGGTCGGATCATGCTCAGGCATCAAGTGGCCCACGATACAATGTCCGGCTTCATGATAAGCGGTGTTCGTTCGCTCCTTCTCAGACATCACCATGGTTTTCCGTTCGGCGCCCATCATGATCTTGTCTTTCGCTTGCTCGAAATGCCGCATTGAGACCAGGCGCTGGTCCTGACGCGCCGCAAAGAGTGCTGACTCATTCACCACGTTGGCCAAATCTGCGCCCGAGAAACCGGGCGTCCCCCGCGCAATATCCATCGCGATCACATCGTCTGCGAGCGGTACCTTGCGCATGTGAACCTTTAAGACCTGCTCTCGACCTCGCAGGTCAGGTAGCGGCACCACGACCTGCCGATCGAACCGTCCAGGTCTTAAAAGCGCTGGATCTAGAACGTCAGGCCGATTCGTGGAAGCAATGACAATAATCCCTTCATTACCTTCAAACCCGTCCATTTCTACTAAGAGCTGGTTCAACGTCTGCTCTCGTTCATCGTTACCACCGCCAAGACCAGCACCACGATGCCGGCCCACCGCGTCGATTTCATCAATAAAAATAATGCAGGGCGTGGCTTTCTTCGCTTGCTCGAACATATCCCGAACTCTCGATGCACCCACACCAACAAACATTTCTACGAAATCGGAGCCTGATATTGAAAAGAACGGCACTTTCGCCTCGCCCGCGATGGCTTTAGCCAAGAGGGTTTTACCTGTACCTGGCGAGCCTACCAATAAAGTCCCTCGAGGAATTCGCCCCCCTAATTTTTGGAATTTCCCTGGTTCTCTCAGGAAATCGACCAGTTCTTTGACTTCTTCCTTGGCCTCATCAACCCCTGCAACATCTGCAAAGGTCGTTTTAATTTGATCCTCTCCAAGCAGCTTAGCCTTACTCTTCCCAAACGATAAAGGCCCGCCTTTTCCGCCTGCACCACCTTGCATTTGACGCATAAAAAACATGAAAACAGCGATAATGACTAAGATTGGGAAGCTCGCTACTAGCAACTGCATCCAAATACTTTGCTGCTCTGGCCGCTCGCCCTGAAACGCGACATTATGCTCAACCATGTCATCGATCAGAGCCTTGTCGACGATTTGGGGTTGTATCGTTTCAAAGGAGATCCCATCGGACCGCTCGCCGCGAATAATTAACCCATCGACCTCAACAGAGCGAACCTGATTACCATTAACCAATCCTAAAAACGTGGAATACGGCACTTCCTCCGGCGGACGGCTGACATTGAAATTTTGGAACACTGTCAATAGAACGACAGCAATCACAAGCCAAAGTAAAATATTTTTTCCCATGTCGTTCACATTACTTCCTCGCTACTGCGTGCTGGTTACTATGACCACCGCCACACTGGCTGGCATCATCGCTTGACAAACCTCATACTCTTTACGTGGACCTTTTCGTGCGCCCACCTCTTCCCTACCGTTTACTGACCCCAAACCAGCGCCCTACCCCGGCTTTGCCGCCCTATATTTGCAAGCCATCCCAAATCTCTTTTGAGGCTTCCCCGTCCCATACAACTGCTTTGTCACAAACAGTCCACTGACAACGAGTCCTTTCTAACAGCTCTTCTTTTTTCGTTTCAAACGCTTTCTGTTCGAGGCATCAATTAATCAGCCTACCCTTCTTCTTTCTTCCCCAGTCCAACTAGGTAAATCTCGCGAGATCGTCCACGAGACGCCTTGGGCTTAATATTAACCTGTTTATCATAGGTCATACGAATCTGGCGTCTAAGAGTATCAATCCCCTCACCTTCGAAGGCTTTCGCGACAAAGTGCCCACCGGGCCTTAACCAGACCCTTGCAAAGTCCATCGCAAGCTCAATCAAATCAATGCTCCGAGGCAGATCAACCGACTTCATACCACTTAAGTTGGGGGCCATATCCGATATTACAAGATCCACAACCTGATCTCCCAGCAACCCCTCTAACGCAGAAAGCGCCTTAGCTTCAGTGAAATCTCCCGTAATGATCTCCACCCCTGCTATCGGCGCCATCTCAAGAATATCCAGCGCAAGTACTCGGCCTGTTGTTCCGAGTCGCTGCCGAGCCACTTGAGACCAACCACCCGGGGCAGCGCCTAGATCAACAACCGTTAGGTGCTCGCGAAATAAATTCAGCCTGTCATCAAGCTCGATGAGCTTATAAACTGCTCGAGAACGATAACCCGCCGACCGTGCTTTTAAAACGTAGGGGTCTTGTTCATGTTCGTCGAGCCAGCGCTGACTGGTTTTAGATTTTTTCATTGCAAATGCACCTTGGACCACATCGATGGCGTACAATTGACCTTTTCGGATCTAACCATGCCTAGCCAACAACAAAAGAAACATTATCGGGCCATCGGCCACATCCTCGACCCTATTGTCACGGTTGCCGGGAAGGGGCTTTCCGAGACCGTTATAACAGAACTGAATCGAGCCTTAGACGATCACGAGCTGATAAAAATTAGAATCAATTCAGACCGAGAATCAAGAAAGGAGATCCTTGCTGAGCTGGTTAAGGCAACCCAAGCCACGGTTATTCAAACGATTGGCGGAATTGCCTTAATCCTTCGTGCATCCGGCACACCTAACCCCTCTCTTTCAAATTTGGTTAGGCATCAATAACCCTAGAGCGCTCTGCCACCGGTTCACCACATCTGGCGCTAGACCGATTCCGACGCAAGAGCGGTCAAGATGGGGCGCTTACAAGTGCTCTACCGATAGAATCTCATACTCAATCTGACCCGAAGGGATCTGGATAAGCACCACGTCATCTTGCTGCTTTCCGATCAAACTACGCGCAACGGGCGAATACACCGAGATCTTGTTGACTTTAATGTCTGCTTCGTCATCGCCAACAATTTTGTAAGTGACCTCTTCATCAGTGTCTAAATTTAACAACCGGACAGTCACGCCAAAAATGATCTTTCCAGACCTTGGGATCTCTTTGATATTAATGATTTGAGCGGCTCCGAGCTTCGCTGCAATTTCAGAAATCCTACCTTCAATATGGCCTTGCTCTTCTTTCGCATACTGAAACTCGGCATTTTCACGAAGATCGCCCTGCGCAAGTGCCGCTGAGATTTCTTTTACGATCCGAGGTCGCTCTGTTGAGGTCAAGCGCTTTAATTCAACCCGCAGCGATTCGGCGCCCTCTGCGGTCATTGGCGTCTTATCCATAACTAACTTCTCAGCTTCATTGTGTTCATCCTAGCTCAACTTACGAGCTCTGCATGCATCGTTTGGAGGCAGTATACTTCCATTTCTGCACTATGACGCAAGGCTTCAATACTTGCGCGCCCACCTGCCATGGTAGTGGTGTAGCACACATTGTGCTGCAAAGCGTTACGTCGAATCGCAAAAGAATCTTTG
Organism: Gammaproteobacteria bacterium; assembly: GCA_018647445.1. Lineage (GTDB taxonomy): Bacteria > Pseudomonadota > Gammaproteobacteria > Pseudomonadales > Azotimanducaceae > UBA9926. The sequence goes on from JABGTE010000077.1 coordinate 7,826, forward strand.
ATCGTCTGCTGACCTTCTGTTGTGTTAATAATGAAATTAATTTCATTGTTTTTAATCGCATCAGTGATATTCGGACGCCCTTCCATCACCTTATTGATGACCTCAACGGCAAGGCCGGCATCCGCGATGACAGCCGCGGTCCCTCTTGTCGCGCAAAGCTTAAAGCCCAAGTCTAAGAGGTCTTTGGCAATGCCAACCAACTGGTCTTTATCTGGATCTCGCACACTCAAAAACACCCTACCAGCAGGCGGGATCTCATCATCCGCAGCCAATTGCGACTTACCATAAGCCTCGCCAAAGGTTCTACCAATCCCCATCACCTCACCGGTGGACTTCATCTCCGGACCTAAAATCGGATCAACGCCTGGAAATTTACCAAAGGGGAAAACAGCTTCTTTAACATGAAAATATGCGGGCTTAATTTGTTGCGTGAAACCCTGATCTTTAAGAGAAGTTCCGGCCATACACCGCGCCGCAATTTTGGCCAACGACCGACCGATGCATTTTGAAACGAAGGGCACAGTTCTGGAAGCACGAGGATTTACCTCTAGAACAAAGATTTGATCCGCCTGAACGGCCAGCTGGACATTCATCAGACCGACAACCCCTAGAGCCATCGCCATTGCGACGACCTGTTGCTCAATTTCCTCAATCAGATCATCACTCAAACTGTATGGCGGCAATGAGCACGCCGAATCGCCAGAATGAACCCCTGCTTGTTCGATATGCTGCATCACCGCACCGATCACAACTTGCTCACCATCACACACCGCATCGACATCGACCTCAATTGCGAGATCTAAAAAACGATCTAGGAGTACCGGCGAATCAGGCGTGACTACCACCGCGTTTTTCAAATAATGCTCGAGCTCACTTGCCTTGTGGACCACCTCCATCGCTCGCCCGCCCAGCACATAAGAGGGTCGAACCACCAAGGGGTAGCCAATTTCTGCGGCACCAAGCAAGCCCTCCTCAACCGTTCTTACAATTCGATTAGCCGGTTGTTTTAATTCAAGCTGATGGAGCATCTGCTGGAACCGCTCACGATCTTCCGCCATATCGATTGCATCCGGCGACGTGCCAATAATTTGGACCCCGGCCGCTTCCAGATCGCGCGCAAGCTTCAGAGGAGTTTGCCCCCCAAATTGAATAATAACGCCCTTCGGCTGCTCAATTTCAACGATTGCCAAGACATCTTCTAGGGTCAGCGGCTCGAAATAGAGTCGATCAGAGGGATCAAAATCTGTGCTAACCGTCTCCGGATTACAGTTAACCATAATGGTTTCGTAACCGTCTTCTCGCATGGCTAGCGCTGCGTGAACGCAACAATAATCGAACTCGATGCCTTGTCCGATTCGGTTTGGACCTCCGCCCAGGACCATAATCTTTTCACGACTTGAAGGCGCTGCTTCACACACTGTTTCATAGGTTGAGTAAAGATACGCAGTGGGAGACGCAAACTCTGCCGCGCAGCTATCAACTCGCTTGTAAACCGGCTTTATCCCCAAACCCAAACGCGCTGATCGAACATCCGCCTCACTCACGTTAAGGAGTTCTGCCAGCCGATTATCGGAAAAGCCCTGCCGCTTCAACTCAAAGAGCGCCGTGAAGTCTAAATTGGTGAGCGTCTTACCACTAAGCTGCCGCTCTTGCTCGACCAGATACTCAATGTGGGAGAGAAACCACGGGTCAATACTTGAAAGCTCGACGACCTCCGATAAAGATAACCCAAACCGAAAGGCGTCAGCAACGTACAAAATCCGCTCAGCACCAGGCACACGAAGCTCATGCTGTATCAAGCTCAAGGCGCCTTCATCGAGCAAATCCACCACAGGTGAAAACCCGTTAATCCCAACCTCTAAACCCCGCAGCGCTTTTTGGACTGATTCTTGGAAAGTTCGGCCCATCGCCATGACTTCCCCCACACTCTTCATCTGGGTCGTTAGGGTGTTATCCGCCTCTGGGAATTTTTCAAAGGTGAATCTCGGAATCTTGGTCACGATATAGTCAATCGCGGGTTCAAAGGAAGCCGGCGTCACGCCACCTGTGATCTCGTTCGCCAACTCTGGCAAGGTATACCCAATGGCCAACTTGGTCGCAATCCGAGCTATCGGAAACCCGGTGGCTTTTGATGCCAAGGCCGATGACCTCGATACTCGAGGATTCATCTCAATCACAACCATCCGGCCATCAACTGGACTCACACCGAACTGCACGTTTGAGCCACCCGTTTCAACACCAATGGCTCGTAGCACTTCGATGGATGCATTACGCATGCGTTGATATTCTTTATCGGTGAGGGTTTGCGCTGGTGCAACGGTAATCGAGTCACCCGTGTGAACCCCCATAGGGTCAAAGTTCTCTATCGAACATACAATAATACAGTTGTCGTCTCGATCTCGAACCACCTCCATTTCGAACTCTTTCCAGCCGAGTAGAGATTCATCAATCAACAACTCGTTGGTCGGCGACAAATCAAGCCCGCGCGTACAAATCTCGATAAACTCTTCCGCGTTATAGGCCACTCCACCGCCGCTTCCACCCAAGGTGAAGCTCGGCCGAATCACGCAAGGGAACCCTAACCTGGCCTGAACCTGCTTGGCTTCTTCAAGAGAATGGGCAATGCCGTTCCTGGGCGTTTCCAAACCAATTGACTTCATTACCTGACCAAACAGCTGTCGATCTTCCGCTTTGTCAATGGCTTCTTTGGTCGCGCCAATTAACTCAACACCATAACGCTCAAGCACGCCCTCACGCGCAAGATCTAACGCGCAATTGAGCGCGGTTTGCCCACCCATCGTGGGAAGTAGCGCATCCGGCCGCTCAATGGCGATAATCCGCTCAACAACCTGCCAGGTTACGGGTTCGATATAGGTCGCATCGGCCGTTGCCGGATCGGTCATAATGGTCGCGGGGTTCGAGTTCACCAAAATCACTCGGTAGCCTTCTTCTCGCAACGCTTTGCAGGCTTGAGCACCCGAATAATCAAATTCGCAAGCTTGTCCAATGACAATCGGTCCAGCACCAATAATCAAGACACTCTTAATATCAGTTCTTTTTGGCATCTACCCAACCCTCTTAGTCATGCTCTTTATAAATTCGTCAAAGAGCGGCGCCACGTCATGAGGACCCGGACTGGCCTCCGGATGACCTTGAAACCCAAATGCTGGTGCAGTTTTATGACGCACGCCTTGAACTGTCCCATCAAACAAAGATCGATGGGTGACCTCGATTTGGTCCGAGAGCTGCGCCTCATCCAAACAAAATCCATGATTCTGGCTGGTAATCATGACCACACCCGTCTTTAGATCTTGCACCGGATGGTTAGCGCCATGATGACCATGTCCCATCTTCTGAGTTTTTGCGCCAGCGGCAAGCCCTAATAATTGATGCCCAAGACAAATCCCAAACATTGGAATCGATGCTTCGAGAAAGGTTTTTATGGTCTCGATTGCGTATCCGCAGGGCTCTGGGTCACCCGGGCCGTTGGACAGGAAGATCCCATCTGGCGCCAGTGCCATTGCAGCTTCCGCGCTTGTGGTCGCGGGCACGACCGTCAGACGACAGCCTCGATCAACGAGCATTCTTAAAATATTGCGTTTTACGCCAAAGTCAAAAGCGACCACGTGGTAAGGCTCATCGTTTTGCTGCGCGCCTTTGGTCAAACCCTCCCATGAGGGTTGCGTCCATTGGTAGGCACTTTGCGTACTGACAGAGCTCGCCAGGTCCATGTTCTTAAGGCCCGGAAAAGCGGTTGCTGCCTGCAATGCGGCGGCTAAGTCTTCATCACTGATCTCATCGGCTGCTACTAAACATGCATTCTGAGACCCCTTCGATCGCAAAATACGGGTAAGCGCCCGAGTATCGATGTTCGATATTGCAACCGTGCCGTGTCGCGTCAGAAATTCGGATAAACCCTCTTCTTTACGCCAACTACTTGCGACCAACGGCAGGTCTCGCACGATCAATCCAGCGGCATGCACCACCTCGGACTCAAAATCCTCAGCATTACACCCAGTATTACCAATGTGGGGGTGCGTTAACGTAACCATTTGTCGCGCATAGGACGGATCCGTCAGGATCTCCTGATACCCCGTCATCGCTGTATTGAACACGACTTCACCCGTGCTTCGCCCGAGTGCACCAATTGAGTGGCCCGTAAAAACGTCGCCGCTCGCAAGTGCCAGAATTGCTTTTGCCGCCAAGGCTAATCCCCCCGCATAAAATAGTGGCCCAAAAAAAAGCGAGATGGGCATTCCATTCTCGCTTTTTAGGGATTTTTAATCGGTCATCTTAAACGCGAATTCTAATCCAGAAAGGGTTTTGACGCCAATGTTATCTTAGCCGCGAACCAATTTTCATTCGGTTCTATCAATCGCTCCGTGCCGGATCCAACCCCAATACGTCTCGCATATCGAAAAGACCTGCCGCACCGCCCGCAATCCCCCACCGAGCAGCCTTCAAGGCGCCTTCAGCAAAGTTTGACCGACTGGCGGCGCGATGAGTCAACTCTATTCTCTCACCATTCATCGCAAACAAAACCTGATGCTCGCCAATAATGTCACCGCCGCGAATCGCATGCAGCCCTATCTCACCTGCAGGCCGCGCGCCAACCAGGCCTTCACGACCGTGAACGCTTGGCCCACTTGCATCTTGCCGGCCCGCCTTAACCGCCTCTAACAAAGCGTAAGCCGTACCCGACGGCGCATCAACCTTTTGATTGTGGTGCCACTCAAGGATCTCGACATCTGCCTCGGGGCCCACCTTTGAGCTCGTTTGCTGAACAAGATCCAGTAAAAGCGTCAAACCGATGGAGTAATTTTGAGCATGAACAATCGTAATCTGCGTCGACGCCTGCTCAATCTTCATCGTTTCGTCGACATTAAAACCAGTGGTTCCAATCACCATCATGGTACCGCGATTCAGACAGGTTTCTAGATTCGCAAGGGTTGATTGCGTTGTTGTGAAGTCCAGTAACACATCGAATGCGGGTAGAGTCGCAATATCGGCGCTGATTACCCCCTTTGCAGAAGGCAGGGACAAGCCAGTTTCAATAGATTGTCCGACCCAAGCAGAGCCCGCACGCTCGAGACCGCCCACCAAATCTAAATCGTCCGCTGCGTGCACCATTTCAGCGAGCGTTCGACCCATACGACCGGCTATTCCTGAGATCGCCACCTTTATCAACATCGGTTTCTCCAAAGCGCAAAGCACGGGGCTGGGCTACGTCAGTTAATCTCTTAGAGCATCAATAAATCGTTTTACTCCATCCAACCAAGAAGCGTATTTTGGGGACTGGGACGCGTCTTGATCGCCTGCAAATTCTCGAAGGAGCGCTTTTTGGTGATCGCTCAAATTAACAGGGGTCTCAACTACAATCTTACAATACAAGTCACCCAGCCCGCCCCCACGGATCTGTGACATATCCACCCCTTTTCCTTTCAATCGAAACAACTTGCCGGTTTGGGTTTCAGGAGGCACCTTAAGACTCACTTTCCCTTCCAAAGTTGGAATCTCCAGCTGCTCACCGAGGGCTGCATTCACGAAGCTAATCGGAACTTCGCAGTAAAGATCTGCGCCGTCCCGTGTAAAGATCGGATGCTCACGGACATTCATTTGGACGTACAAGTCGCCCGCTGGCCCACCATTCGCGCCAGCCTCGCCTTGTCCCGACAACCGAATGCGATCGCCTGTATCCACACCCGGCGGAACTTTAACCGATAAGGTTTTTTTCTCTTCTACCCGACCCTGACCGCGACAGGGCGGACAAGGATCCGAAATAATTTTGCCTTTCCCCCGACATCGTGGGCAGGTCTGCTGGAGCGAGAAAAACCCTTGCCGAGCGGTAATCTGACCCGAACCGCCGCACTGAACACAATCCATTGGTTTGGTGCCAGACTTCGCGCCTGACCCAAGGCAGGACATACACTCAACCAAGGTCGGAATCTTGATTTTAGGATTAGTGCCTCGGACCGCTTCTTCAAGCGTAATATCCAAAATGTATTTTAGATCAGAGCCTCGATGCACTTGGCTCTGCCCTCGGCCCCCGGAGAAAATATCACCAAAGACATCTTCGAAAATTGAGCCAAAGTTGCCTGAGTTCCCAAACCCACCACGGCCACCACCACCGCCTTCGAAAGCGGCATGCCCGTATTGATCATAGGTCGATCGCTTTTCAGCTTCGAGCAAGACTTCAGCCGCCTCACTTGCCTCTTTAAACTTTTCCTCGGCCTCGACATCCCCCTCGTTGCGATCAGGGTGATGCTTCATCGCCAACCGGCGATAAGCTTTTTTGATCTCTTGCTCGGAGGCGCTTTTAGCAACCCCTAGGACCTCGTAATAATCGCGCTTCGCCATAACCTATGTGCCTAATCCTAGGGGGAGTAAAAAAACGAAGGACAAGTCTACTTCTCGTCCTTCACTTCCTCAAATTCGGCATCGACTGCATCATCGTTGCCTTCAGCACCACCGCTGCTCGCTTCGGTATCCGCATCAGGTTGCGCGGCTTCAGCTTGCTTGGCATACATCTTTTGGGCAAGACCCTGTGACACCTCAGTCAGCTTCTGCGTTTTCGCCTCAATAGCCTCGAGATCCGACTCCTTCAAAGCTGCCTCAAGCTCAGAAATCGCCGTTTCAATTTCTGCACGCTCGGCGTCTGATGCTTCATCGCCGGCTTCTTCCAAGGTTTTTCGGGTTGCGTGAATCATGCCGTCGGCGGTATTGCGCGCAGACACCATGGATTCAAACTTTTTGTCATCTTCGGCATGGGCTTCCGCATCTCGAATCATCTGATCGACTTCTTCATCCGATAGCCCGCTACTGGCCTTGATAACAATCGACTGCTCTTTGCCCGTTGCTTTATCCTTGGCCGAAACATTCAAAATACCATTGGCATCGAGATCGAAACTGACCTCAATTTGGGGCGTGCCGCGCGGAGAAGGCGGAATATCGGAGAGATCAAACTGACCCAAGGACTTATTCTGTCCAGCTTGTTTGCGCTCACCTTGCAACACGTGAATTGTCACCGCAGGCTGGTTGTCTTCCGCCGTTGAAAAAACTTGAGACTTTCGGGTTGGGATTGTCGTGTTTTTTTCAATTAAAGAACTCATAACGCCGCCCATAGTCTCGATCCCTAGGGATAAAGGCGTCACATCCAGCAGCAAAACATCTTTAACATCACCCGCCAGGACGGCGGCTTGAATTGATGCACCCATCGCTACCGCTTCGTCAGGATTGATGTCCTTCCGTGCGTCTTTGCCGAAAACCTCTTTAACCTTGCGCTGAACCAGCGGCATCCGAGTCTGTCCACCTACAAGAATAATATCGTCGATATCTGAAATCGACATGCTCGCATCTTTTAAAGCAACGCGAAGTGGCTCGAGTGTTCGGTCGACCAAATCTTCAACTAAGGATTCCAACTTGCTTTGCGTGATTTTCAAAACCAAGTGCTTTGGACCACTCGCATCGGCGGTAATATAAGGCAGGTTAATTTCTGTCTGGCTAGAACTCGACAACTCAATCTTGGCTTTTTCGGCGGCTTCTTTTAATCGCTGCAGCGCTAACGAGGCCTGACTGAGATCCCTTCCCTGTTCTTTTTTAAACGCCTCAACCAAGTAGTCAATAATGCGCATATCGAAGTCTTCACCGCCCAAAAAGGTATCGCCATTGGTCGATAGCACTTCAAATTGCTTTTCACCATCAACGTCTGCGATTTCAATCACGGATATATCAAAGGTGCCGCCCCCAAGGTCGTATACAGCAATCGTCGAATCCCCAGGCGCCTTGTCCATACCGTAAGCTAGCGCAGCGGCCGTTGGTTCATTAATGATCCGCTTTACATCTAAGCCCGCGATTCGACCGGCATCTTTCGTTGCCTGTCGCTGGGAGTCATTAAAATAGGCCGGCACCGTAATAACCGCTTCAGTTACCGTCTCACCCAAAAAATCCTCGGCGGTCTTCTTCATCTTCATGAGGATTTGAGCAGAAACCTGTGGTGGCGCTAACCGATCATCTTTTACTTTTACCCAAGCATCGCCATTGTCTGCCTTAACGATCCCATAGGGCACCATCTTGATATCGCGCTGGACGACCTCGTCCTCAAACTGACGACCAATCAGCCGCTTGATGGCAAACAACGTGTTGTTTGGATTCGTAACAGCCTGCCGCTTGGCAGACTGACCCACTAAGGTTTCCTCATCATCAGTATAGGCAACCCCCGATGGCGTGGTGCGATCGCCTTCTGAATTCTCGATGATTTTTGATGCGCCACCGTCTAATACTGCGACACAACTGTTGGTTGTTCCAAGGTCAATACCAATTATTTTTGCCATTTTTCTTCTCCGTTCGCTTGGACAACACTGCCCAATCTTTATCTGATGACACCTCAATGAGGCCGTTCAATTTTTTTTCAAGCACTTGCTGGGGATTTGGATACGATCACCATTGCAGGCCGGACCAATCGCTCATGCAGTCGATAACCTTTTTGAATGACCGCCATGACCGAATTGGGCTCCATATCCGGGTTTTCAACCATCGAGAGCGCTTCGTGAACGTTGGGATCGAAAGCCTGCCCCAATGGATCCAGCATCTGTACGCCTTCTTTTTCGAAGACATCGGTAAACAGCTTAAAGCACAACTTAAGGCCCTCAAGTTGAGGGTCATCCTCAGGGGTCTCAGCCTGAAGGCTGGTCTCAATTGCCTTTTCTAAACTGTCCAACACGGGCAGCAGGTTCTGAATGAGGCGCTCAACTCCGAACTTATGTGCGTTCTGCACATCACGCTCGGCGCGTTTCCTCAGATTTTGCATTTCAGCCTCAGCCCGCAGTGCTTGGTCTCGGGCCCTATCGGCTTCGGCCTGAAGATCAAGCAGCGGGTCTGCAGCGCCCTCATCAATTATTGGTTCGAGCAGTTCTTGCATCGCGCCGTCTTCGGCATCTTCTGTCTCAATCGGCTTAATCTCAGCTTGCTCTTCGCTGGGCTCAGGAGACGTTTCGTTTGAATTCGTCATATCGGACACTTTTCCCTTGGTAGGTAGCCATATTGGGGCTCAATTGATCGAATTCAAGGGAGTTTTTAAAAATTATGCCACGTCGAGCAGGGATCTCCGTGAGAAACACAGGCAAGACACTACCGCTCGGAGATATCCATTGCGGCCGTTAGCATTCTGGCTGTCGCATCAACAATGGGGATGATGCGATCGTAAGCCATTCGAGTTGGACCGATCACACCGAGTACGCCAACACACTCACCCGCGACCTGGTACGGCGATGTCACGAGACTGCAATCACCGAGCAGCTCATACCCAGACTCCTGACCGATAAAGAGTTTAATACCATCAGACTCCATGCAACGGTCTAAAACATGAAGAATGTCGCCTTTCAGTGAAAACGCTTTAAACAAACCGCGAAGATCCTGGAGCCGTTGAGTCTGATCGCCGTCTAACAAATTTTCTTGGCCTGCGACCACGAAATCGCCATTGTCTGCCGGCTCGAGTATTTGATCTGCCACATCGAGGGTTCTCTGCATTAATTGATTCATTTGCACGCGGTCACCCTTCATCGAGCCGATTAACTCCGCCCGGATTTTCGTCAGACTTTTGCCCGCATAGTGCGCATTTAAAAAATTCGAAATTTCTTTCAGCTCAATTTCGGAATAGGCCTGCTCGATATGAATCACGCGGTTTTCAACTTCATGGTCGTTGAGTACGAGAATCGCCAGCACCCGACCTGGAGATAGCAAAAGGAACTCGATGTGCTTTAGCTTTAACTGACTTGGTCTCGGCACCGTAACCAAACCCGCGAGTTGGGTCACGTCAGACAACAAGCCCGAGGCTGATTGAATCAACTCTGACGCAGTCATATCCGGATCCAGTGAAAGGGATAACCGAAACAGGTCCTCAGCACCAAGTGGCTCTACTTGAATGAGCGAATCGACAAAAAACCGGTACGCTTGCTCGGTTGGGATTCTGCCGGCAGACGTGTGCGGGGATTTCAGGTATCCCTGCTCTTCCAATTCGGCCATCATAAATCGAATCGATGCTGGACTCATGGAGACCCCGGCTGCTGCGAGCCGCGCCGAGGCAACCGGCTGCCCTTCGGCGATATAGCTCTCGACGATCGTACGTAATAAATTTTGCGATTTTGCTGTAATCACTTTGATCGTTCCATTAACAAATCGACCGGCTTAGTTGGACAATATAGCCGCAACCCTCAGGTAAAAAAAGCGAACATAAAAGGAATGTATCCATGTATTTTCTGGATGCATTTGACTACCATTTCAATTCAAACCTAAATCGATGACGATCGTCGCCATGCTCACGCATTTAACTATTAAAAATCTCGCCGTTGTCGATTCGATCAGTATAGAGATTGCCCCTGGCATGACCGTGATCACGGGAGAGACCGGCGTTGGTAAATCGTTGGTTGTCGACGGCTTGGCATTATTAATGGGCCAAAGGGCTGAATCCCACCTTGTCGGTCAAGCATCAAAAAAAGCTGAGCTGAGCGGCATATTTTTGCTGGATCAAGCGCCCCAAGCGCGCGCCTGGCTTGCTGAGCATGAAGTAGACATCAGTGATTCAGAAGTCGTGGTTCGACGCGTCATTAACACCGAAGGCCCCAGCCGTGCCTTCATCAATGGCACACCCATGACCCTGTCGCAGCTCAAGTCATTCAGTGAGTCGTTGCTGGACATTCATGCCCAACACGAGCATCAAGCCTTACTCAAGCGGGACAGCCAGCGCCAGCTTCTCGACGAATTTGCAACCGCCACATCGCTTGCTGAAAATGTTGCTACGTTATTCGAGGCCTGGTCAGCATTGCAGGCCAAACAGAGCGCGCTACTGGCCAGTCAAAAAGAACGGGCAGACCGCATTGGCTTTTTGGAATACCAACTCGAGGAACTCACGAAACTCGACCTGCAACCGAGCGAGGTCAGCGCGCTGGATGCAGAATTATTACAACTGGCTAATGCCGATGAAAACTTGAACTTTGCGCAACAGGCCCAGCGACTCATCAGCGAAGACGATACCGGCGGTGGATTGGCGGCACTGCAATCGGCGCGCCTGGCCTTGGGCAAAGTAAAAGATCCCAATCTAGGGGCCGCACGGGATCAATTGGATCAGTCCTTACTTCAAATAGACGAACTCAATAGAGATCTTTTGCGCTACCTCGATATCAGTCAGGCTGATCCACAGCGGCTGCATTGGGTTGAACAACGCATGCAACAAATTCATGACATCTCTAGAAAGCACCGGTGCCCGCCCGAGCAACTCATTACGCTGCACGCAACGTTGAGCGATGAGCTCGCGCAATTAAGCGATTCAGATGCCGCGGTTGAGACACTGAACGACGACATCCAGACCGCGAAAAACAATTGGGAAGCCGCAGCTACCCGGCTTTCTAAGAAAAGAAGCAAAGGCAAAAAGAAAATTGAGACGACGGTCAAGAATTTGCTCACTCAGATGGGAATGAGCAATGCTCGCCTAGAGGTAAGCCTTGCGCCCTACACCCAACCGAGTCGATTTGGCCAAGAAGAAACCACTTTTTTGATCGCGACCAATCCAGGTCAAACACCCCAGCCGCTTAATAAAATTGCCTCCGGCGGAGAGCTCTCAAGAATTAGTCTTGCAATCCAAGTGGCGACGCTAGGGACAAATGCGATTGGGACCATCATCTTCGATGAGGTTGATGTCGGGATTGGCGGCGGTGTTGCCCAAACGGTTGGGGCTCTATTAAGAACCCTCAGTGCCCAGGCACAGATCCTGTGCGTCACCCACCTCGGACAAGTGGCAGCCCAAGGTCATAATCACTTTAAAGTCTCCAAAGATACCAGTGCAACCGCCATCGAATTGCTGAGCGATTCGGGCCGAGTCGAGGAAATTGCCAGAATGTTGAGCGGCATTGAGATAACCAAAAAGTCGTTAGCTCACGCCCGAGAAATGATGATGACGGCGCATTCCGTCTAATCAGCGATTGCGCGCAAAAGGCTCTAACGACAGCTCGGGCATAACCCGTACATATTGAGCTGATGGTCGGTCAACTCAAAACCCATCTCAAGCGCGATCGTTTCTTGTCTTTTTTCAATCTCTCGATCCGTAAATTCCTCAACCCGGCCGCATTTTACGCATACGATGTGATCATGGTGGGCATCTGGCGATAGCTCAAAGATCGAATGTCCACCCTCAAAATGATGTCGGGTTACCAGTCCTGCATCTTCAAATTGCGTGAGCACTCGGTATACCGTCGCAAGACCAATTTCCTCGCCACTATCAAGCAGAAGTCGATAAACATCTTCCGCACTCATATGCCGAACCTTTGAGGTCTCCAGGGCATGCAGGATTTTGAGCCTTGGTAACGTGATTTTCAGGCCCGCGTCTTTGAGATCTTGGGTTTCCGCCGTCATAAGTACTCGTCAGATTCTCTTAGCTGAACCCACA
>JABGTE010000146.1 GCA_018647445.1 Gammaproteobacteria bacterium
ACTGTATTGGCCGTCCTCATTCAAGGTTAAGACGCCATAGGTCCCAGCCAAAATGCTGCCTACCGCGCCTTGCGCGCCATTCGTTGCCGCTATGTCGCCCGTCCGGATTGAAGAGATCGTTAACGCATCGCCATCAATATCTGTGTCATCACCCAACACGCTTGATGACGCCGCAAGATCAATCGAACCGTTCTCAAGTACCGAACTCGTATTACCCACCGCAACCGGCGCGTCATTTACGCCCTCGATCTGAAACGAAAAAACCCCTTGTCCTGTTTGACCAAACTCGTCTTGCACCGTGATGCCAAATTGCTCAATGCCGATCTCACCTTCTTTCAAATAATCGAAGGCATCACCTGGATCATATAAAACCGAACCGATGCGCACTGAGCCTCGCGTTAACTCCGTATCTAAAGCCAGCACGGTCAACGTACTGCCCAGGTCAGAGTCTGCGAAAATGGCATCAAGCGGTATCGAAATCTCACCGGCCTCCGGTATCAGTTCCAGCGTAAACCCCGTCGGATCTGAAACCAGCACTGGTGGATCATTAAGACCCGTCACGGTCACGGTCACAGTTGCCGTCGCGGTCGTATTGCCATCACTTATCGTGTAACTAAAAACGTCATCAATCGAGCCTTCACTCAAGGATTGAGAAGGCTCATACAATAGTGATTGCCCATCTTCTGCGATCGTAATGGCACCAAGTGCGGTGCTACTGTCTATCGACGTAATCACCAGTGTATCGGCCAGATCTGGATCACTGTCGTTTGAAATTACTGTTAGCAGGAGCGGCGCATCTTCGTCAGTTTCGGCAACATCGTTATTGGCAATCGGTGCATCATTACGACCCTGATACACAATCACGACATCCGCGTCGGCACTTGAGTCCCCAGACTCTAACGTGTAGGAAAAGGTTTCCGTTGTCGATTCACCCGCGCCAAGACTTTGCAATAGGCTTTCATCGGGCTGAAATTGCACCCGGCCGTCTGCCAAAGTCACAGCATCTGGTCGCGTACTGTTGACTGAAACAATGGCCAGCACTTGCCCGAAATCGGGATCTGAATCGTTGCCAAGCAATTGATCCGTCACATCTATTGCATTGCCCGCGACCACTGCTATCTCATCTGCCAAAGCCTGAGGCGGATTATCCGGCGCGATCACTTCTTGAGGCTCCTCAGCCGCGACATCTTCTACCTCAACGACAGACTCTTCTACGTTAGACGAGGTGGCACCGAGCGTTTGCAGTTCGCCTGAATCTTGACCTTCAACATTACTATCTTGGCTCTGTAACGTCTCAAGGGTGGTATCCACATCGTCGGTTGCCGAATCCACGCTCGTGTCAGGATTCGTAAAAGTCGATAACGCCTCATCATCACCCGTCTCAACAGCCTCACCCTCACCTTCATTGCTGGCTACATCTTCCGCGCTCTCGACATCGCTCTGGCTCTCAACACTCGACTCATCAACGCCGAGACTGTCTAAATCTTCCTCATCGCTGTTTTCTTCCGCTTCCTCTTCCGGATCATCCGATTCATCTAACTCGGCTTCCTCGACTTCCTCCACCTCTTCGGCGACCTCTTCGACGACCTCCTCTACAACTTCCTCTTCTGCGCTTTCTTCGACGGCTTCTTCAGCCTCGGCTACCGCTTCTTCTACTACCTCCTCTTCCGCATCTGACTCTACCGCCTCATCTTCAGCCGTACTGCCATCCGGTGGTGGTAACGATTGTTGAAGGGCCTGCTGGGTCTGTTGGGAGGGCTCAGTCGTAAATGCGGGCTGACCATTGAGCACCACGACAGCCGTGTTACCTGGCGTATCCAAGGTAACAGCATTTTCGCCATTGATATCGGTGATCTCGAGCACCCCTGAACGGTGCACGACAACCGTTTCGCCGCTTTGGTCTACCACACCTTCAAGTTCACTACCGCGAACGCCTATGATGGATGTCGGTGTGTTGAGCTGGGTATGAGCTTGAGCCGATGCGCTGGGCAACTCTCCGATCTTGCCACTCTTATAGTAAAAACCGCCAACCCGAACGGTGGCTTCAAATCGCCCAACATCGGCGGCTTCATCAAACTCATACTTGTCTAATGCAGCTTCACCATTTTGACCCAGTTGAAATTTGGTGCCATCACGCATTTCAGCCTTAATAAAACTGCCAGCGCCCGTCACAAGCACATCGCCTTGATACAAAATGGCACCTTTACTGATCGTTTCTTGGCTTCCATCCGCATGCCGTACGGTAACCGTGCCCACCACCAGCTTGACCGACCCAATTTCAACCAGTGCGGAACCCGAGGGGGCAGGGCCTGCGAACAGTACGTCTTGACCAAACGCGCGCGGGAACAAACTTTTGACCATAGCGGGCGATAGCCCAGCGCCGCTTTCGATCATTAAATTCGGCGGCGTTGGAAAACTGAAATAATCCGGCACAACGTGGGCGATGCCATCTGGATTAGTGATTTCGAGGTCGAAACCAGACTGCGCAAAGACGCCGTACAGCAAAAAAGAGGCATCGGGTAAAAGATGCTCAAAGGCGCCGGATTGCGCTGAATCAACGTCTACTTCAGACGTTTGCATGCGGCTTGATGTCGACTCTTTCGGTAACACGGCTGGCCTCAATTCAAGGCATTTATCGCCTTTTTTACACTCGGTGAAGCACCTCAATCCATGGTGCTATAGGGTCTCTTTTTCGACCCTTTCTCTTAAACCAACTCCCAACGACAAGCGTCGCCGCAAGGATTCGTTTCACAAACCCGCGCCAAGTCGACTCAGGGGTTTTGCTACTACAAAAAATGATTATCTAACTGTTATTTAACTCCCCATGACCCATAAAAACAAATTAAATTATCCCAACCGAATTCAACCACGCGCCCAGCTAATAAGCATCCTTAACAGCCATAATAACCAAACAAGGATGGGGTCAAACCACCCTCGCGATCGCATTCTCGATCATCAGACTTCGTAACGCGTTATAACCCTTCAACCTCACGTCCCAGAGCGACCGAAAGGGGCATCCTGAATCAACATTGCCATCTTGACCGACTTAGCCGCAAGGCGCTGGCGGGCGACCGGACCCATATCCCGTCGTGAAAACGCCAGCGGCTGAAGATTTCACCGTGGTAGAAAACAGCATCACTGAGAATGCGCGTTAGTGGGTACCCATGAAGACCAGTTGCGGAATTTGAGGCCGTGCTAAAAACCCCCTGGCGGACTTCAACGAAAGGCCCGAACACTTTTGATTGCGTGGGAACGCTTTTGATTACTCAGAAACGCCCCATAAAACCCAACGCTTTCAGTTGCAGCGATTCTGTCATAACCCGCGTTGAGGGCCTCAATAGCCCAAACAACTTGAACGCATCTGACATTCAGCCGAACTCAGTCATCGAGACGCTCCGTTGGGCGCATCTCGAAGCCCTAGCAAGCCTAATCAGAGGCCATCAGCGCTCTGATTTCCTTTTTATAACGTCGACTGGATTTGAGCACATCTCCTGACACTAGCGTTAATCGATATTCACCATTCGCATGGACCACAATCTCCCGAATGCGCTTCACATTCACCAGCGCGCTGCGATGCACCCTCAGGAACACGCTGGGATCCAGTTGCTGCTGAAGTTTCGCCATGGTCGACCGCAAGATATGCGTGTCGCCTTCGGCATGTACACACATATAGTCACCGGCCGCATCCACCCAGTCGATCATCGACACCGCGACTCGAGTGGTTCTACCAACCTCTTTAATTATCAGCACCTCATTAAAGCTCGCCAGCTTGGTCCCGGCGACATTTTTACTTCTCTCGAGCTGTGCGATTGCAGCCTTCAAACGCTCGTTTTCGGCCTGCACCTGCAAACCGTCTTGTCGAACGCGCAGCGCTGTGACCGCCGCAGCCAACCGCCTAGGGTCGATGGGTTTTAACAGATAATCAACTGCGTAATGTTCAAAGGCGCGAACAGCATAGTCATCAAAGGCAGTCACAAAAACCAAACTGGGCTGGGGTGTCGCCAACTGTTGCGCCAACTGAAGGCCTGACATCCCAGGCATGTGTATATCCAAAAACACCACGTCTGGCTGGTGTGCCGTAATATATTCGAGAGCACGCGCGGGTTGGCCAAAGTCGGCGACCACCGTGATATTCGGCTCGTTGCCCAACAAGTGGATCAATCCTCGTCTTGCCAGAGGTTCATCATCCACCACAACTGCCGTCATTGGACTCGCGGTCATGTCCCTTCAGCCGACATCGGGATTTTAATCACCACCTCTGCCCCCCCTCCCTGACGCGCGCGACGCGCCAAAACAAATTGATCCCCGTACTGCAACGCCAAACGTTGTTCTGTATTTTTCCAGCCCAAGCCAGATTCCGATGCGTCATTGCCATCGACTGCAAAGCCGGGTCCTGTATCCGACACCATTAATACTAGATCGTTCTCGGCCCGACTGGCTGACACTAAGACAGTACCCGGCTTTTCAGATTGTGTGATGCCGTGTTTTACCGCATTCTCAACCAACGGTTGCAAAATCAGACTGGGGACCAAGCAGGAAGCCAACCCGGCCTCAATACTCAGCTCAATCGTTAATCGATCTTCAAACCGCACCGATTCAATCTCGAGGTACGCTCGAACCGATGTCAACTCTTCCTCCAAAGTCACCTTCGCTGCGGCGTCCCCTTCCAAACTGTAACGTAAGAACTCACTGAGACGTTGGATCATGACGCGCGCGCGCGCCGCCTCGTCAACCAGTAGCAGGCTGTTAATTGCATTTAGGGTATTGAACAGAAAATGGGGGTTAATTTGATACCGCAGCATTTTCAACTGTGCGTCAACCGAGAGGGCTTCCGCCAACATACGCGAACGGCGTTCTTCACCCAACCTTAAGTACAACTTCAAACTAAAATACAAGCCACTCCAACCGAGGAATACTGCGTAGGAGTAACTGAGCACCCCCACAAAGTACGCCGAGGCGCCGAAATGGTAAAGTTCTTCGAATTCTGAAAGTTGCTCGATTTGGGAGTAATTCTTTATGGGCTGCCAGATCAGGGCTGCAACGGCCGATGCAACAAGCACTGCCGTTGCCCGAGCACCCCATGCACGTATCGCCCGCCCAACTTTTCGATAGACCAATCGCAAACAACAAGTGAGCAGAAAACCAGCACCAGCCTCCAAACACAGGGTGAGATAGAAAATTGCCGGTTGATCCCAAACCGCATCGCGCAGTCCGAACACAATCATCCAACCTGTCCAGCCTGCCAACTGCAGTAGCCAAAACAATTTACCTTGAGACAGGGGCGCCCGTTGATCAACCAGCGCGCTCAAACTGCGCCTACCAAACTCAGGCGCGCCAACATCGAGGCATTCTCCGGGGCAGTTGAGCGCAGTCGATCATCGAATAGACTCGCAAACTGACCGCTCGCATGACTCTGACGGCATCGCGCAATACATTCGGCTAACATCGGGATGCCTTGGGTAATGAAAGCGTCGGGCACATGACCAAAGGCCGATCGAATAAAATGAGGCGTTTTGTCTTCGACATGAAAGTCCTTACCTTCGACATAATAAAAACCACGTTCCGCTGTGAGCACTTTTAATTTGATTAAATCAACATCTTCAGGCCGCCGCAGCCAGAGAAACAGCCCACCTGTCGGCCGCGACCAAATGCAAGTCTCCTTCAGCGCGCTTTCCGGGGCAGTCAATAGCAGATCCCGCTTTCCGAGCAACACAGTATTCGCTTGATTGCAGTGTCGCCATAAATCTTCTTCATAAAGCTGCGCTAACCCTGCCGATGCAAAATAGTTGCTGCCGGCATCATGTCGTCGCGAGACGATTTTCAGAAAGTAAGGCGAATCTGCCAAAAGGTAACCCAACCGAACCCCTGGAGCAAAAATTTTCGAGAGTGATCCGATGTAAATATGCCGCGGATTCGACTGGATCGCCTAAAGGGACGGCTGCTTATCGCCTTAAAAATGGACATCCCCATAGCAATTGCCTTCAACAATTGGCAGATCATGTCGAGCTGCCAGCGCGATGAGTTCAATTCGCTGCTGGCGCGACATCCTTGTTCCGGTCGGATTTTGATAGGACGGTAAGGTGTAGATAAATTTTGGCTTTACTGGCAACGTGTTCAACCGCTGCTCAAGCAGATCCACACGCATCCCATCGGCATCCACGGGAATACCCACAAGCTCAAGACCGGTGCCCTTATAAGATGCGATCGTGCCGGAGCAGGAATAGTCTTCAGTGATCACAAGATCGCCCGGTGCAGACATCAAAGCCTGGCCTGCAAGGGCAACCGACTGCATTGAACCATTCATGAGCGCAATATGCTCGGGATTTACCGAAACGCCTTCGCGCTCAGTCTCTCGCCTTGCCATCAACTCGCGCGGATGTAGATGACCCTTAGCGCCGGGATAGCGGTCAATCGCGCGGAGCGCCGCCTGCTTCAAGGCTTCTGCGGGAAACGTCTCCGGAATTGTTTGACCAATCGCAAAGTCACAGCTCGTCATCAACACTCTTTCTGAACAAGAAGCCCTTACAAGAAGCCCTCACAAGAAGCCTTTACAAACCACGTTCAGGTAATGCGTTAAAGACATGCACGCACATTAAGCGTTTACAAACACCCTTCGCAATACCGGTTGCTCATTAAGGCCTGCGTTGTGGGCCTCAGCTTGACCGG
>JABGTE010000074.1 GCA_018647445.1 Gammaproteobacteria bacterium
AGCCAATGGTGGCCAAGGTGCTACTGCTGATCAGGACGATAAACCCGGCGACATAGGGCCAGATGGAAAAGGGGATAATGTATTGCACAGAATTTGCCTCATTGGGCCGGCACTCAGAAACGACGGTGCGCTCGACTAAAGGTTAAGGATAGCAGCGGGGCCTTGGGTTTGTCCTGATCGGATAACGGCGGTCAGCGGCAAGGACTTTAAGGACTGTATGCTTTTGGTCAAAACGACTCGCGTAATTGGTGTCTCCATACGCTCAGGGCGACTGATGATTATGGGGTGAATTTAAAAATTTTAACCAGACACCTAGAGGCGAGCGTGTGGTCGTTACGGGCAGTTTCGGGGACCATAGAAACCGCGATGCTGTATTGGGGGTATCGACCCAAACTTCCAGAGATCAACTGCTCAAATCGCATTTGTGAAAAACGGCCATACTCTGTAAGTTTTTCCAAGCGATTCAATACCGTGGATAGACAAGCCGATTTTGAGCATTATTTAGGCCTTGCAATGAGCGGTTGTTTATCGGGTGCCCGTTTAACAATTGCTAGGGAGAATAAATGACCTGTTTATCACGTCCTTTTTTAAAACGGCTATTAATGACCACTGTATTGATGGCGTCATTTAGCACGGTTGCCGGGGAGACTCTGATCACCAATGCGGTGATTGTGGACGGCACGGGTGGGTCATCGGTCATCGGTAGCGTGCGGATTGCGGGTGATCGGATCGTGGCGGTGGGTGCGCTTACGCCCCGTGAGGCCGATACCGTCATTGATGCTGGCGGTTTGGTCCTGGCACCCGGGTTTATTGACACCCACAGTCATGCCGATGAGCGGATCTTGTCACAACGCGATGCCGGGCCCAAGATTACCCAGGGCATCACCACTGTTGTGGTGGGGCAGGACGGCAGCTCGCCATACCCCTTGGCAACGTTCTTTGAGGCGCTTGAGGAAACCCCCGCAACCGTTAATGTCGCAGCCTACGCGGGGCACAACACGCTGCGCTCAATCGTTCTGAAAGAGGACTTCAAACGAACTGCCAATCCCGGTCAGATGCAAGTCTTATCGGGTCTGCTGCGTGAAGAGCTGGATGCGGGGGCTTTGGGTTTGTCGACCGGGCTTGAATACGAGCCTGGAATATACAGTTCGAGCGCTGAGGTGTTAACGCTGGCAAAACAAACGGCAGCGCAAGGTGGACGCTACATTAGTCATCTTCGGAGTGAGGATCGTTGGCTGCAGGAGAGTATTGAGGAGATTATCGAGATCGGGCGCGTGACGGGGATGCCCGTTAAAATTTCCCATATTAAGCTCGCAATGAAAGGGCTGTGGGGAACCGCGCCTAATATCCTTCAGATACTGGAAGCTGCGCGGGCTGAGGGCGTTGATATTACGGCCGATATATATCCCTATATTTTCTGGCAGGCCAATATGATGGTGCTTCTGCCTGAGCGCGATCCGCTTGACCACGAAGCGATTGATTTTGTGATGCAGGAACTCGCGCCGCCAGCCGGGATAATTTTCACCCACTTTCCGTCACAGCCTGAATACGTCGGAAAAACGTTGGTTGAGATCGCAAAATTGCGAGGAGAAACCCCGGCAGAGGCCTTTTCAAAGCTGGCGCAGTTATCGATAGGCTATGAGGTTGAAACAGGGCAGTCGGGCGACGTGATCATTGGCACCAGTATGAATGAGCAGGATTTACAAGCGCTCATGGTTTGGCCGCATACCAATATCTGTACCGATGGTGGCCTGCAGGACCGGCATCCGCGAGGCGCGGGCAGCTTCCCCCGAGTCCTGGGCCGCTATGTAAGAGACTTGCAATTGATGCGCCTTGAAGAGGGCATCCACAAGATGACCGGCCTGCCCGCCAGACATTTGGGCTTCATTAACCGCGGACTAATCAAACCGGGCTATCAGGCAGATTTGGTTCTGTTAGATCCCAAAACGGTGGCAGACCGGGCAACGACCGCTGAGCCTTTTCTATCATCCAGTGGTATCACAGCTGTTTGGGTGAATGGTGAGGCAGTCTTGCACAAGGGGGCCTTTGTCAGCGCCTATCCTGGACAAGTAATACGTCGGGCGGCCGCACCCTAGCTTTGGGCTCTGCAGGCCCCGTATATTCTGAAGCGTTCTGAAAAATACAATGACGGAGTCAATACTAGGTTTATAGACGTTTCGCTTGGTGAATGTGAGCCAAGCAGTCCGAAACGGTTGCAGCGCTCCAAAGACGTGGCAGAAGCGTAAGACTCGCTTTATCGGCATTAAGGGCCAGCAGGTACTTGCAGTGAAGGGTGCTGGTACAGAGCAGTTTCAGCAGTTAATAACGAAGCGCTTGGCGAGAGTTTTTCATTGTCGAGTAGGCGCGGCTGACCATTTATCGTTGGGAGTTTGCATTGCCTGCTGCCACGGCATTGATGGGCGCATCCGTATGGTTAGTGCGCCGGATTATTTGCTGCTGGACGCGGCGCATGCCTCCTCGAGGCGCAACCCGGCAGGCCCTCGATGATTGTCGTACTTTCTAGGCGATAGTTCTGAGGTGCACGGTCAACTTACCGCGCTATCAAATTGTCTCGGCGCGCCGCCCCCGGCAAAGTCAGGGTGGCGGCTCGGGGACATCGAACGTCAGATGACAGACCCTTCTCGTTGAATCGCAACCCAGGCTTCGATTGTTTTTCCAACCTTGATCGGACGCACTCGCCAAAACATGATGAAGGGCGTGCCGTCCTTTTTGTAATTAATTGCTTTTCCTTCGAAGGGTTTGCCGGTTTTCTAGGCTAGCGACAACCGTTCGATGACCTTCTTATCGGTACCCACGCCTTGCAGAATCCTCGGTGTTTTACCGATGACGTCGGCGGGTTCATGACCCGTTAGTTTTTTGAAAGCTTTATTGGCATAGATGATTTTACCTTTCACGGTCGCGTCTGTGACAAGAATAGAGTCAAAGCTGTTTTCTGCGAGCACATTCAGTAGCGCCATGCTGGTTTTGGGGTTACCAATGGAGGACTCGATTGATGATGCCATTTTTAGACTGCTTTTATGATGATAAGAGTTGTTATTCGTTGAGGACCCGCTTTTAGATCAGTCTTGAAATCCCAACCGCTGCGTAACCCCCACAAGCACTCGCAGAATGAAGCTTGAGGCTGGCGGTCGTTAGGAGATGTAGTCAATCAAGAAAGTTGTTTTGCGGCGTTTTAAAGTCTGTTGCTGTTGCTGAGGCAGCGGGCAGAGACGCCTCTTAGGCCATTGCGCGCTGCTAATGGAAAATGGTTTTGATAGCGATTAGGTGGTCACGATTTTCCAAGAATCTTTCAGAGGTATTATAAAAGGGTAAGAGCTTCCCCAGGGGTGCCCGAACCGCTCGCTGTTTGGGAATATCATTCTCGTTATCACAATAGAGAATGTTTGATCTTGAAGGCGCGTAGTCATCTCCTTATGATGGCGCCCGAATGCACGTCAACTACGATGTGCAAGAACGTTCATCAGGTTTTAAGTCGCTAAATGAAGATCTACCTCAGTGTTTTTTTCACCTTGCTTGTTACCGCCGCGCTCGGCGCAAATGCAGCCTATGAACCCGTCGTTGCAACGGCGGTCCCCAACGCCGCAACACAAAGAATGCTTCTAGATCGTCATAATGATCCGAGCTTTGGCGGCAAGACTAATCAGGGGTTTGCAGCCACCACATTGCTCACGAAAGAGGATGTTGAGCGATACCGGGCTAATATGGCGAGCATCCAAAGTGTGTTTGGTGCTTATCAGAACTGGAACGCGGTGGTCTTCGATCCAGATGGGACAGATCAAGAGAACGAGGCGGTATTTGCCGTCCTGACGGATATCGGATATCGCAAAGAAGACGAAGATATTCAGGCAAATGGTTGGACAACGGCTAAGGCAAGGGCGTTTAGCAGCTGTTTGACCGGGAGTGCGCCTAACGGCGGCGTTTTAACTGCGGGGGCTAACTATGTCGAACATAGTCTCTGCATTTTATGGTTGAGTCAGTTTACCGAAGAACAAGATTATTTTGAGCAGTTCCCTGCTTTGCCTGAGGGTCAGTTTTATCACCGCTGGTTAATCGACTTCGGCTTATTGGATAGTCTTTACCATGAGTATTTTCATCACTATCAGAAAGCCCATACGCTAGATCGCGTGTTTGGCTTTGATAATGCCGACTTTAACCATCCCGAACAGAATGCCTACCTCCCTTGGTGGTGGATCGAGGGCGCAGGGCAGTTTGGTTTTTGGTTTGCTCGCGATTATTGGAAATCGATTGATCATCTCCGTTATCTAAACCCTGATGATCCTACCTATGCGGGTTATTGGGAATCTGTTGACTGGGGCACGCCTGCGCCGAATGCGGGCGAAAAATACAACAGCCTTGATGATCATATTACATGGTCGATTGATCAATTAAATTCGACGTTCTTTTTTGCCGCATCCCAAGTCCAAAATACGCCGAACAAAATCGGTGGTGTTCTCAATGCAGGCGTTAATGACGAGAATTGCGAAGGTTGGATGGCCGGGCCGTCCGACGGCTGGTATCAAGGGGACCCTAGGCGAGGTCAAGGTTTTGAAAGCAACTGCCCGAGTATTATTTTTGCCGCCGGCACACAATTCATAGCCTATAAGAGTTCATGGCAGGTAGCCCTAAGGGACATACCCGCTGACTACTATGAGCTCGGTTTCTGGGGCGCTATTGAAAAACATCTTGGTTTAACCGAGCTTGAATTTTACGCGGAATTTAATGCGCTACTCAGATCCGTGGATGCAAGTACGATTTCTAAGAACTATGCGCCACCTGGCTGGAAAATTCCGGACGCAGATATTGCGGATGTGGTCGATTTTCCCGGCATCCGTTACTACGGAAAAAAGACAGTGGCACCCTCAAATCCGGGTATGACCACTTTTAGTTTTGACGTAGATGAAAGCCTGGATGCAGAACCTTTAATCGATGGCCTATTGGTTATCCGTCATCTATTTGGCTTTAGCGGTGATGCACTAATCTCTGGCGCTGTCTCGGGTGACGCTGGCAGAGGCGCGTCAGGGGCCATTGCAGGCTATCTAGCGGATGCCGGTTTAGAGCTGGACATCGATGGGGATGGCGAGTCTAAGCCCCTTACAGATGGTCTGTTGCTGATACGTTACTTGTTTGGGTTCTCGGGTGATTCGTTGATCTCTGGAGCGATTGGAAGTGGTGCTGAACGGGATACAGCAGAAGAGGTTGAGGCTTATATTCAGGAACGTGTGCCTGCTCAGTAAGTCAAGGTTGCGTCGGAGTTAAAGGCGGAATGCAGTTCCAGAGGCTGCATTTTCTTTTTCCAAATACCAACTTTTTTCCAAAATCACCCTTTAATGTGCCTTCACACCTAAAACTAATAATTAATCGATGCTGATAGCCCCCTGGTTGCTGTTGGGGGTGGGGCTGTGTGGATTGGTTGGTTTCGTTGGTGTTGGGTGTGGTTAGA
>JABGTE010000076.1 GCA_018647445.1 Gammaproteobacteria bacterium
AATGGACAAACCTTGACCGCGCCCAACATATCCCCTTTAGCAACCGCTGTACTGAACCGCCCGCCCCTTGCCCTACCGCCTTCATGTCCTACTCAAGCCATCATCCGTACCCGCCCAAGTTCCAGGCAGACCAGCGGCCCTTTCACTCCCCAGCGCAATTGGCTAGTATCATTATTAACCTCGCCCACAATCCGCAGGACTCAAAAGCCGCATTATGACGATCATGATGACCCTGCGCCGCCTCGCGCCGTACTTGCGACAACACGCTTGGACCTTTTGGGGCGGCATGCTTGGACTGCTCGCCGCGAGGCTCTTTGAAGCGGCCATTCCTTATTTTCTGAAACAAGGCATCGATGCGCTAGCCGATGCATCGCAAAACAATCACAATAATGAGGTGCTGACGAACCTCATTGCCCCGATAGCCTTGTCGATTGCCCTTTGCGTCGCAGCACAAATCATTGTGACCATTATCAGTCGTATTTTAATTAGACGGATCGGCGTATACGTTGCCTTTGATCTTCGTAACCGTTTGTACCAGCATTTACAGCGCCAAGGCCCAAACTTCTATGGTCATTTCCCCGTTGGTGACCTCATGGCTCGAGCGATCAACGACATCACCCGAGTCCGAGAGCTCGTTGCCGGCACTTCAAGAACCACCATGGTGCTGGTCTTCACCGCCATCGTTGGCCTGCTTTTTATGCTGAGCCTGTCATGGCAGCTTACCCTCGCGGTGATCATCCCAGCACCTTTGATCACCTACTTTGCCCATCGCTATGCGCAGCGCATCTTCATTCGCTCACAACGAACCCAAGAAGGCTTCGCTGAGCTTTCAACGTTTGTCGAACAAAATCTCAACGGCATTCGTACGGTGCAAGCCATGGCACAAGAAGCTCGAGAAATTGAACGATTTGCCGCAACGAATCAAAACTTCGCTGATGACAATATTGCCCTTTTTCGAGACAGCTCAGCCATCGGCGCTATCATGCCAGTCATCGCCGGCTGCTCGACCTTGATTATCCTCGGCTACGGCAGCTTTTTATATCAGTCGGGCGACATTTCTATCGGCACCCTTACGGCCTTTTTTTCTTATTTGGCCCTACTACTTTGGCCCATCCGAGAAGCCGGCACGATTGTTACCCAGTGGCAGCGAGGCGCGTCAGGTACTGCCCGCGTCTTTGAGATTCTAGACTTCGAGCCCGAAATCAGAGACCAAGGCACGCCAAATCATCCCGAGCTTACCGGAGGTATTCAGGTTGAAAACCTAAGCTACCGCTATCTAAACAAAGATAAGAATGCCCTAACGCAGCTTTCTTTCCGCGTTGACGCGGGCCAGACCCTTGCGATTGTTGGCCGGGTCGGATCGGGCAAATCCACGTTACTCAGGCTTATGGTGAGGCTGCTTGAACCGACAACCGGCTCGATTCTGCTCGATCATCGGCCAATCCAGGATTATCCGTTATCTTATTTAAGGGAGAAGGTTTGCTTGGTGCTTCAGGATCCCTTTTTGTTTGCCGATAGCCTAGGTGACAACATTGCCTATGACAATCCAGAGCGAAGTCTTGGTGAAATACTCGACTCGGCAAGTATCGCGGCACTCTCCAGCACAATCGACGCCTTCCCTGAAGGCCTCAACACGATGCTAGGCGAACGCGGGATTACCCTTTCTGGCGGCCAAAAGCAGCGTGCGGCATTGGCCCGCGGCATCATCCGTATGAGCCCGCTACTGGTCCTAGACGATTGTTTTTCCGCGGTCGATACCGAAACCGAGGAGCACATTTTATCGGGCCTTAAAAATTTCCGCCAAGGCCTTACCACCTTGATCGTATCCAATCGCGTTTCAACCGCACGCCATGCTGACCAAATTTTGGTTTTAGATGAAGGCCGGTTAATCGAGATGGGCGACCATCAAACCTTACTTTCTCGGGGTGGCTTTTATTACGACTTAGAGCGCAAGCAGCGTCTGAAAGGAAGTGACCTTGAAGCCTGATCAGGACACGAACCTTCCTCGCGATCACGCTGTATTCGAGGCAGAACTTCCGGGCAAAAGCATGAGCGCCCGAGACTTCAAACGTATCTTAGGCTGGACGAAACCACATCGGAAAACGGCTTTAAAATCGTTAGTCCTTGTGATCACGGCATCGTTTCTTGCCGTTTTATTGCCCGTCATCATTACCCGCGTCGTGATCGATGGGTTACTCATTCAGCAACCACAACTGAGCGCGCCGGACCTTGGCATGTCTCAGCTGACTCAGGTCATCGCGCAGAGTTTCCAACTGTCGACTCTAACCTCGGCCTGCCTGCTCTATGGCGGGCTATTGGCACTCTGCCAAATCGCCTACCACTGGCATCGAACCACACTCGCAACAACGGTTATGTATGCGCTGCGAGATCTTCGGCTTGATCTGTTTAGCCATCTAGAGCGTCGCCCCAGCACGTTTTACGACAAGGTCGCCGTCGGTCGAGTCATGACGCGAATCACGAATGATGTCCAAGCGCTGTTCGATATGTTGATGGGACTCGGCCTATTGGTTGGCGAGTTTGTGCCGTTTTTCATTGCTCTGGCTTTGATGCTGTCGATTGATTTAGAACTCACGTTGTATCTTTTGATTGCGCTACCGGTGTTCGCATTGCTCACCTATGTCTTCCGGATGGCGACCCGGCAAATTTATCGGCAAATTCGCAACAGCATGTCGCAATTGAATCAGAACCTTCAAGAGAATCTGTCCGGCATTCAGGTCGTGCAGTTGAGCAATCGCGAGGCCACCAACCTCTCGCTCTACAAGTCCATCAACAAGGTCAATCAACAACACGAAATTACGGCCATCAAACTGGAAACGGGCTACGGCGCCTTCATGCAAAACATGGTGAATATGGCGCTCGCCGCGATTCTGTGGATTGGCGGGGGCGATGTCATCCAGCAAACGATCTCACTCGGAAGTTTGATCTTGTTCACGCAATTTATCGATATGTTTATCCGCCCGATCCGCGTCTTGGGAGAGCAATACAACGTCATCTTTCGAGCCATGGCGAGTGCTGAACGCATCTTTCAAGCACTGGATTGGGACGAACAAATCCAAGAGCCCAAGGTTCCTCTGGCGCTTCCCGATCGGCTTAATGGCGCCATTCGCTTTGAAAACTTAACCTTCGGCTATGATCCCAATCAACCGATCTTAAAAAACCTCAACCTCGTTATCGCACCCGGCGAAAAAATAGCAATCGTTGGTCCAACCGGTTCAGGCAAAAGCACCCTAATACGACTGCTTGCTCGGAGCTATGATTTCCCGAATAAAAGCATTTTCCTTGATGACATCGACCTTAATCGCATCCGAGCATCAGACGTTCGGCGCCGGGTTGGGGTTGTGCTGCAGGACTTCCACATCTTTGCCGGCTCTGTGCTCGACAACATTCAACTGGGCAATCCAAACATCTCTCGAGCAGACGCCATCAAAGCAGCCCGTTGGGTGCAGGCAAATGATTTCATCGAAGATCTGCCCGACGGTTACGATACGCAGCTGCATGAGCGCGGACAGAATCTGTCCCAAGGTCAGCGGCAACTGCTGTCTTTTGCAAGGGTATTGGCGAGCGATCCAGAAATATTGGTGTTGGATGAGGCCACTGCCAGCATTGATACTGAAACCGAACAAAAAATTCAGACCGCGCTCAAACACCTGACTGAGAATCGGACTTCTATTTTGATCGCTCACCGACTGCAAACCATTCAGGAAGCCGATCGAATTGTTGTTCTAAAACATGGGGAAATTCGAGAAATCGGCACGCATACAGAACTAATGCGTCTGCAGGGGTTGTACTACACCCTAACGCAGCTACAGTTTCAGGACGTGTCACGATCGCCCTGACGCACAGGTAGGATAAAAACAGGCGATGGAATCGATAAACGCTGCACGCTTTGCAAATCAAGCGAGCCTTGCGCGTCCCGCCTAATCACGCGGACCACGTCATCATCTTTAGATGCAACCAGCAACATCTGATGGGACAGCCAAAAGTGCCGCGGATGAGCACCAAGATCAGGTAAGGCCCGAAGCGGCAACAGCGCATCGCCCGCTATTGGAATCCGAACCAGACCATCCTGCCCGCGATTACTCACCCAGAGAGCAGACGCCTGCGGATCATATTGAATCTCGGCGGCTTCACTGAAGCCGCCTGCGGCATCGGGCAGACAACTCAAGGAAGACAGAACGGCGGGCTGATCGTTTGGCGCATTCGCCAACACAAAAACCGCATTACTCAGTTCGGCTACCACGTACAACCGATTTGAGGCCGCAACCAGATGCCGAGGGCCTGACCCAGCAGGCAAAGTCCAGCACTTTCGCACCGTAGCTTGCAATGGCCGATTCGGGGAAAGGTCGTATAACAGGACTTCATCGGTACCCAAGTCACAGACCACGAACTGATGATCATTTAAAAAGGTTGCTGAATGGACATGCGCCGTCTGTTGCCGCGGGTGCCAACTCCGGCCCATCGCCTGCGCCGCCAAGTGTCGCGCATCATGGGGCACAATGGTCTGCTTCGGTTCGAAAGAACCATCGGGCGCAATGCCTTGCAGCGCAATAGACCCGCTTGAGTAATGACTAACCAGCAACGTTCGCCCATTCGGTGAAAGACTTAAATGGCAAGGGTCTAAGCCGCCAGATGCAACAACCTGCCAGAGGCCATAATCACCCCGGCTATCTTGCCGCAATACAGCCAATTGCCCGCCCGCCGCATCTCCGATCTCGCTCACCGCATAAACAAGTGGCAGCGCCGGATGCTCTATCAGGTAAGACGCGTTCCGCAACCAAATTGTTGCCTGGTCCGAGACTACAAAGCGATCATCACCACAGCTATCGATAACATAGATACCGGCTGAGTCGGTTTGATCGGTATAAGTCCCAACTAAGAATTTCATGGGTGCATTATAACAGGCTGTGCTCGCAGGAATTGACTCATCTGCGCCGGCTGTCCATGCTGCGTCGAAATGACTCGGAAATAATGATGCTAGATCACCTCACAAGACCCCTCGTTGACCCCCTGCTGAATAAAATGGCGACGACTCTGCATCAGAAAAAAGTGCGCGCCAATCAGGTCACGTTTCTTGCATTTAGTGCAGGACTACTCGCTATGATCCTGATTGCGCTGGGCCATTCCCTGCTGGGACTCGCTCTATTTGCGCTTAATCGAATCCTCGATGGGCTTGACGGCGCGCTCGCGCGCTGCGATCGCACAACGATGGCAGGCGGTTACCTAGACATCGTTTTCGATTTCATTATTTACTCAGGGATCGTATTGAGTTTCGCATTGTTCGATCAGAGCCTTGCACTGGTCGCGGCGTTCGTGCTTTTCAGCTTTGTTGGCACCGGCAGCAGCTTTCTCGCGATGGCTATTTTTGCGGATCGCGTGCAGCCTGCGCCCGTGTCGCCTCAACCGAAATCCTTTTATTTTCTTGGCGGGCTGACCGAAGGCACCGAAACCATGCTTTTTATCGCAGCTATTTGCCTCATCCCGAGCTTTTTTAACCTTTTCGGTGTGATTTTCGGGCTGTTGTGCTGTTTAACCACATACACGCGCATTCATCAAAGCTATTACACGCTCAAAGCTGGCGAGCCGAAATGATTCAAACTGATGCCACCACTCGGCGGCTTTATCATCTTGCTGGACCGATCATTTTAGCTAATTTGGCGACGCCGCTACTGGGTATGGTCGACACCGCCGTTATTGGTCAGCTCGGTCAAACCCACCTGCTCGGCGCGCTAGCCTTAGGGGCGATGATATTTAATTTGGTTTTTTGGGGCTTTGGCTTTCTTCGAATGGGAACAACTGCCCTTGTGGCGCAAGCCAAAGGGCGCGCCGACCCCGCCGCTATCCGCGACCATCTTAGCCGGAGCCTACTCCTTGCAGTCGTTTTAGGCGTTCTGCTCTGCCTTCTGCAGCAACCTATTGCCAACCTCATCTTTTCGACCACCGGCGCAAGTTCCGGGGTTGAAGATGCCGCGGCGACCTATTATCGAATTAGAATCTGGGGGGCGCCACTGCATCTCATGCTACTCGCCATGATGGGTTACCTGCTGGGCCAACAAGCATCACGTTACGTCCTGATCCTGCAGTTGATACTGAACCTCACCAATATCATCTTGGACCTGGTATTCGTAGTCCTGCTCAACTGGTCTGTTGAAGGCGTTGCCGCTGCAACCTTGATTGCTGAAGCGGTGACGCTCATCGCCGGGTTTTGGATTCTCGCGCGGCATTTCAATTTTTTTTCGGGCGCATTCGATCCTGCTCAAATTTTCGCATTAAAAGCCATCAAAGCTTTATTTCGGGTAAACCGAGACATCATGATTCGCACGCTATGTTTAATCTTTGCCTTTGCCTGGTTCACAGATCAGGGCGCTCGGCTCGGGGACTTGTCCCTTGCGGCCAATCTCATTTTGATGCAGTTTGTGACGTTTTCTGCCTTTTTTATAGATGGTTTTGCGATCGCAAGTGAATCCATCATGGGCGAGGCGCACGGCAAACGCGATCGCCTAGCAACCGACGACATCATCCGAGCCGCCTTCATCAGCGGTGGCTTGTTAGCCTTCGTGCTGAGCCTTGCGTTCTTTTTCCTGTCGCCCTTAATCATGCGGCTGCTGACCAGTAGTCCAGCGGTGATCAACGAGGCAACGCAGTTCAGTCTTTGGATGGTGGCGACACCCTTCGTCTCTTTCGCAGCCTATATTTATGATGGACTCTTCATTGGAGCAACCAAGACCGAGGAAATGCGTACGGCCATGATTGTGTCGCTCTTTGTGTTCTTGGCAGCTTGGTGGCTCACACAATCCCTTGAGAATCATGGCCTTTGGCTCGCACTCATGATTTACTATGTGGCGCGTGCAGCCAGTCTTTGGGTTTACCAACAGCGGCTATACGATTTTTCAGATCACGATGCAAAAACGACGGAGCAAACACTATGAAAATTTCAACCTTAATGAGCTATGCCCATGGATTTGGGGGCGCGAGCCAAGAAATTGTTGAGCTCGAAAAAGCAGGCTTGGATGTCGTTTGGGTTCCAGAGGCTTATTCTTTCGATGCCGTGAGCGCAATGGGTTACCTTGCAGCCAAGACCGAGCGCCTTACGATCGCCAGTGGTATCTTAAACATTTACAGCCGGACGCCATCGCTACTCGCGATGACCGCTGCTGGTCTGGATGAGCTCTCAAACGGTCGATTTATGCTCGGCTTGGGCGCGTCAGGCCCTCAGGTTGTCGAAGGCTTTCATGGCGTGCCCTATGACGCGCCCATGACCCGAATTCGAGAAATTGTTGAAATTTGCCGTGACGTTTGGCTTCGAGAAGACAAGTTAAACTACGCAGGGAAGAAGTACCAAATTCCGCTGCCAAAGGACCAGGGCACAGGCCTTGGCATTCCCCTAAAAATCATCAACCACCCGTACCGCGAGGAGATCCCCATCGCCTTGGCAACCCTAGGTGAAAAAAGTGTTGAAATGACCGCAGAGATGGCAGACGCCTGGCTACCCGCCTTCTTTATGGCGGAAGGCGCCGACGCCGTCTGGGGTGATGCCTTGCGAGCTGGTCAGAAAAAACGAGATCCAGGCCGCCCACCCCTCGACATCTATGCAGGTGGCGCCGTCGCCATTGGCGATAACCTCGAGTCTTACCGCGACATGTCCCGATCTGGGATTGCCCTTTACGTTGGCGGCATGGGCGCAAAGGACAAAAACTTCTACAACCAAGTCTTTCGAAAATACGGCTATGAGGCGGAGGCCGAAGCCATCCAAGAACTGTATCTCTCTGGTCGTAAATCAGAGGCTGAAGCGGCCATCCCGCAGTCCTACCTTGACGCAACCTCGCTCGTTGGCTCGTCCGGTTTTGTAAAAGATCGACTGGTAGCTCTGAAGGAACACGGCGTCACCTCGCTGAATGTTTCATTCTTAGGCACGACCAGTCGCGAGCGTGTCGCCCATTGCGATGCCCTCAAGAACTTGGTCGAATCGATTTAGCATCCAAGCACAACGTCCAGGCTGCACCAGCTGGCTTGGGCGTTGCACGGAGCACTCGAGATGAAACCACATCCAGAGCAGCAGCTCACACTCATTGCTGATTTCGCGGCAGAAATACTCAAGCAGCATGACCTTGATGACATTCTATGGTTGATTATTGATCGCATCATCAAAGCGCTTCATTTTGAAGACTGCGTTATTTACCTGCTACCAATCGGCGGCGATCGCCTGATTCAACGCGCTGCATTCGGACCCAAAAACCCCATAGGCAGAGAAATCAGTAACCCCATTGCGATCCCTCTCGGAAAAGGGATTGTTGGCACAGCCGCCCTTCTCAAAAAAGTACTCGTTGTGGATGATGCAAGGCAAGACGCCCGATACCTGGTTGATGATCAGCCCCGGTGTTCTGAAATTTCTGTTCCGATTGTTTTTGAAGACCGTGTGCTCGGCGTCATCGACTCCGAACATCCAGCCCCAGGTTACTTCAAAGACTGGCACGTGCAGTTTTTAACAACTGTTGCGAATATGACTGCTGTACGACTTTCAGAAATCTTGCGGCAACAGAAATTGACTGAGACGCAAACGGCATTGCAGTCGAGCAGAGCAAGCACGCAACGGCAGAATCCAAATTTTTTAAGCGATCAAGATACCGAAGATGCCAACCGGCATTCCTTCGTTAGTCGACTCAGCCATGAAGTGAAAACCCCGCTCAACGCTATCGTTGGCATGAGCGATCTATTGCTAGAGGAAAATGCCGCTCAGGAAATGGTTGAACCTCTGACTATTATTCAACAAGCGGCTTATGGCCTAGATGCGACCTTGACGAAGCTTTTGATTTCGCTCTCGCCGCAGGTTGCAGTGGAGGCGATCTCGGATGCCCCTTACGAGCTAACGCCCTACTTACAAGCGATCATCGAAGAGGCGACGGCGGCCCAGCTCGGCCAGGTCCTGCTTGAGGTCAAAGAAGTCCCAGCTCAAATCACCTTTCGGGGCGGTACAGTTAAAGAGATTCTAAGCATTTTACTCTCTAACGCTCTGATCCACAGTGGTCAAAATGCGGCCACACTGCGCGTTGCTTTAACGAACTGGCAAGATGATTTCGGCCTTTCGTTTCAAGTTATTGATACAGGCCCGGGCATCCCTCACGAGCTTCGAAAAAAGATTTTCGAGCTGTTTTACCAAGGCGGCGATTTTTCAGCATCGCCTGGCAAGGGTATGGGATTGACCGTCGCCAAAGCGCTCAGCGAGCGCTTGAACGGCTGTCTCGTGCTCAATGAAGATGATCCGAATACCTGTTTCGAGCTGATTGTTCCTGCTCGCCCAATCGCCCGGTAGGCCTGACCCCAGCAAACAAACCGACTGCTGGACCCGCGTTATGCCGGTCTCACAACACTCGTTCGTCGCGGCATCTGGTGCATCGATCCATCATTTTTAACCCGGTACATGATCTGCAGTTAGTAATTGCGCGTATCTAGGTCTTTGAAAAACAAGGATTCAACTATGCTCCGCCTACTCGCCCTGGCTGCGCACTTCAGCCCCTTCAATCCAGGTCCTTATGATCCGGCGGTCGTTGAATTGTTAAACGCTTATTTCAAGCCTGCCCTACCGGAAAAAGCCATTGCTGAGCCGATCGCCGATTGTAGTGCGCCCACAGAAGCGGCCACAGAAAAAGCCACGTTAAAGGCAGCCTAAGCGCATTCCATCAGAACATGAGGGCCGGGCCGTTGGTGACCAATTCGCGCAAGGAATACGCCCGCGCCAAGCTATTGAATGACTTCGCCAACTGTCCTAACCAACCGGGCGGCCCCAAGCCCCTCAAATTGAGCGCCTCAAACCATGATGGCGCGACAGCCTTCCACCTTGCGCGCCACGAACGCTGACATCGCTCACTCACCGCCATTTTCGTTAAAGCCGCAGCCAGCTCAGTTGCACCAAGGTGCCGGTCCGTCTTGCTTGCAACCTTTGACATTCCCAGCTATAAAGCTCGCTCACGAGGCAGCCTAATTGACCACCGTACCTTCACCAGATTCTCGCCGAGCGATGTATCGCAGCTTGTTGCTACCGGTCTACCTCCCTTCTTTTTTGATGTCCGTATGCCAGGGCGCGGCCTTACTTTTACTTCCCTTGTATGCCCTCGATATTGGGGGCAGCCCTGCCATGGCGGCAATCATCTTCGCCTGCCGAGGCTTGGGTAATATGCTGGCGGATGTTCCTGCAGGTTTAGCCGCAGAAAAATTTGGGGACGCGCGGGTGATGCAGGTGGGCGTCGCGCTCATGGTTTTAGCCGCGGTTGGTTGCGCCTTTGCTAGTAATCTGCTCCATCTAGGCCTGTTTGCCCTGATCATTGGTCTTTCTATGGCGACTTGGCTGCTGGCACGCCTCACCCTAATCAGTGATCTCGTCGCAATTAATTTTCGCGGACAAGCCTTGTCGACTATGGCCGGACTGCAGCGTTTTGGGAACTTTCTCGGCCCGCTTTCGACCGGCTATATTGTTTATGAATTTGGTTATACAACAGCCTTTTTGCTGATCGCAGCACTCGCAGGCACGACTTATGTGCTGTTAATGACGCGGGCCACGCGCTCTGAGGGAGAAGCACCTGGATCACCAACGGCAGCCACCTCAAAAGCCCCCCAGGTTCGACAAGATTCATCGACGAACGCGGCGGCGCATCCAATTTGGCAGCTGCTACGCGCGCATCGAAGCATCCTGCTAACTGGTGGCGCCGTCGTGTTTTTACTGACCCTCATTCGCGCCGCAAGAACCCTTTTATTGCCCCTTTGGGGAATCAGCCTTGGACTGAATGCAGCACAGATCGGTGCAATCGTTGGCTTGGCTGCTGGACTGGATATGCTGATGTTTCCGGTCGCAGGGCTCATAATGGATCGCCTAGGAAGGCGACCTGCAGGCATGAGCTGTTTAGGACTTTTAAGCTTTGGTCTGCTGCTTTTGTCTTTCACCAGCACACCCTTAACCTTTACGCTTGCTGCCTGTGTTGCCGGCATTGGCAATGGACTCGGCTCAGGGATCAATATGACCCTTGGAACAGACTTCGCGCCGGTTCAGCAACGCGGTCATTTCCTCGGTGTTTGGCGCTTAATCGGGGACGCGGGTGCCTTCGCGGGTCCAACTTTGATCAGTGCGATCACCGCGAGCGTTGGACTCAGCATGAGTATACTCAGTGCGTCAGCCTTCGGGTTTTTTGGTCTGCTGATGATGGCCCGATTTGTACCCGAGACACTTAAAAAGCAAGCTCCTCGCAGCCAGATAAAGGATCCATCTTGATCAAACCCCTCAATATTTACTTTATCGCAACGGGCAGCTGGTACCTCTCCTATGGCATGCAAAGCGTCGTTTTCGCCTGGCTGGTCACGATTATTTTGAACGAAACGCCAGATAAGGTTGGCCTTGCTCAAATGGCATATCTGCTGCCTGGCACCGTTTTCATTCTCATCGGCGGAAGCATTGCAGATCAATTTGGCGGACGTAAAATTGCCCTTATCGCCCAGTGTGCGGCCGCCAGTATGGCAGCAGGTCTTGCGCTTTCGATGGCGTTGACCAGCTTTTCTTACGATAAGTTTCTCGTATTCGCGGTTTGCATGGGTTGCACGCAGGCTATTTTAACGCCTGCTAGAGACGGCCTGTTGCCCCTGGTAGCCGAAGGACAAATTCAACGGCGCGTGGTTCAGGCCAGCATGATTCAATTCGGGATTCAAATGATTGGTTTTGTCCTGGCGTCCATGGCGGATTCCGTTGGCGCGGTCGTAATGCTTTCGGTGCAGAGCGTCGTCTTATCCATTGGCGCCGTCGCCTACTATTATCTGTCGGTACCCTTGGTTAAAAGCGCTAGGACCCAAGCCCGAATGATTAACCAATTAGTGGCATCCATTACCGAGGGCTTTCGAAGCGTCATGGCCTCGCCCGGCATGCGAATGGTCGTCTTGCAAAACTGTGCGATGGGCATCTTCTTCATGGGCTCCTACATCGTAACCGTCCCTCTGCTGATCAGAGAAGTTTATGACGGGTCATCAACCGAGCTCTCGCTGATCAATGCCGCCAACTCACTTGGCCTATTCTTAACCATTGTGGTGCTGCTTCGTGTCGGTGACATCAAACGCCAAGGCCGAGCCCTGTTGATCGCTCAGGGCTTTGGGGCACTGGTTTTATCGATGGCAGCCATTCAGGTCAGCTTTACCACGCTTATGGGCATTTTATTTGTTTGGGGCATGTGCGGCGGCATGGCCATGACCATGGCCCGAACCATCATGCAGGAGCAGTCAGATGAGCATCAGCGTGGCCGCATGATGGGATTTTACGCCTTCTCTTTTATGGGATCTGGTCCGATCGGCGCGTTATTATCGGGTTATCTTGTTGCCTGGTTTGGCCCGAGCACGAGCCTTGCCATTGCCTCACTGTGCATGTTCGTTGTTGTGGTTCTCGTCGGCACCCAATCAAACCTCTGGCACCTCAGCCACAAAGCCAAGGCCTAATCTGCATGCCATCAAACCTAGCCGCGCGCTCATGACCCGCCCCATCATTGACCCGCATTTCGGGATCGATCTTGATCGTTTGACAGCGTTCCTGTCCGCCTCAGACCAGGTCGTTTGTTTAACCGGGGCAGGCTGCAGCCTCGCCTCTGGCATTCCGACTTACCGAACCGAAAACGGCGATTGGCAGGGCCGTAACACCATCAATCACCAAGATTTTCTAGAAGCCTTTGAAACCCGGCAACGCTACTGGGCTCGGAGTTTCATGGGCTGGCCATTAATGAGTAACGCGCAGCCTAACCCAGCACACCGAGCGCTCACAGAGCTTGTAACCCTCGGCAAAATCAAGACGTTGATTACACAAAATGTCGATTCGCTACACGAGCAGGCAGGATTAACCGACGTCCAGCATTTACATGGCGACTTGACCGAGGTGACTTGCTTGGTCTGCGGTGCATCGGAGCCTAGGATTCAATTACAAACTAGGCTGGCCGACCTCAACACACATCTGGAACTTGACGGTGAAATTAAGCCTGACGGCGACGCAGAGATATCACCTGAGGTCATTCAGCAATTTAAGATTGCACATTGCTTGCTTTGCGGCGGAACCCTTAAACCGAACGTGGTCTTTTTTGGGGGGCGAGTCAACCCAGCCCTGGTTCAGAGCATCTACCACGCGATCGAGCAAGCTGATGCTTTATGGGTGATCGGCAGTTCACTCAAGCTGTTCTCGGGTTATCGCTTTTGTCGGCACGCACTTGCTTTCGGCAAGCCCATTGCACTACTCAATCCTGGTTGGACACGTGCGGACCCAATTGCCACCCTCAAAATAGTCCAGCCAGCCGAAATTATCCTGCCGGCGGTCCTAGACCGACTCGCCAATTTGCCGTAGCACGTCAGACAAGGGCGTGAGCGTAAGATTGAGTTCGGCCGCAGTCTCGGATTCGATTTGGTCATCATGATCCAATAACTCGAGCATTGCTCGGGTGACCGGCGGCGATGCCAGAACGACTTCGAAAAACCCCGCAATCAAATAGCCCAGTCCAACGGGTAATGAAATGACGCGCGGCTTACGATCCCCGTTGGCCTGCGCACAACGATGGATCAAAGCGCGTCGGCTCACCGACTCAGGGCCCCCTAGCTCTAGTACACCCGCGCTCGGCTGCGCAAGCAATATCCCCAGCGCTTTGATGACATCTCCTGCGTAAATCGGTTGCTCCAAGCTCTCTGCTCTAAATGTCAGCGCGAACCGCTTGCGGGCATTACCAAGCAACGCCCGGCTTGCATAATCGCCTTCGCCCAACACCATTGGAACGCGAAGCACGGTACTGCCGGGCAACCCTTCCAGCTGAATCGACTCTGCCTTCGCACGCGATGCAAAACAGGCATTTTTAGAACTCAGATCTGATCCGCAGATACCCAATGTCAGAATCCGCGGGACTCCGGCACGTTGACAGGCAGCCACCAAAGCTGCCGCAGTTTCTTCATGGGCCTTTTGGTAAGGATTTGACTTGGTCGCC
This sequence comes from Gammaproteobacteria bacterium, assembly GCA_018647445.1. Classification (GTDB taxonomy): domain Bacteria; phylum Pseudomonadota; class Gammaproteobacteria; order Pseudomonadales; family Azotimanducaceae; genus UBA9926. Next base: position 14,001 of record JABGTE010000076.1, read on the forward strand.
TTAATAATCCCAGTTAAGTTGATCAGAACTTCAGCGCCCTCAGCCAAACGCGACATCTGCTGGGTATCGCCATAAGCCACAATGGCGACTTGGCACGGCAACTGAAACAATACTTCCGCCGCAGCCGGTGAACGGACCAACGCAACAAGGTCATGTTCTGCACCAAAAGTTTCAATGAATCGTCGCCCTAGATGGCCGTTGGCTCCTGCGATCAGTATCTTCATCGCGAAGTCACCCGATACAACCAATAATGCTCAGGCACCTCTGGCACTGGCGGCACGCGCGCAAGCTGGTCCCAACGAGCCGCCCAACTAAAGGCCACCTCCTGCGCGTTCGTGGCGCGCTCTAAGATCACGGGGTAAATCTGAGACGCGATTTTGACCCGCGCCAGCTTTGTTCGATCAACATAATGTGACCAGACCTTGTCTTGGCAATGCATACAACCGATATAAAGCTGACCATCAACATGCCAGCAATTGACGGTGACCGAATGGGGGTATTGCGGACGGGTTTCGAGCTGGCAATGCCCGGCTCTTTCAACGAACCCCCAGGCAGCGATCGGCGCGTCAACTACGTTTCCAACAAGGCGCGCGCCAGGCAGGCGGTCCAACGGACCAATCCCCATGAGCAGCGCGATAACCATCAAAAGGCCTACGACGCGCCCAATAATTGATTGGGCAGTTCGCCTTCTGCTGCGCCAAATTCGCGGCATACCTATCATTGTTCAAGGATACTTTGTCGATTCATCATTTCTGTTAAAATCTCAATTTTGCGGCGAACAAGGAAGCTTTTATCATAAGCGGTTTAATCCAATTACCCAATGTCATCAGCGCAAGTCGATTTGTACTCAGCGCCGCAATGATCCTGACTGTATCCCAACAGCTTTGGCTTCTTTCTGGGACGGTGTTCTTACTCGCTGTCGCCAGTGATCTTTTGGACGGCGCGCTCGCTCGACGGCTTGATCAGGTCACCAAGATCGGAGGATTAATCGATCATGCAGCTGATGCAACCTTTGTCACGATCACCATCACGTGCTTGGCGCTACAGCAAGAACGCTCACTGCTACTCCCCATGTTAATCATCCTCGCCTTTACCCAGTATGTTATCGACTCTCGCGCACACCGCGGCCAGCGCTTGATCGCCAGTCGCCTCGGGCGCTATAACGGCATTGGTTACTTTTTGTTCGCTGGCGCCTTGCTGCTTGATGAGGTTGTCACGCCCTCGCCCATTTGGGGTATTGCCTTAATGCTGACCTACTGGGCACTGTTCACAACGACCCTGTTGTCGATCTTCGATCGAGCACTTGCTCAGCGTCAATCCTGAAGACCGGATACGGGGGTTCCTTCATCAAATAATTGACGATTTGCCATGGGTAGAAATACGAGGCCAATCAGAGCATTGAAACTGACAAAAAACGTGTGCATGACCAAAGAAAAAATACCCACCTCCGGAAAGTCTGGGAACAAGACCGTCCAGAGCACTAAAGCCCCAGCGTGAAACGGCAGCGGGAGTGCCGCCGCAATAAAAATCACGGGCAAAAATGCGAGCATCTGGCCAAATGCAACCGGAACCGAAAATAGGTTGAGCGACAAGGTGTAAACCAAGACTGCCAACAACAAATTAGGCGCCTTAAAAAGCAGAATCAGGCCGTAATCAAGCGCTCGAGCCTGCCGAAATGCCGAAAACAAACTATTGTCTCTAAACCGCCAGCCGTCAAACCAATCGCTGCGAAAGAGCATCAAATGAACCGGAAAGTAGCACGCGGCCACAACAAAGACCGAGATCAATATTTGATGCAAGGCAACTTGGCTCGATGCCGCCACCACCAAATCATAATATAGCCAGACGCCAACGGCCGAGAAGATCAGCAATTGGTAAATCTCCACCATGCCAAGCAATACCATGCTCGAGATCGCTTTCCAGCCTGGAATTTCATGCCGTCTCAATAAATAAAGGCTCATAGCCCCTTTTCCAATCTGTTCATTAATCAACGATAAGATATAGGCGCTCGCTCGAATCGGCAGCATATCTCGATATCGAACCGCGCTAGAATTAAACCACCGCACGACGCGCCATGTGGCGTGGGTATCCACCAAAAAGAAAAAGATGGAATACGGCATCATCACACACAACCAAAGGACCCAATCAGCAGCGGCAAAAAAATCGCCTATAAAGGTTAGTAGTGTCTTGTCTTCACGTGCTGCAGCGGCATTTGTGCGCGCATAGACTAAATAAAAACACCCTGCTGTGAGACTCCAAAGTAAAGCCTTTCCCGCAAGCCTCCGAATAGCCGATTTGGGTTGTTGGTCTGTATTTTGATCCATGGTTAATTCACTATCCTCAAGTTATGGTCACAAATTACTACGACAACCAAATCGGCAGCGCAGAGACAACAATGTTTTCAATAAACGATAACGTGTCACAGATCACTCAGGTGTCGTGACCTATCGCTTCGGCCTCAGCCAGGGGGTAACTCGGAACAACGCGATTGCGACCCGCGTCCTTTGCTTTATAGAGGTTATCATCCGCCAGGCGCAATAGATCCTCTGAAGTCGTGCTACGGTCTTTGCCGTCCCACCAAAAATAACCAATACTCACGGTTAATTTCGCTCGGATCCCTGCATGGTTAAAAACGTGATTCTGAACATCTTTGCAAATTCGTTGCGCCAGTTCTTGCACGGCAATCTCGGTTTCTTCCCGAACCAAAAAGACGAACTCTTCACCACCATATCGAGCAAGCAGGTCATACCCTCGAATTTTAGTGGTCAACATCATCGCGAGTTCTTTGAGCACAAAATCACCGTAGGCGTGACCAAACCGATCATTGACTAATTTAAAATGATCTATGTCCATAAAAAGCAATGCAAGCGAGGATTGCTTCCGAAAACTGTACTCGTGCTCTTTGACTAATGCGTCGGCAAAAAACCGCACGTTATAGAGCTCCGTTAAGCCATCGCGAATCGCAAGTTGTCTTAGAGCTGCGTGATAGCGCTCATCTTCTTCGTCAAAATACCGAAATTTAAAACTCACGCTACCCAGTTCCAAGCGGTCGCCATCCTCAAGCAGGGTCAATCCCGTAAGCAGCATGCCATTTTGAATTATTAAATTATCGCTTCTTGAATTAATGCGCCAAGTGCCCGAATCATCCAACAGGAGTTCAGCGTGTTGTCGATCAACACCGCGCATTGGCAGAAACAGACCGGCACCTTCATCACTGCCAATGACCATCTCGGGGCCCGTCAACCGACAAACGGTACCCAACCCCTCCTCACTTGTAATAATCAAGCAAGGATAAACCTTTTTGGCTGAGGACTTAGACAAAAACACTTCCTGTTCGCTCAAGACGAGGACTAATTTATAGCATGGTCAGCGCGTATCCCAAAACGCTTATAAAAACACGTCAATGCCCTTAAGCTGGGATTCGCCGAATATGATTATTTACCAAACCGACGCTCTCGCTGCTGATAAATTCTAATCGCACGCCAAAAATCAATCATCCGAAAAGCGGGCCAATAGACTTCGGTAAAATACAGCTCGGAGTAGGCACTCTGCCAGAGCAAAAACCCCGATAATCGCTCCTCCCCTGAGGTCCTGATAATCAGATCAGGGTCCGGCACACCCACCGTGTAGAGATATTCAGAAAAACGCTGCTCGCTAATCTCTTCTATTTGTAATTCGCCCGACTGCACCTCGCCCGCAATCCGCTTCACCGCGTCGATAATTTCAGCACGCCCGCCATAACTCAAAGCAATATTGAGTAAAAATTGATCGTGATCCGCTGTCATAGTTTCAACCAAATCAATTTGGTCATTCATAGCCTGGCTCAGGTCCTCACGACGTCCAATAACCTTCACCTTAACGCGATCCGCTAAGAATTCAGGATCGGTTTGAAAGTGTTTCAACTTCGCCATGATCAAGTCCATTAAGTAGTCGACTTCACCTTCAGGGCGGTTGAAGTTTTCGGTAGAAAACCCAAACAACGTAACAACCTTAATGTCCAAACGCCGGCACCATCGCAAGAACTCCTCAACGCGTTTGGAACCCTCTTCATGACCCAGGTTTTGCGCAAGGCCTCGTCCTCGCGCGAAGCGCCGATTGCCATCGAGTATCAGTCCAATATGGTTCGGGCTTGGACCCGTTTTAACCTGAGTCCACAGAAATCGCTCATACAGCCGATACAACCAATTACTCACGAATGCTCCTTATTCGTTATGGCCTGTCCCCAAGCATCTTGAAAGACCAACTTTTCTATCGGCCGCCGGGTAATTGGGCCATGGCCTTTCAAAACCGGGTAACCGATCGGAATGTGCGCGCACGTACCCCAGTCTTCAGGGATTGCAAGCAAATCTTTGATTGCGGCTTCTTGGTAACACAAAAGCGTTGTTAAGACGCAGCCTAGCCCCTCGACTCGACAAGCAAGCATCAGGTTTTGCACAGCCGTATAAACTGAGCCACCCCCAACGACCGAAGGGCGGTCCAAATCTGCATCCGTGATCGCCATTAGGGCCGGATTAAAGCAAAAAATGACCATCACGGGCACTTGGCCCAAGTGCGCGGCAAGATAATCCCCTGCGCGTAGCATTTTTTGTCGCGCTGGGGCCAGCGCTGAGCCTTCAGCGCGCATCTCTTGTGTATAGCTCGTCCACTCTTGCGCGTATAGACCTTGCAACACACTGAGCTTTTGCCGGTCTTGAACTGTGATCATTCGAAAAGGTTGCACATTGCCGCCCGTTGGCGCCCAACTTGCAGCCGTTAAAACCCGTGTCAACACGTCTTCCGGAATTGGATCAATCCTTAACCTTCGAACAGCTCGCTGAGAGCCCATTGCCTCATAAAGATCCATTATTAGCTCCTAGAAAAAGCTCGATTAGCAGATAATCTGCCATCAAGCCCGTTCAATCTTGAACCCGCACTTTCTATCACAAGTCAGCATTTAATCCCACCTCAAGAAAAGGTTGTGCCCGCCGATAACCGGCGATTTAGTCGATATGGAAATACATCCAGTACCGTTTGGACTCGAAGTTGGTTTTGGACGGATTGCCAATATTTAGGCGTGAACAGATCTCTATGGTTTTCCGAGAAACTCGACCGTAATGGCCCTTTGGCTAGCAAAAAATGTTCAAATTCTTCGGGAAACACATCAAATTCGCCAACCTCAAACCAGGGCTCTTGTTCCAAGGCAGCATTCTCATCATTGTTTACCGGCAGCGCGCGAAACTGCACATCAGTCAGATAACAAATTTCATCATAATCATAAAATATAACCCTTCCATGGCGGGTAACCCCAAAATTCTTGGGCAACATATCACCTGGGAAAATGTTCGCCGCGGCCAACTGTTTAATCGCCAACCCATAGTCGTCTATGACGAGGTCTCGTTCAAATTCCGTACAGCTTCTTAAGTACAGATTTAAGGGTGTCATCAATCGCTCGACATACACATGGTGCAACACCACCTCGTCACCGACTAACGACACTGAGTGGCTACCCTCAGCCAGCAATGTTTGTAAGACTTGATCCTCGAATCGCGATGCTGGTAGACGCAACTCTAAAAACTCGTGGGTATCCGCCATACGGCCAACCCGATCGTGGGTTTTAACCAGGTGATAGGCCTGTTTCACGGCCGCAGCGGTCACCTTTTTGGATGGCGGAAACCGGTCTCTGATGACTTTAAAAACGACTTGGTGCGAGGCCAGCGTAAACACCAGCATCACAAGACCCTCGATGCCCTCGGCCTTTTTAAAAAGATCCTTTGATTGCCCTAGATGTTGGGAAAGTTCAGCATAAAATGCCGTTTTGCCATGTTTGTAGTAGCCTAAACTGCTGTAAAGCTCCGAGGGTTTTTTCGCCGGCATAAGGCTATTCAAAAACTGCACAATTGCGGCAGGCCGGTTCACATCCACCATAAAATAGGCCCGCGTAAAACTGAATATTCGGGACAAGTCTTTCTCATTCCAAAGCACGGAATCCACCGAAATACCAACACCGGCTTCGTTATTTAACGCAAAGACAAGCGGCAGTACATGAGTACCAATGGCCAAACGCCCGATAAGATAGGCACCTTTATTTCGATAAAAAACACTCCGCAACATCACGGCGCTGATCGATTTCACGCCCATCAAAGCAGGAATGTTGTCAGTCATGAGCGCGGCTATCGTTTGAACATCCCCGTCAAGATGCGCAAACGGAACGTCGAAAGGGAAACTCAAAAGAATCATTTCCACGAGGCTTGAGAGATTCTCAGCGCGATTAAACTGAAACGTTTCAAAGGGTTCAAGAGGTGCCTGCGCTATCACCATCTGCCGAACAAAGGCTTGTTCATGATTTAGGTGCGTTCTGCCAACTAGTTTACGAAAAATCGTGTTGTAACCCGTTTGCGCGAGCTCTCGATCAGGTAAGCCTTCGGTTAGTGCCTCAAAATATCGGCGGGTTGTTATCCAGTCTTGACTCGAAAACCCGCTAATCAAAGGCGTTAACCGTTGCAGACAGCCAGATCTAAACTGGCTATATAGTTGAATACGCGAGCGTGCTGCGGTTTGCGCTCCCAGCCAGTCTGAGGCCTGAAATCGCGCCCTCGCACCGCCCGTTATCGTCTGAAAGTCGGCACGATAGGCAGAAAAATCCCGAAGCAACAAGACCGCAACTTGCCAGGGTCGATTTCGCCAGCCGCTGGCATCCTGTAACGTTTGGGATTGTTTTATCGTCATGATGATATAACCTACTTTTTTCTGATGGCAGCAAGCCGCCTCCAATGACCTGCATTCTAACCTGCTGATGTCAAAACGCAGCGCTTTGCGCGCATTCTAAATTGGCAGTCGAAACGCCTCAGCACGTTGCGCTCCTCTGGCGGGCTAATCTGACGGTTGAAGTCAAGGGTGTTATCGCACCAAATGTTCTGAGCCATGAACGATTCAGCTTAAGTGTCGAAATCGGTGACTCAGCACTGTTTTTAAGGGGTGTTATTACAAGGCCAGGCAGTCTATAATTTGGTCTGACCAATTCGGTAGTACCAATACGGTTCGACCAAATGTGGAAAGATCAAATTGGTATAGACCAAATAGAGAAAGACCAAATAGGGATAGACCCAATACGATTTCAATCAGTGTTATCCCAAAAATGTTCTTTCTGATCGGCACTCAAATTGGCCGGACCAAATTGGTCAGACCCGCTTGGTCAAACCAATTTGAACCAAAGACATATAAGGGCCGTATTATGGATAACGGTTACATACATCTAATCAACGAAACAACCTGTTTATGATTGATATCGCGAACCAAAGTACGGCCACGCCTGCTCGAGCCCAAGATATCGCAGAGCACTTGCGCGACGAAATTTTGCTCGGCCAATATCGGCAAGGCGAGAGACTCCCGTCTGAACGCGACTTGGCCGCACGCTTTCAGGTAAATCGCGGGGCCATCAGAGAAGCCATTAAGATCCTAGCTCAGTTAGGGATTGTCAAAGTGCAACCCGGCGGCGTGCGAATTCTAGGTATCCACGATGCTAGCCTCGATGTGCTGGGCCCCTTGCTGGACCTTGGCGATAGAGGACCCGAAAATCTTACCTCGGACCTGATTTCCGTCTTCGGAGCATTGCTCGCCCTTTCGGCGCGGCTCGCGCTACAAACCGCGAGTAAAGCGCAAGAGCAGCGGCTCTTAGAAATCCTTACCGAATCGCCCTCAGCCGGCGACCTCCCCAACGATAATAATGCGGCAGAACGTGAAAAACTGGCACAGTTCGCCGAGGCACTTACCGATATTAATAACAACTTAGTACTCCGACTCATCGGTAACGGCTTGCGCACTCAAATGGTAGGGCGCCTAGAGCGTCGCCACCCCTCCGCCACGTCGAACGAGGAATTTTTTCGCGCAATGGCGCTCACCATTCAACGAAGCGATGCGAATGGGTTAGCCAAGACCATTATCCAACGCTTTGACGACATCAAACGTAATCTTGACGCCACTACCATCCCGACGCCTACCGAATTCAATAGGAACCCGAATCATGCCTAAAACTGCTATTAAAGCCGTCATTACGATTGCCGTATTACTCGCCGCCGTTGCCGCCGCGGCAGGAATCATTATGTCCCGGCCTACGCCGGAACAGCTGACCGTATCAGAATCAACGAGTGCAATTCGAGCTATGACGGTTGAGAAAGAATCCCTGCGCTTATCGATTCGATCCGAAGGCACGGTAACCCCAAAAACCCAAACCGACTTAATTCCCGAAGTTAAAGGTCGCGTGACTTGGATATCCTCCAATCTGGTGGTCGGCGGCTACTTTCAAAAGGGCGATTTGCTCGTGACCATTGACGCGGCGGACTATGAAGCGCGATCTGGCCTGGCGCAGGCTCAGCTCCTCCGCGCTGAGGCAGAGCTCGAACACAAACGTTTTGAGTACAAAAGGTTACAGACCCTTATTCAAGACAACTTGGTCAGCCAATCCAACTTAGAGAATGCTGCGCGCGCCCATAAAATTGCCGAAGCCAATGTCATTGAATCGAAAATCAATCTGGGCCAAGCAAAGCGCGACCTGGCTCGGACTAAAATCACAGCACCTTTTGAGGGCATGGTTCGCTCTGAAGCTATTGATATTGGTCAATTCGTGCAGCAAGGAGCGCCAATAGCTTCGATTTACGCAAGCGATGCGGTTGAAATCCGGCTACCGATCGTTAACGCGCAGATGGCCTATCTCAGCGCCGCAAGCTTGCGGCGGGGTGAACTCGACCCAAAAACCGCGCCGATGATACGACTTACGGCGCGTTATGCGGGCAAGTCTTTTGTCTGGCAGGGCCAATTGGCCCGAACTGAGGGCGAAATCGATGCCCAGAGTCGCATGATCACAGCCGTAGCTCGGGTAAACCAAAACGGGCAATCTCCCGATGTGCCACCACTGCAGGTCGGCACATTCGTCGCCGCTGAAATTCAAGGACAGTACTTAGACAGCATTGTTCGCCTGCCTCGGGCAGCCTTGCGGCCCAATAACCAAGTCTTGATTATTGACGTTGATAACCGATTGCGATTTAGAGATGTTAGCGTTCTGCGGCTTGAAAATGATTTTGTCCTCATCGACGACGGGCTTGAAAGTGGCGAGGTGGTTAACTTGTCCCCAATTCAGACGGTGGTGGATGGCATGCGGGTCTCGCTAACCCTTGAACCGACAGCAGATCGAGGCTAGCGGTTATGGAAAAAAGTATCGCTTGGTTTGCCGATAACCCGGTTGCCGCCAACCTGCTGATGTTAATTTTATTGGTGGGCGGTGTGTTCTCATTAAACTCAATGCACAAAGAAGAATTCCCCAGTATTGAGCCGGGCATCATCCAAATCACGATTCCGTATTTGGGCGCCGCGCCGGTCGAGGCCGAAAAAGCCGTTTGTATCCGGGTTGAGGAGGCCATTGAAGGCTTGGATGGTATCGAGCGCATGACCGCAACCGCATCGGAAGGCGCTTGCACCGTCTTTCTTGAAGTCTTTGCCGATGCAGATTTGACCGTTACCCTCAATGAGGTCAAGAGCCGAGTTGATGCCATCAACACCTTCCCCAGTGAAACCGAAAAGCCGATCGTGTCCTCGTTGCAGTTTCGCGGCAAAACCATCTCGGTTGTGGTCTCAGGTGAAACGGATGAGGCCACCTTGAAGCTGGTCGCTGAAGGGATGCGCGATGACATCGCTGGCCTTGAGGGCATCTCTCAGGTCAGCGTCAATTACGCCAAACCTTGGGAGATCTCGATCGAGGTGAGCGAACAGGTTCTGAGGCAGTACAGCCTAACCATGACCGATGTTGCCAATGCAATCCGGCAGGCCTCGCTCGACATGCCGGGCGGCTCCGTCAAGACCGACGGCGGCGAAGTATTGATCCGCAGCCAAGGCCAAGCCTACAAAGGCACGGATTTCGAGCGCATCGAGATTCTGAGTCGGGCAGACGGCTCAAAGATAACCCTTGCCGACATCGCAATCGTAAGGGATGCCTTTCAGGAAGGTTTTTTGGGCGCCAAATA
>JABGTE010000158.1 GCA_018647445.1 Gammaproteobacteria bacterium
AAGCCCTTCATGACCGCGGTCGTGGGTGCAAGCGCCAATTTGCAAAGGGCTATGTACAAAGGACAATGAGCAAAGCGAACAATCGGTAAAACCCAGCACCCAGTCGTCATAATTAAGCATTAAGCACTAAGCAAAAGAGAGCAGTAGGTCATGACAACAATCACACAGCCAAAAACCCACTCAGGTCAATTCAATGGCGTTGAGCTTTGTTGGTTTGAATGGGGCGAGCCCAAGGTCGATCGAGCCAGCATTCTACTCGTGCATGCCACGGGATTTCACGGTCGGTGTTGGGATCAAGTCGTTCGATATCTACCGGGTGAGCACGTTTTATCCCTTGAAATGCGAGGGCACGGCCGCAGCCAGAATTTGGGTCCTTTTAATTGGCAGTCTTTCGGACAAGACGTCACCGCATTCGTGCAGGCCTTAGGCGATCAGCAAGTGGTTGGGGTCGGACATTCTATGGGTGGGCATGCGGTCGCCGTGGCGGCGGCGAATCATCAAGCCTCATTTGAAAGACTGGTTTTGGTGGACCCGGTGATCATGTCCCCCGAGATTTACGCGGCCAATACCTCTGTGCATGCCGATTGGCTGGATGATGCGGGGCAGCATCCGGTTGCACGGCGGAAAAATCAATTTGAGTCCGTGCAGGCGATGGTCGACAACTTTCAAGGCAGAGGATCCTACGGCGTCTGGCAAGCCGAGGTACTGCAGGATTATTGCGAGTATGGACTCCTGCCAAATTCAGATGGGCCGGGTTTCATTCTCGCCTGTCCGCCGAAGGTAGAGGCCGAGATTTACATGGGCAGTACCGGACGCGATATTCTTGCAGAGCTTGGCGTGATCACACGACCTGTTAGGGTGCTTCGCGCGCAAGAACGGGATCACAGTCGCCAAGAAATGGACTTTAGTTCGTCGCCAACTTGGCCCGGTCTCGCGGATTTTTTGCCGAATGGACGAGACTATCATTTACCTGAGTTGACTCATTTTTTGCCTATGCAAGCCCCTGAGCTTGTAGCGGCTCATATTCTGGACCAAGCATGACCGTGCCAAGATTGGCGGTGACCTTGGGCGATCCGGCTGGGATCGGTCCTGAGGTTTTGGTAAAGGCGTTCGCCGCGCTGCCGGAAGATCAAAGCGTGAAGCTCTTTGTTCTGGGCTCTTTGTCGCCCTTAGAGCGAGCCTTGGAAGAAGCAGGTCTTGACCTGCCAATTCACTTGATAGATCGACCTGAGGCGACGCAATTTGGCTATGGCATTCAATTATTGGATCCGTTCAAGCAATCGCTTCAAGGCTTAAAAAGGGGTGAGCCTTCAGCTTTGGGGGGCGCGGCTTCAGTTAGTTATTTTGAGACGGCAGTCGGTTTTGGTCTTGCCGGACGCATCGATGGGGTTGTTACGTGCCCCATTAATAAAGTTGCCGTTCAACAAGCCGGCTTTCTCTCGGATATCGGGCATCAGGAAATTCTGGCAAGACTGACGGGGGCCCAGCTCACGGCAACGATGCTCATGACCCAGGGTTTAAAAGTGGCGCACCTCTCAACCCATCTGTCCTTAGCCAAGGCCGTTGAATTCGTTCGCAGGCCGATTCTAATTGAGAAGCTTAAATTAACCCATGAACACTTGGTCGGATGGGGTTATTCAAAACCCGTCATCGGGGTTGCAGCGCTTAATCCCCACGGCGGGGAGGCAGGGATGCTCGGGCGAGAGGAACTCGATGAGATCGCGCCAGCAATTCAGACGTTGCAAGAGCAAGGTCTCGATATTCGAGGACCTTATCCGGCGGACTCAATTTTTAACAGAGCGATTGCTGGGGAATTCGATGCGGTGCTGGCGCTTTATCATGATCAGGGGCATATCCCGATCAAAGTGCACAACTTCTCGTCCAGCGTAACCGCAACGATGGGGATTCCCTTCGTCAGAACCTCCGTCGATCATGGTACGGCCTTCGATATCGTGGGGCAGGGACGCGCGGATCATGAGGGCTTGTTGCAAGCGCTGCGCGCGGCGCAGCTTATGTTGCAGCATCGGCTGGCTGAATTTTAAATACCGTTAAGGGCCGCCAAGCGAGCGGCTAATGAGCCTTTGGTTATGCCATGCTGAGGGCTTTTAATAGCGCTTCTGATGATCGGGTTTGAAAGGCGTCAGGCGCTGCCGCAACCTCTAAAGATAAGGTCAAAAGCAACTGGTTTGCTGGGGTGGGTATCTGAAATAACCGTCCCAGTTGACAGATCTCACCGTTTAAAAAAGGGGTTTCAATCTGCTGCTGGCCACGCACCACGCTTTGCCAGGTCGAGCTGCCGCCTCTGGGCGCATTGGCGACCTCCCCAGGTTGTACGACGCCAAAACGCGCTCTTGAGGTCTTCGCGTCCACGCAATCGATGTTCGCAGCGGCGAAGCAGCTTAGCGCCTCTTTTGTCAGGATCCGCATGATCTCTCTGATTCGGTCAACATCGGACAATAACAATTGCAAAGGATTTCCAAGGTTCTGCAACAGTTTGGCATATTTGATGGCCATGACATTGGGGTCGGCTGTCGCAATAAACCCGGCCTGGGTGAGGGCGGTGGCCATCGCTGTCGCGGCATCATCAATACCTTGGGGATAGCAGCCGGTATCGAAGAGGCCGCCGGGATTCGCCGCGCTGTTAATGACCTCACCGGGCGTCAGATGCGT
>JABGTE010000091.1 GCA_018647445.1 Gammaproteobacteria bacterium
AGGCAACGCCGCGCCATGGAGCACCCACGCGATCAGGCGGCCGACTGCCGCAATCAAGAGCAGCAAAACTCCCGGATAATACCAGGCGCGCTGACCCGTCACGAGCGCGACAAGCGTACAGAGCCCCAAGACTAAAAAAAATGCTGCCAGATCACCGACCTGCGTACTGAGACCTAGCCCAGTTTCCAGGCTGAGTCCCAAGATGGGCGCAATGCCGGCAGGGTCGAGCAACCAACGCAACCCCATAACAATAAACAGTACGGCCGGCATGCCAACCATTCCTGTCAGAATTCCACGACCCACGCGCCCCATACTTTCCTCCCTTCTGACAGTAAAACTAACATCGCGCGCGGTTGTCCTAACAGCATTCTGGTTTTGCCCAGTAACAAACGCTTTCATCGACAACCACGCTATGCGTAAGGCGCACATACCCAATCACATTTTGAAGCACTTACGCCTACCTGATCTTAAATGACAAAGCCGTTCGCCGCTATGCGCCACCTGGACCTGTACCAAAGTCAAATAAAAAGTCCTCAGCGTACTTTTATTCGAAAAAACGCAGGGCGCACTCCTAATGTCTAAGAGGTGATTCCGCTTCTATTAGGCCACTTGTCCGGCACAAAACCCTGACGCCCAGGCCCATTGAAAGTTAAACCCCCCAAGGTGACCGCTAACATCGACAACCTCCCCAACAAAGAACAAACCAGGTTGCCCCCGCGCTTCGAGCGTTTTACTACTGAGCGCATCGGTTGATACCCCGCCTAAAGTAACCTCGGCGGTACGGTAACCCTCAGTTGCCGCCGGCTTAATCTGCCACTCATTCAAATCCCGCCCCACCTGACCCAGCTGCTGATCTCTTAATTCGGCACATTTAACGTTCAAAAACTTAGGGTAATACAGGCCGACAAACTGCTCTGCAAAGGACTTAGGCAACACTTCAGACAACGCCGTCACCACGGTTTGGTTGGGTTTTTGGTGTTTTCTGGTGACCAGCCATTCCGCCAAGTCGAGTTCTGGACAGACATCAAGCGACAAGGCATCCCCCGGGGACCAATAGCTGGATATTTGAAGCATCACCGGGCCACTCAGACCGCGGTGGGTGAACAAGATGTCCTCAACAAAACCCTGTGACCCGCAGCGCGCTGCGACCGGCATTGAAACCCCCGCCAAAGCAACACAAAAATCCTTGAGGTCACCGGTGAACATAAACGGCACCAGTCCGGCTCGTCTCGGTACCAAGTTGATGCCGAACTGTTCGGCAAGCTGGTAGCCCTGGTCACTACCGCCAAGCGTTGGGATTGACAGCGCACCTGTTGCCACCACAACTGATTGGCAATGCAACTCGATAGGTTGGCTCTGGTGGGCATACCGCACGCTGAAGCGTTCTGCTCCTGCCGCATCACGGGCTTTTGCCGCAAGTTGGCTAACGTCGCAATCGATTTGGAATTGCACACCCAGGGACAAACACTCCGCTTCCAACATGGCCAATATTTCTTTAGCAGAATGGACACAAAACAACTGTCCATGCTTACGCTCTTCAAACTCGATCCCGTAGGATTCCACCAAGCTGATAAAGCTGTGGGGCGGATAACGACCCAAGGCGCTTTTCACGAAATGCTCGTTATCTGACAAAAAGTGTTCTGCCTCAACATGCAGGTTGGTAAAATTACACCGCCCGCCCCCTGACATCAGTATTTTTTTCCCAAGCTTGTTGCTACGTTCAAGCACCCGTACTTGTCGACCTTGGCCTGCAGCCGTTAACGCGCACATCAGGCCCGCTGCACCGCCGCCAAGCACCACGACTTCTGTGGTTTCCATCTTTGTCACACGTCTGCTCCTTCGCTCCATCAATCCGGGCCTGGCAACAGCAAGCGCCGGCTGTGATCTGATTTTTCGATTATTTTAGCGCAGCTGCCAACGCGATGCGTTGAGTGTTTTAAGTCTCTTTTATTGACCCATTCAACCGTTTCTGTCACGAACGCTCGCGGGCTGCAGACTGCGCGCCGAAATTGCAGCGCCCTGTCGTTCAACGCGGTCTCTGGGCGATCCTTACCTGGCCAATTCGTTTTGAGTCTGCCTTTAGAAATCATTTCGATGCCCAATTTAAAAAAGCAGATTCAGGTACCCGAGCAATCATCGATCATGACGCCGAACGGTCACCCAATTAATCTTCCCTAGCTTTTTTCAAACCCGCGCATTGATTAGACTAAGAATATGACAAGACAGATGACAATGCGCCTTGCACAAACCCTGCACGACTTTGGCTGCTCCGACCCGCAAGCGACGAAAACTTTGCTGAATTGGATAAGGTTGTTACTTTTGCTGCCAACCCTTGCACTCGCTGAGGAGCCCGCCAACTTTGATCGGTATGACCCGGATGTCGCCGCCTTGCTGGATGAGTATCACGCGGATTCGGACCGAGCTGGCAGTCTCCTGCCATCTGTTTGGGCCTACCAAGGACAAAGCAAGGCAGAGACCCTCATCGACTTTGAGCGTGGCCTTATCAACATAACCGCCACAGACTCTAGCGATATCAAGCAAGCGGCGGTTGAGATTTTGCTAACGCAGATAGATCCATCGGTGATTGATGCGAGTACCGCCAGCGATTTAGGTCTGATTAACTCTAAAACACAGAAACCGTTCCTGTTCGAGCAAGTCACTGACCAAGACGGCGCCCCGATTGCTACCGCCTGGCGCGCTGAGCGCTACATTGATTACTTGATGAGGCGCCAAGCGAACACCCGCACGAGCCAGTTGACCATTCCAATGATTCGACAACACAAGGCTATTGCCGGGGCTAAGTATGTAAGCTTTGCCAAGACGGCAGGCGCCAAGCACATGATCCCAGTCGCCTTAATCATGGCCATTATTGAGACCGAGAGTTCATTTAACCCCTTAGCACGTTCACGCTCTAATGCTCTTGGCCTGATGCAAATCAAAGCCAACACCGCTGGACGAGATTATTTTTCAATTATTAGCGGCTACCAGCACACACCTACATCAGCGTACCTGTACAACCCGGAAAACAATGTTGAGGTGGGCGCAGGTTACCTGAGCATCCTCGCGGATCGATATCTTGCAGGCATTTACCATCCGCAAAAACTGGAATACGCGATCATCTCAAGCTACAACGGCGGCGCGGGCAACCTATTCAAAAGTCTCGCGGCAACCGGCGGCAAGCGTGCGGCTATTGAACGGATCAACGCGATGACCGTTGAAGAATTTTACTGGTTCCTTACCAACCGACATATTCGTTTAGAATCAAGAAATTACGTTAAAAAAGTAACCGCCAGAATGAAGAAATATACTGACCTTTAAGAGTGGTAAAACTAGCCCTGAGCGGCCCCACCGCGCGAAAACAGACTCACGACGCGCTCAGCGCCTGACAAATTTACGGCGTTATCAACGCCCTAATCGCCTTACAAACTCAGCGATTTTGCGAGCGCTAGGACCTCAGAGGCGTCCACTCTTTGTGCATAAGACGCCAAGAACAGTTTGCCTCGAATGGTCATAGACTCATCCAAAATAAAAATTCCGGGGTATGGAATGCCGTAATGATCGTCCCCCGGTACATAGTCCTCGTTCAAAATCTCTAGGGCTTGGACACTTTGCGCTGCCACGTCCGAGAGCAACGGGAACTCGATCCCATTGGCCTCAATAAACGCAGCTTGCAGCGCCGGAGAATCATAGGTTAGCGCAATAACCGAAAACCCAGCACGCTCAAAGTCCGCTAGGTGCCATTGCAGCTGCACGAGCTGCTTTTGACAGTAGGGTCACCAGTCAACAGAACGAACCGCGATAAAGATCATTCCTTTGTCACCCATCAACCGACTGATGTCCGAGACCGGTATTACGTTCAATCGTGCTGACAACGATGGAAAGCGCGCACCAATCGGCAAACCAGGATTAAAGGCATCACGATCATTTGTAACAAACATATCGGACGTCAGCTGCTGCTTCACAGCGCGCTCTATGTCCTCTGCCCCAACCCAAAAAAGCCCTGCGACCACGGCGGCCAAACCCAAGCTAATCAACCCGAGTTGCTTGAAGCGCTTTGTTTGCGGGCTCATGCGTCACCTCTGGCATTCTTAGCACCAAGCGCCTGATTGAGCTCCAGCAGATTGCCGGAAGGATCTTTGAAGAAGCACTGCCAGCACACATCCGCCAGGGCCGCGGGCTCTGAGACTTCAACGCCCTGGGTCATAAGTTGGGTCCGCGCAGCCTCAATATCCGCTACGCCAAAGGCAAAATGCTGCCCCTTTGGCGCCTCAAATTCTGGCACTTCGAGCAAGTGCAACTGTTGATCTCCCATGGTGAGCCATGCGCCCTTAAACCCCATTTCTGGGCGTGAAATCGCTTGAAACCCGAGAATCTCTGTATAGAATTTTGTATCGCGAGCGGCATCGGTCACATTGAGCGAAATATGGTGAACCCTTGATAGCTGCATAGTGAATCTCCTAATACGCCCCTGTTTTACTAACGCTTCACCGAACGACCGATGCGCTCAGGTGAGCGCGCTGAAACTGCGCGCCTTCTACCTAGCAGGTTTAATTTATGACCTGCAACTGAAGGGGCATGCCGTCGCAAGCGTCGACCGAGGCGCCCGTCAGGACTTCAATCATATGATCAGCCAAACCATATTTTTCCCGCCTTAGTGCATGATACCCCGCATGTAACGCACTCGCTTGCTGACCCGAATAGTCAATCTTAATCCCGTCTCGCACCAAGCTGATCGGCCCAGACGCCTTTAAGCCCTCAAGCCACTCATCCCCTTGACTACCATGCTCAATCAGCGTCACGTCACCATCATCAACAATCCAAACACGCACTTCGTCAAAACCGCCCTCGACGTTGGGGCGCAGCAAAGTGACCACTTCACCACCCAACTCAGACGCGGCCAGAACCACTAAAAAATACGACGGCACCATCGCCAAGAGGAAAAAGATAACTCGCTTCATATAGCACCTTTTATAAATTATTCATCGATTATTAAGCTATCAATACGGTAAACCAATTCATGCCGGTATCGCTAGCGGATCACACAGCCTACATGATTCGGGTTCTCGAGCATCCCAACTGTACAGCAACAAGCCACCTTCATACCGCCAAAATGACAACACACCAAAAAATGCTGACCCTAAAATTGGACCTTTACAAGGGTTATGCGCCCACCATCTTAGTGGAAAAACCCCCTACATTATAAAATAAGATAATCGTCCAGCATCCGCCCAATCGCTATTGAGGTAAAACGAACCCACTACCACTAGCGCCTTACCCTAAAGCCGCATCTTATGCGGCCGTTTTAATTGATCGGACTAGTGGTGCGTGAGTCATTCTGCTCCGAGCATCGCGCGTGACCGGCAAGAATGCCACGACCGATTGCAACAGGATGGCTTGTGTATGCGATCCTCGGCTTGTTTGATCCAAACCATTGGGCAATTCTTCCAGAACGCCTACGCCATTCGACAGCTGTAGTGGCATCGCTCGCTTGACGCTAACGGGTTGAAGCAAGCGAGTGCAGATCTCTGCCTTAACCAAACGCTCAGGTCAGTCAGATAGGCGTTAAAACGCAAAGGTTACGCCGGTTAGGTCTTCCGATACCTGCCAAAGCTGCTCCCACTGCTGCGGGTTGCGCGCGGCAGCATCGATTGCGACACGTTTCGCCGACCGAGCAAACTCACCCCACCCCGCAGGACCGTAATAGTCACCACTGACAGCATCAGGATCCGTCGCCGCTCGAAGCGTTGGTAGCGCACCTTCGGCAGACGAATTCATGATCAACTCTAGGGGCAAAAATAAATACTTTAGCGGCCCAAGGTGCCGCCCCAATTCAGTATTCGACCCGCCCGGATGACAGGCGACCGCCTTCAGGCCACATTGTGCTTGAGCAAGCCTTTCACTGAGGGCGAGAGTAAACAAAATGTTTGCGAGCTTACTCATTTGATATCGCTTCATACGGCTATAGCTTTGATTCGCCTGGAGGTCATCAAAATCGATCTCACCGCCGCGGTGAGCCAAACTACTGACGGTAACGATTCGTGCTTCGGTCTGTTGCTTTAAAAGGGGTAATAACTGCCCCGTCAGGGCAAAGTGCCCAAGATGATTAACCCCAAACTGCAGTTCAAACCCATCTTGGGTAAGTGTTTTCGGCGGCACCATGACGCCCGCGTTATTAACCAGAAGATCCAAGTGTTCCTCTGCAAGCACCTGCTCAGATGCCGATCGTATTGACGCAAGTGACGTTAAGTCGAGTTCAATCCAAGCAAGGTTCGCGCTCGGTACGCGCACACGAATGGCATCCATCGCCTTGATTGCGCGCTGCTCGTCACGACAACCCAGCAAAACCCGCGCGCCTTTTTCGGCTAACACCCGCGCCGTATCATAGCCAATGCCCGTGTTAGCGCCCGTGACGAACGCCGTTTTACCAACCTGACTCGGCACCTGGTTTTCTTGATAACGCTCTGACAACCGCCTACTCCTCAATCAGACCCTAAAATCTTGTTTACAAGCGCCGTCTATCGCGTTCGCACTGTAAAAAAACGTTTAGCGCTTAAACACAAACAGCACCCTATTGGCGGTTGTTGCTCGACCGAGAATAGCAATCGTTTTAAGCGATCGCAGCAAGGCGAGCCTTAATAAAAGCTGCGCCTTGTGCTCATCTTCAACCCATTACGGTTTTAGCCGCGTTGGAATTCTCGAATCACTTCGCCAGGACGGTGACCGCTGTGCGCACAGTTCTCCACAACCACCTGACCTGCAACCAAGGTCGCGGTATAACCCGAACTCTTCACAATGAAACGTCCGCCGCCATGGGGAAAATCGTTTACATACTCTGGATGATGCGTCGCAAGCCGATCGTAATCAATGACATTGATATCCGCGATATAGCCTTCTTTTAAAACACCGCGATCTTTAAGGCCTAATACCTCGGCCGATTGCTGCGTAATTTTATGAATAGCAGCAGGCAAGGTGTAAACCTTTTGCTTACGCGTTAATTCGCTCAGCAAGACGGTCGGCGAATCGGTGTCCGTAAAAATCCCCACATGCGCGCCGGCATCCCCAAGCATCGGAATCACATGATCCAACTGCATGTATTCCCACTGATTTTCCAGCGCGCCGCCAAAGGCCCAGTAGTTAAACAGCTCCCGACCTTCTGAGGCCAGAAGCCGATCGATGTACATTTCAACCGGATCGCAGCCAGCCGCATCGGCCAACTGTTGCAATGATGACTTTCGGTCAAAATCTAAATCTGGCGTTTCACCCATTCCAAACGGATGCAGCATTGATGCCATCTTAGATAGATGTCCTATCTTGATCCCATCTTTAATCAACTGAGCACGGGTGCTGGCATTTCGTAGCGCATCCACTCGATCACTGATCGTTGGTAGGGCCATCAATGACCGCCAGGCCTCGGACTCCTTAGTAAAGGGTGATAGCTGTGCCAGGCCAAAGAATGCGCCGCTTGGCCGGGTATGGCATAACGAGGCAACGCGCTTGCCGCCTTGATTATGCTGCCGGAAAAAATCAGCCCAGCGACTCACCCCGCCATCACCATTTGACCCGGTCCCGCCCGAAAATAAGATCTGGCAGCCCAGCTCAGCGCCTTGCTCGAACATCTTAAGCTCGGTGTCCATGCGCGTTTGAAAATCATTGGCAGATTGAAATAGGGCGCCAACGCCACCGGCTTCGATCACGGCCTGCTGAATCGCGCCCGTCTCGCGCAAATCGGCCCAGGTCCCAGGCGTGCAACGGCCATCGGGTACGGTGTGCGGAATAAACCGCGAGGTTGAAAAACCAACGGCGCCGGCTTCAACCGAGTCTTTAACCATGCGAACAATCTCTGCCAATTGGCGATCATCGGCCTGGACATCTTTATCCATGGAAGCGTCCCCCATGGCTTCAAAACGAATCGCCGAGTGACCGGCCAAACCCACGATATTCAACGCTGGCTTCAGCGCCTGAACCGAATCCAGATAACCGCCGTAATCCGTCCAATTCCACGGCAGGCCATCTAAAATCGCTTCAGCGGCAATGTCTTCTACCGATTCCATCAGCTTGGCCATATATTGCCGGTTTTTTTCTGCTACCGGCGCAAATCCCACCCCACAATTACCAATCAGCGCCGTAGTCACGCCGTGATAAGAGCTCGAGGTCAATTCCGGGTCCCAGCCCACTTGCGCGTCCAAGTGGGTGTGCAAGTCGACAAAACCCGGCGTGACGGTTTGTCCGGTTGCATCAATGGTCCTCCCAGCTGAGTGCTCACCCAGGGCTC
>JABGTE010000113.1 GCA_018647445.1 Gammaproteobacteria bacterium
CACTTACCGCGCTGAGGGAATCCGCCGGGTTAAACTCGTTTTCACGGATATTGACGGGGTGATGCGGGGCAAATACATAAGCCTTGATAAATTTTCAGGGGTCGCTGACGGCGTATCAGGGTTCTGTGATTGCGTGCTGGGTTGGGACGTTAATGATCAACTTTATGACAACGCATCGTTTACAGGTTGGCATACGGCCTTTCCGGATGCGCTGTATCGGATTGATTTAAATACGGAGCGCCGACTCAAAGAGGAGGGCGGTATCCCGTTGTTTCTAGCGGAATTCGTGTCGGAGAATGGTCAACCACATGCAATCTGTCCGCGCAGTCGCTTGCAAAGCGTGATTGCAAAGGCCGATGCCCTGGGCTTTCAGTCTCAGATGGCCTTTGAGTACGAATTTTTCGTTTTTAAAGAAACGGCGCAGTCTGCGGCGGATAAAGGCTATCGAAATCTGATTCCTCTGACGCCTGGTAATTTTGGATATTCAGCGCTGAGGACCTTTACGCTTTCAGACCTTTTTAATGAGTTAATGGATTATTGTGAGGATCACGAAATACCCTTGGAAAGCGTCCATTGTGAAACCGGTCCAGGGGTTTGGGAGGCAGCAATCGGTGTTGATGATTGTCTTAAAGCCGCAGATAAAGCGGCGCTTTTTAAAACCTTGGTGAAGGCCTTCTTTCAACGACGGGGCATGATCGCGACGTTTATGGCGAAGTGGTCGATGGATTATCCTGGTCAAAGTGGGCACCTCCATCAGTCTTTGGTCACAAAAGAATCTGGCGCTGGGGCCTTTTATGATGCGGCTGATCCGCTGATGATGAGTTCAGTCATGAAACAATATGTTGCCGGCGTGCAACGATACTTGCCAGAATTGCTTTCGGTTGTCGCACCGACCATTAATAGCTATAGCCGTTTGGTCAAGGGCGCCTGGGCGCCGACGGCCTCAACTTGGGGGGTCGAAAACAGAACCTGTGCGCTGCGCGTCATCCGAGGCTCTGCCAAATCACAGCGAATGGAGTTCCGGGTGGGGTCGGCTGATGCAAATCCGTATTTGACGGCGGCCGCAACACTAGGGGCTGGGCTGCTTGGCATCGAGTCAGCGCTAGTGCTCGATGAACCCTTGTCGGGGAACGCCTATGATGCGCAAGACGCGCTGCCCGCATCACAGCAGTTTTCGAGTAATTTATTGGACGCGACGAGAAAATTTGCAACCTCATCGGCCGCCGAGAAAATTTTTGGTGCGGCATTTCGAGCACACTTTACCGCGAGTCGAGATTGGGAAGTCAGGGAGTATGAACGACACGTCAATGACTGGCAGTTGGCTCGATATTTTGAAATTATTTAAGTACGCATTAAAAACTTGATCTGGAGGCCGGTGTGACGGTTGTTGGGATTTTAAAGGCCGATAGTGTGCTCGATGACTTAAAGCTCACGCACGGCGATTACTCGGATATGTTTACGCGTATTCTTAGCACGGACGCTCATCCTTGTGAGGTGAACGTGTACGACGTTGAGCACCTCGAGTACCCGCGGGAACTCGACGCCTGTGATGGTTATCTGATCACGGGCAGTAAGCGCAGTGTTTATGAAGACGAGCCCTGGATCCAACAGCTGGGGAGCTTTGTTCAGACCCTGCACGAAGCTCAGAAGAAGCTCGTGGGAATCTGCTTTGGGCATCAGTTGGTTGCGCAAGTCCTTGGGGGCAAAACAGAGAAAAGTGATCGAGGTTGGGGTGTCGGCCGCCACGACACCCGATTGTTGATGGACTTAAATGCTGATGCCCCAGCTGGGACGCAATTTTCTCTACTTTCAAGTCATCAAGACCAAGTGTCGAAATTGCCTGAAGGTGCCAGGATTTTGGCCCAGAGTGAATTTTGTCCAATCGCCGGCATGCTAGTTGAGAAACATATTTTAACCTTCCAAGGCCATCCTGAATTCGACACAGCTTACGCGCGCGCCTTATTACAGATTCGCCGTGAGGCCGTGGGCGAGGTGAAATATGAAGCCGCCGTTTCATCCATGACGCAGTCGCCAGATCAAGCGCGCGTCGCGGATTGGATTTTAAGGTTTATTGAAGGTGATGGTGCTGATTTAAGAAGGTAATACCGTCATATTGTGAATGAGGATTTTCAGGTAAGATTCTCGTCTTGACCCTAATTAAGGTAGCGGCGTTGCGACCAAAAGTAAACCATGGGCATGCGCTCGAACAACTGGATACAGCCATTTTCAGAGCCGGTGATATCCGGGGCAGGGTACCGGAGCAGATTGATGTTGAGGTCGCCTTTGCCGTTGGACGCATATTAGGCAGTTGGTATTCCGAAGCAAAAATTGGTGTTGGCCGAGATACTCGAGTCTCAAGTTCGGCCTTGGCCGAGGCCCTTATGGCAGGCTTTATGTCCTCGGGTTGTGAAACCTTTGACCTTGGATTTTGTCCGACGGAAATTGTGGCCTTTGGCGTTGGTATCGAACGAATTGATTTGGGCGTCATGGTGACAGCGAGCCATAATCCGGAGCCCGACAATGGTTTTAAAGTGTTTAAAGCCCAAGGAGGCCAAGAACCTATCGCGCATTTACTTGATCGGTTGAGGGGCGCGTTGCTGGAAAACGTCAGGGGGCAGCCCGCCTTGAGCCCTAAGTCACCTATTGCCCTGCCGCTGATTGACGAGTTCGTTGAACGTATTGCGGAACCCTTAGACTTAGATTGGACAAAAGGTCCGCTCGCGCTCAATGGCTTAAACGGGACGGCGAGCCTCGTTGCAATACCACTTGCCGCCCGCTTAAATTTAGACGTTCGGTGGATCACAGGCGAAGACACGGGTCTTCCGATAGCGGGTCCGGATCCGCTCAAGCCGCCGCTCGCAGCGCAAATGTCAGCGTTTGTTAGGTCAAGTCGAGCGGGCGTCGGGATTGCTTGGGATGGTGATGCGGATCGATGTGTGTTTTTTGATGAGGCAGGCGCC
>JABGTE010000080.1 GCA_018647445.1 Gammaproteobacteria bacterium
CCCTAACCGCTCTGATCCTGATGGGGGGCGGGTCTGACCAAGACGCGACAGAGGCCCTTCCAAGCATCGACAATACCGCAGAGGTAAAGGCATTTTATGAGACTCATGCCGATTTTTTTCGAGCAGGATCAATCGATGACCTGCCGGAGGACTTAGTCTGGGAGGATGGCGCGGATCTACCGGAAGTCGGCAGTCCCAATGCCAAAAAGGGTGGGACAGAATATGTTCGCCTGGCGGACTTTCCACGCACCTTGAGAACCGTTGGACCGGACTCAAACGGCAGTTTCAGGCCTTGGATTCTAGACTCTACCAGCATGGCGCTCGCCCACCGCCATCCTGATACGCTTGATTACTTCCCTGGCCTTGCGCTGCGGTGGGCGGTCGATGCGGATTCAAAATCGGTCTTTGTTGAGCTGGATCCAAAAGCGACCTGGTCCGACGGCGTGCCGATTACGGCAGACGACTATCGCTTTACCTTTTGGTTTTTTAGATCCCGCTACATCACGGCGCCCTGGTACAACAACTGGTACGAGAGCCAGTACACCGGGATTACGAAATATAGCGACCACCTCATCTCAATTTCAATCCCGGAACTCAAACCAGATACCGACTCAAAAGTCCTGGAATTGAGACCCTTGCCACAACACTTTTACAAAGAAGTCGGGGAAGATTTTCTTGAGCGCTATCAATGGCGTTTTGCCCCAACGACCGCCGCCTATATTTTGAAAGATGAAGACTTGAAAAAAGGTCGATCGGTGCGGTTAACCCGGGATCAAAATTGGTGGGCCGCCGATAAGAAGCATTGGCGTTATCGTTTTAACGTCGACAACATTCATCTCTTGGTGATTCGAGACAACGCAAAGGTCTTTGAGGCCTTCAAACGTGGCGATATCGATCAGTTTGGGCTGAACCTTGCCGAATACTGGTACGAGAAACTCCCCGAGACAGATCCAGATGTTGCAGCCGGCTACATTGAACGAAAATGGTTTTTTAACGAGCGGCCAAGACCTCCCTATGGGTTGTGGATCAACACTCATCAACCCCTTCTAAATGATCAAAACATCCGGCTTGGCATTCAGCACGCAACCAATTGGCAACTGGTCATCGACCAATTTTTCAGAGGCGACTACAGTCGCTTAAAAACAGCGAACGACGGTTATGGCCGCTACAGCCATCCGGACATTAAGGCCCGTGACTTTGATATTGAGCGCGCAGCGGCCTATTTTGAGGCCGCAGGCTTTAATCAACGCGGCCCCGACGGCATTTTGCAGCGCGCCGATGGCACCCGGCTAGCCTTTACAGTGTCATCCGGTTACGAGGCGCTTAAAGACGTGCTCACCATTTTAAAAGAAGAAGCTGCAAAAGCCGGACTCGAGTTTCGAGTCGAGGTATTGGATGCCACTGCAGGCTGGAAAAAAGTTCAGGAAAAACAGCATGACATTCATTTTTCCGCCTTCGGATACTCCTTGGAACTGTACCCAAGATTTTGGGAAACCTTCCATTCAGACAACGCCTATGACAAAGCCTTTTTAGACACCGGCGCAATTAACCCTGATCGAAAACCAAAATCTCAAACCAATAACCTAGAGACCCTCGCGATCCAACAGATGGATGAGTGGATCCTTCAATATCGAACCGAATCGAGCTCGGATGAGATGGTGACATTGGCACATCAAATGAGTGAGCTGCACCATGACTACGCCTCATTCGTGCCTGGGTTTTATTCTGGATTTTTCCGACTCGGTCACTGGAGATGGATTCGGTATCCGGAGAACTTCAGCTACAAGCACGCCTCGGGATCTCAAGAATACTTTGTGCATTGGGTCGACCAAGCGGTTAAGACGGAAACCCTCGAGGCTAAAGACTCGGAAAAGACCTTCCCCGTGCAACTTCAAATCTTTGATCAGTATCGGGAAGCGCCCTAGTGATCACGCCTTTGCTCTGCGTCTCAGGTCTCACCACTGAGTTTCAAACCGACGAGGGCCTGGTTCGCGCAGTCGATGGCGTGAGTTTTGACATACCCCCGGGCGGCACGCTCGGCATTGTTGGCGAATCTGGCTGCGGGAAGAGCGTAACCGCTCTATCCATTATGGGCTTGCTGCCCCGACCAAACGGCAACATACAATCGGGCAGAATCGACTATCGCGGTGAGGATCTCGTCGCAGCAGACAATGCCCGACTGCAACGTATCCGCGGCAATGAAATCTCCATGGTTTTTCAAGAGCCGATGACAGCGCTGAACCCAGTACACACCATTGGCCGACAACTCACAGAAGTCGTGGCGATCCACACCGATCAATCCCCTGCTGAGCAAATCAGAACAGCCGTTGCGATGCTGCAACGCGTCGGGATACCCGCGCCTGAACTGAGAATGACTGAATATCCCCATCAACTATCCGGCGGTATGCGGCAACGCGTGGTGATCGCGATTGCGTTAATCTGCGAGCCACTTTTATTGATTGCAGATGAACCGACGACCGCATTGGACGTCACCATCCAAGCTCAAATCTTGGATCTCATTTCTTCCCTGCAGAAAGATTTTGGCATGGCCATGATCATGATCACCCACGATTTAGGGGTGATCGCAGAGACCTGCGAGCAGGTGGTGGTCATGTACGCAGGTCAGGTTGTCGAACAAGGATCCGTTTTTGATATTTTTGATCGCCCAAAACATCCCTACACTCAGGGCCTTCTCCGATCGATTCCGAAACTCACGGACATTCCTAAGCAGCCCCTGGACATCATTCCGGGTATGGTGCCGAGCCTGCACGACTTACCCGTTGGCTGCCGCTTTGCAAACCGCTGTCAACACAGAGCCGCTGAGTGTGATGACGCAGGCCTCACCGTTGACACGGTCACAGAGGGTCACAGCGTGCGGTGTCTAAAATGGCGACAACTATGAGCGCGCCATTACTCGAGGTACGAGACCTTAAAATGCACTTCCCTGTTAAATCCGGTTTTTTCAGCAGGACAAAGGCGCGAAATTTTGCAGTCGATGGCGTGAACTTGTCCATCAATCCTGGCGAAACCTTAGGGCTAGTAGGCGAATCCGGTTGCGGAAAATCAACCCTTGGCCGTTGCATAAGTCGGTTGTATCAACCCACAGCCGGAGAAATTTTATTCAAAGACGCCAACCTGGCAGGGATGAGTCATCGTCAACTATTGCCGTATCGACAAAATATTCAGATGATTTTTCAAGATCCGATGGAATCCTTGAACGCCCGCCATACGGTCGGAGAAATTCTCGAGGAGCCCTTCCTCATTCACGGCATCGGAAACGCACAAACCCGACGCCAGTCCGTATCAAAGCTACTCGACACGGTAGGTCTGCCAGGGCGTTCCGCGTCTCGGTATCCTTTCGAATTTTCAGGCGGACAGCGCCAACGTATCGGCATTGCGCGCGCGATAGCACTCAAGCCGGAACTCATTATTTGTGATGAACCCGTTTCAGCGCTGGACGTCTCGATTCAGAGTCAGATTCTGAATTTGCTGATGGAGCTGCAGAAAGAGTTTAATCTTGCTTACCTTTTTATTGCGCATGACCTTGCTGTCGTGAAACATATCTCAGACCGCGTTGCGATTATGTATTTAGGTAAGATTGTAGAGCAAGCTAGCAGCAATGAAATATATCACCGCCCCTTTCATCCTTATACACAGTCTTTAATTTCTGCCATTCCGATCCCAGACCCGCATCACTCCGCCACGCGGATATTACTGAAGGGCGATGTGCCGTCGCCCATCTCGCCACCGCCTGGCTGCGCGTTTCATACGCGGTGCCCTAAGGCATCGGAGTCGTGCCAACGCGATGTGCCAATACTCAAAACGGTTGCACCAGAACACATTGCAGCCTGCCATTTTGCTGAAGCGCCTTGACGGGTTCGATTCGGGTTTCCCCGACTGAGGCCGCACATCAAAGCAGCCTCTAAGCCGCAGCAGCGATCGTTGCCTTGTTCTGATCCGTCTTTAGCCCCTTTCTAAACACAATTTTGAGCACTGGGGCAACGCGACTCAACGCTTTTACGGTATCATCCTATTTTCAATACCCGGATCAAAATCGGGTACAATCACTCGGCAACGAGAGGACAAAGACCTTGGACATCCGTCAAAACATGAAACGCATCATGGATGCAGAGGCCGCGGCAATCCGTGATATCGCGATCACCGACACCTACGAAGACGGCGTGCACTTGCTTATGGCGACACCCGGCCGTGTTATTACAACCGGGATCGGTAAAGCAGGTTTTATCGCCAGGAAATTTGCGGCAACGCTCGCCTCTACCGGAACGCCTGCTTTTTTTATTCATCCAGCAGAAGCGGGTCACGGTGATTTAGGGATGGTCACCGAGAACGATGCCATTGTTGCGTTTTCAACCAGCGGAAAATCGACTGAAGTCATCCAAACCCTCCAAATCGCGCGCACCCTCGGGGTGTCCAGAATCGTTGGCGTAACATCCCACCCGGAATCACCCATGCGCGACTTTTGCGAAGTAATTCTAGACATGGGCTCAGATTTAGTAGAGCCCTGCCCCCTCAAACTCACGCCAAGCGCCTCTATTGCGGTGATGCTTGCCATTAGTGATGCAGTTGCGTTAACGCTCATGGAGCTTAAAGCCTTCACCAAAGAAGATTACGGCCGACGACATCACAGCGGCTACTTAGGCAGCATCACTCGACCTTCCAATTAATCTGTTTCAAAGAGCCGTTATGCCCTCTCTGGATCCAAAAATTCTCGCTAAGCGCTATGTCAGGACCACGCGTACGATCGTTGAGACCTTAAGTGCACGGCCTAAAGTGCTCGGCTTGATCGCGAGCAAAGATGAACCCTCACTTGCCTATGCCCGAGCCACGCAACAACGCTTCATCGAAACCGGCATGGATTATGAACTCAGGCGCGTCAACCGTCTGGATCTAGAGGCGGCCATCGACGCAGCAAATGTCGACCCAGCAATCCATGGGATCTTCATTTACTTTCCGATTTTTGGAAATCAGCAAGACGACTATCTCCGAAACTTGGTCCAGTTCACCAAGGATGTCGAAGCCGGCAGCCAGTATTGGACCCGCAAGCTTTACGCCAATGAACGCAGCATCGAATTCGATGGTGCGCTTAAAAAGGCCGTGCTGCCTTGCACACCCCTTGCGATCGTCAAATTATTGGTCGAACTTGAGGTCTATCCTCAAAATCGAGCCGCAACAGCACTTCCGCTCGCCGGAAAAACCGTTACTATTTTTAACCGTAGCGAAGTAATCGGACGACCTTTAGCCATCATGATGTCGAATGACGGTGCTCGGGTACTTTCCTTCGATGAGTTCGGTCCACTTTGTTTCGAAGATGCCCGAGCCCAAGAGATTGATATCGATCGAGCACAAGCTCTAAGTGCGTCTGATATTGTCATAACAGGCGTGCCGAGCCCGCGCTTCCCGCAGATCATGCCGGCAGAGATCCAGCCTGGTACGGTTTGTGTTAATTTTTCTAGTTACAATAACTTTCATGACAGCATTATCGAGCATACGCCGATTTTTGTGCCCCGAATTGGGCCTATGACGGTAGCCATGTGCATGCGCAATGCACTCAGGCTTTATCAAAACTTTCATCAAGGACCTCAGCCTTGACCAAGCACCAAAGTGTTGAAGAATGGCTCAAAGCGGTAGCGAGCCGACAACCCACACCCGGCGGTGGTAGTGTTGCCGCGCACATCGGAGCCAATGCCACAGCATTATTCGCGATGGTTGCTAGATTCAGCCGGAACCCGCCCTTCGGTCCAGCTTTTGCTGACGCACTGGACCAACACACGGCACGCTTTCTGGAACTCGGCGCAGATGATGCAGCAGGTTATCAGCAGCTTAAAAAAACCCTTAAAACAGCCAAAGCCCAACCGACCAATCAAGCGGATCTGGACGCGGGTTACATTGCGGCAGCCGACGCACCCATGAGGATTTTTGAACTGACGGCCTTGGTCGCCAGACAGTTCATTGCCGTTTATCCAACTGCCAATCCCAATCTGGCATCTGATACCCAAATGGTGGCGCTTTTACTAGAAGCAACCTTTGCGTCAGCCCTACTGAATATTCAAATCAATCTAAGGTTTTGTCAAAACTCAGCCCTGACGGCCACGGTTGAGGCAAGAATACAGATCCATGGACAAACCCGGCAAACCCTACAGACCCTCGCCTCGCCCGACTCTGATCCGGCATGAGGCACATCAAAGCAGTTACGGCAGGCCTATTGCTTGCGTTTATCCTCAGCGGCTGTGGTAGCTTGCAACCGGGCGAGAATAGAGCCGTCAGCCCAGCGAGCAGCGATCAAGGGATCGTCAGAACCCAGCTGGAACAAGCGCTCTTTAATGAGATTGTTTTGCGTTTCGCAGCGGCTCATCCGGGACCGATTGATCCTATTGATTATCAAAAACTACTCAACGAGTTGGAACAAACGGTTGCCTTGACTGAGATCACGAGTCTGCAGCAACAAACCCTGAAGGCGGTGCGGAGATCCGTCGCGGGGGTAAGCACAGCGACCCTCACACCCGCGTTGGACGCATGGGTTGGGCAAGAACTCTCGGCACTAAGGCGCATCCGGACGGCCCTCGGCACCGCCGATCCAGGTCTTTTTCAGGTGGTGGGCCCAGCCCCAGAGGCGCGACAACAGTTTTTGGGGCTAATAGAAGCAAGCATCGAAACACATCGAGCGCTGAATCCGCTTGGCCTGAGGTTTTCTGACCTACCACCCCTGCTTGTAAAGCCTTATTTGCTCGCCGCCGAAACCGCTTTTTTTTACCAACCCGATGACGCGAGCATTCGAATTACGGACGCGAGCTTTAACGACCTAAGCTTTCCCGAGGCAGAAGTCATCGCACTCATTAACGGACTGCCCGGCAGTCACTTTCTATTTCATCAAACCGGCTCACGCTTATTCGCTGACACCCAAACTGAGAACCAAAAGGCCATGGCAATCTTGCTGCTGGCGACAATGGGCCACGTCGAGTTTTATCAAACCGCTTACTCTCAAATTGCGCGAATCGATTTTTTGACCCTTAGCCTTGCGCGCTACCAGAAAGCTGCGCGTCCGAGCCAAACTTTTGAGCAGTTCATGGCATCAATTGGCTCAACCCACTATGGATCAGAAAGATTGCTGCAAGCCTATAACGGTGCGGGTGCGGCACCCCGAACGCTGATCTTGCAGGGACAGGCCCTCAGGTCTCTGAGCGCCTCGACCGGCCTATCCATTAGTGCAGCACAAGCGGCCCAGGCGCCGCTGACAGAATTCCAACGCAAGGCGCTCTTGAGTCATCTGACGAGACTTGGATGGCCCTTGGACCCGCCGTCGAAATCAACTGATCCGAGCTGAGGGTCTTAACCCAACAACTTCATAATGCTTCTCATTCCGGCCACCGCCTTCGATGCGCTCGGCCAAACCGGTAATCAATAGCATGAGCTTCATGAATCGACAGCTCAAACAAAACCGTCCGAGCGGCGGGCCGATAGCTTGAAATCGATTCCGCTAAGGCGCGCAAGGCGCCATCAGTCACCGCTTGTACCCGACCATTGAGAATAAACTCACCGCTACTGCCAGAGCTGTCGTTCATCGCGCAATGCAGGCTATACCATCCGCTGCTCAGCAAATCTTGTGCTTTTGGTGTGCTCGGTTCAACGAACAAAAAACAATGGCCGGCGCCAATAATCGGGGTTACCGGATGCAGTCTTGGCTTTGCATCCTCTCGTACCGTTGCTAAGTAGGCCAGCTTCCCATCTAGGCGTTGGGAGCCAAATGCGGCAATTTCTGGAGCAGCTGCTTCAAGTTCGCGCCAACTGTGCATGGTTAGAATTCCTTTAAAGACGCGTCAACTCTATCATTGATCAATTGATCTTTCTGGTGCCTTTTAAAGCTTTGATCCCGTGATCATAGCCGGG
Source organism: Gammaproteobacteria bacterium (assembly GCA_018647445.1). GTDB lineage: Bacteria > Pseudomonadota > Gammaproteobacteria > Pseudomonadales > Azotimanducaceae > UBA9926. Next base: position 7,906 of record JABGTE010000080.1, read on the forward strand.
CTTTCGGCGTCCAGATCCAACATCCTCGCGAGCGGGCCGAGGTGTTGAGCATAATGGCGCCAGCGCGCTTTTGAGGTTTGATAGATCGGTTGTCGCACTTGATTGAAACTAGCCGTACTCACCGTACGAATCGTATCATAAAACCTTAAACAAGCTGGTTCGAAGGGTAACTCGCAAAAAGCTAACAGCGACTCAATGACAGATTGTGGGGAGGCCAACAACGATTCATAAGTCACCGTATGAATATTGAGCCCGGGCACGGCAGACCAGTGATTCATAAGACGCTGGTAGTCGAGATAATATTGTCCAAGATCCGTTAGATTGAAACTGTAGTCTTGGCCCTTCGTGAAATTTTGAAAGAAACAGCTCAAACAGGTGTCCAGCGGATGTCGACTCACGTGTACAATCTTGACACCCGGGATCATTGCGCGCAGGAGCCCAAGAAACCGGAAATTGAGCGGATGTTTATCCACGATCCATTGGATTCCTTCGCCATAGTCTCGATCGCGCAACGCGTGTAAATATCGCGCCCGGGCCCGGTCAACCGCTACCTGAACCAGACGGCTGGACTCGTCGCGACGCATGCCAGCTGGCGCAGACTGCGCCCTCAAGGTCTGGGCCAATTGCAGGCTTACGGTTGCTAAATCATTCAATTCACCAGCACCAAACACACGAGAATGGCTGGCAAGTATCTGCTCGACCAAACTGGTGCCGCTCCTCGGCATGCCCACCACAAAAATTGGCATGGGTTGATCGCCCACCGACCCACCTCGGGCTTCAATCGATTGTAGATCCGGCTGAAAATAGACCAGGTCCTGAAAAAACTGCCTGTTTTTCGCGACAGAAAATGATCTCGCAGCCAAGCCATTCGCTGACTCATAATGCTTGAAGGCCTGATCATATTCAGCCGTGTCATCTAAATATTTGCCTGCCGCAAAATGTAAGTAACACCGAGTCTGATCGTGTAGGTTGGGGTCTGTTAACTGCTGCTCAACAGCATCAAGAAAAGGGTCCTGCGGCGCAAAGGTCACCATCTCGGCATAACCTTGGTAGGCCTCTCCATAATCCGGCTTGAGCGTAAAAGCGTCTTGAAAGCGCGCCTTCGCGAGTGCCATTTCACCCACCCGGCGATAGAGCCCCGCGATATTATGGTGATAGGCTGCAGCCAGGGGACGCTTGCGCAATGCCCGCTCAATCAATTCGATCCCGATGTGTTCTTGGCCCTGCTCACCTCGAATCAAGCCCAATAGGTGCAGGGCATCAGGCTGCTCAGGCGCGTCGTTAAGAATGCCTTGATAGAGCGCCTCGGCGTCACTCAGTTGTCCGGCTCGATGCTGCACCAACGCTTGTTTCAATCGAACCTTGATCGCCAGTATTTGAGCACTTGAGTCAGTCATGGCAAACGGCCCGAGCGCCTAGTTGACTATCGGTCCAAGCGCAGTAATCGGCAGAACCTGAACTGAAAAAATATGGGTCTCATCGAGTTGCGTTGTGGCCTTGATTGTTAAAGTCTCACCAGCCTGCGGCGAACGCTCCAAGCCCATCACCATTAGATGCAGGCCTTGAGGCGCCAGCACCACGGTCTCTGAAGGGCTCAATTCAATCTGATCAATGTGCCGCATGCGCATTAAACCCGCGTCCATTATCGTCTCATGCAACATAACATGCGCCGCGCCAGCAAGCTCCAGACGCGACAAAACGATCGGCGAACGACCATCGTTCACCAGCTTGCCATAAATGGCCAGCCGGTCGACGCCCGGCGGAGGACTTCGGGTCCAACCCTCAAGCAGTCTAACTTCCGCGGCAACACTCGGCGAGATCAACCAAAGTAATAGGAATGCGATAAACCCAGCTCTTACTAGCATGATAGCGACCTCTGATGGTAAACAGGCGAAAAAAAGAAATGCTCACGCTATAATTTACCAGAACACCTTGCGCTCTGTCAGAAATCGTCTTAACTCACGCGATGGGCTAAGGCAGAGACGTATTCAAACAAGCAATCTGGATTATTATGAGCAATCTCTATCAAGTTTTTCGTGACCATTTTGCCCTTTCGCACCCATTATTGATTGATGCTGAGGGCGAGACGATTGCAACTTACCGTGACCTTGAGCAGCGCAGCGCCCAATTCGCGATGGCTCTGACCCAATTGGGTCTAAAACCCGGTGACCGGGTTGCGGTACAAACGGAGAAATCAATTGCGGCC